>CAYVGE010000245.1:0-5984 GCA_964450395.1 uncultured Actinomycetota bacterium
ATCGTCGAGCCCGCCAAGATCCTGTTCCTCAACAACGCGATCAACCACGGGGTGTTCACGCCGCTGGGCGCGGACCAGGCGGCCGAGACCGGCAAGTCGATCCTGTTCATGATCGAGACCAACCCCGGTCCGGGCCTGGGCGTGTTGCTCGCCTACTGGTTCGCCGGCCCGAAGGACATCCGGTCGTCGATCCCCGGCGCCGCGATCATCCACTTCTTCGGCGGCATCCACGAGATCTACTTCCCGTACGTGCTGATGAAGCCGCAGCTCGTGATCGCCACGATCCTCGGCGGCGCCTCGGGTGTGCTGACCGCGCTGATCACCAACACCGGCCTGGTCGCCAGCCCGGCCCCGGGCAGCATCTTCGCCTACATCGCGGTGACCCCACGCGGCAACTTCGTCGGCATGTTCCTGAGCGTCATCGTCGCGACCACCGTTTCGTTCGTGAGCTCGGCGTTCATCCTTCGTCTCAGCCGTGAGAAGACGATGGACGTCGAGGAAGCGCAGGAGCAGTCCCGCGCCAACAAGGGCGTCAAGGCACGCCCACAGGAGGCATAGACCATGGCAAGTGTGCAGGGATCAGACGTCAAGAAGGTCATCATCGCGTGCGAGGCCGGCATGGGCTCCAGCGTGCTGCTGACCACCCAGATGAAGAAGCGGCTCGGCAACTACGGCATCACGGTGAACCACTCACCGGTCAACCAGATCCCCGACGACGCCGACGTGGTGCTGTGCCACCAGGGGCTGTCGTCGCGGGCCCGCCAGAAGGCGGGCGACAAGCCGGTGATCGCGTTCAACTCCTACCTCGGTGACCCCGTGTTCGACCAGCTCGAGGAGGCCGTGAAGAATGACGACGCCATCGAAGGCTGAGTCAGCGGACCAGGAGCTGCTCACGCGCGAGACCGTCCGCCTCGGCGTCGACGCGAGGGACCGCGCCGACGCCATCGACCACGCCGGCAGGGTCCTCGTCGAGGCCGGCGCCATCGAGCAGGCCTACGTCGACGCCATGCACGAACGCGAGGGCGTCATGTCGTCCTACATGGGCGAGGGCTTCGCGCTCCCGCATGGGACCGACGAGAGCCGCAAGCACGTCAAGCGGGCCGCGGTCGCGTTCCTGCAGTTCGCGGAGCCGATCGTGTGGGAGGAGGAGGACGAGGAGACCATGGCCGCACTGGCCGTGGCCGCCAAGTCCGACGAGCACGTCGGTGTCCTCGCCACGTTGGCCAAGGTGCTGGTCGACGAAGAGAAGGCCGAACGCCTGCGCACGACCGACAGCGTCGACGAGGTCCTCGAGCTGCTCGCGCCCGCGATCGAAGAGGAGGTCGACGAGTAGATGAAGGTCGCACGCTTCTACGAGCCGGGGGACCTGCGGGTCGAGGAGGCGGAGCGTCCCACGCCCGCCGCCGACGAGCTGCTCATGCGCGTGCACGCGTGCGCAACCTGCGGCACCGACGTCAAGATCTTCCACCACGGCCACCGCAACCTGAAGACGCTGCCGCGCGTGATCGGGCATGAGATCGCGGGGGAGGTCGTCGAGGTCGGCGACGACGTGGAGGGCTGGGAGCCCGGCGCCCGCGTGCAGTGCATCGCCTACGTGCCCTGCGGGCACTGCTACGAGTGCACCCACCGCAAGATGACCGTCTGCGACAACGCGACGTCGGTCGGCTACGACTACGACGGTGGGTTCGCCGAGTTCATGATCGTGCCGGAGAACGTGCTCCGGGTCGACGGGTTGAACCGGATACCCGAAGGACTCGAGTACCACGTCGCGGCGGCCACCGAGCCGCTGGCCTGCGCCCTCAATGCGCAGGAGCAGATCGACGTCGGCAAGTACCCCGACGAGACCGTCGTGGTGTTCGGGTCGGGCCCGATCGGCTGCATGCACGTGATGCTGGCGCGCGCCAAGGGGGCCGAGAAGGTCTTCATGGTCGAGATCAACGCCGAGCGGCTGAAGCTGGCCGCCGAGCGCGTCGAGCTCGACGCCGCCATCGACGGCAGCCAGCAGGACCCGGTCAAGGCCGTCCGCGACCTGACCGACGGCCGGGGCGCGGACGTCATCATCGTCGCGGCCGGGGCGCCACAGGCCCAGATGCAGGCGATCGACATGGCCGCACCGCAGGGCCGCATCAGCTTCTTCGGCGGGCTGCCCAAGGACCGCCCGGAGATCACGGTCGACAGCAACACGGTGCACTACACCGAGTTGACGATCGCGGGCCCGGCCGGCTCGACGCCGGAGCACAACAGGCAGGCGCTGGAGATGATCGGCAGCGGGGCGGTGCAGCTCGACGAGCTGATCACCGACCGGCTGCCCCTGGACCGCGTGCACGACGCCATCCAGGCGGTCGAGGGCGGCACCAGCATCAAGGTCGTCATCGAGCCCTGACAGGTCTGCGTGGCCGGGTCGCCGCGATCGCGTGGCGGCCCGGCCCGCACCAGACGCGTCCTGCGCCGGCCACCGCGGCCGGCGCTGCGTCGTGCTAGAGCAGCTGCACCCACAGGTCGCGGGCGTAGCCGAAGACGCCACCCAGCGCACCAGGGAGCAGCAGGACCACGAGCAGCAGCACCGGCATCGACCACTGCCTGATCGTGCGCCACTGCGGCAGGAACCGCCGCGGCAGGACCCGTTCGATGATCGCCGACCCGTCCAGTGGCGGGATCGGCAGCAGGTTGAACGCCGCGAGGATCACGTTGATGATGCCGAAGCGGAACAGCAGGTCGAGCGCGACGTCGTTGCCTCCGGCGGACAGCAGGGCGCGCAGCGCCAGCGCCGCGAGCACCGCCAGCACGATGTTGGTCGCCGGCCCCGCCAGGCTGGTCAGCAGCCCGTGGTCCCGGGGGCGCCGCATGCGCGACGGGTTGACCGGTACCGGCTTGGCGTAGCCGAATGCCGCCCCCGTCGTGAAAACCAGCAACGCCGGCAGGATGACCGTGCCGAACGGGTCGATGTGGCGGACGGGGTTCAGCGTCAACCGGCCCGCCCGCCTGGCGGTGTCGTCGCCGAAGCGCAACGCGGCGGCGCCGTGCGCGACCTCGTGCAGGATCACCGATGGCACGAGGACCACCAGGAACAGCAGCACGGAGATCACGGTGTCCATCACGCGCTCCGGGCCCGCAGCGCGTCGAAGGTCACGCCGGTCAGCTGCTCGGAGCGGTCCCACAGCCGGCCCGCGGCGGTCAGGTCCGTCGCCGCCGGCGCCACCGGCGCGGGGGCCGGCAGGCCCCGCACCCCGAAGCGGCCGTCGGGGCCGAAGTAGTCCCCGCCCTGCGCGTCGGCCAGGCCGGCCGCCGCCACGGTCGGCAGCGCGCCGTGCGCCGCGTCCTGCGCGAACAGGCGGTTCGCCCAGCCCACCACCCACTCGCCGAGGCCGCTGTCACGCATCTGCGGGCCGCAGCGCTGCAGCTCGGTGGCGGCGTAGCCGGGGTTCGCGGCCAGGGCGTCGAGCGCCAGGCCCGCCACGGCCGACCGTCGGTGCAGCTCGAACGCGAACAGCAGGTTGGCCAGCTTGCTCTGCCCGTAGGCCTGCCAGGCCCGGTAACGCCGGTGCTCCCAGTTGAGGTCGTCGAACGCCATCCGCCCCATGCGGTGCGCGCGGCTGGACACGGTCACGACCCTGGCGTCGGGCGCGGCGAGCAGTGCGTCGAGCAGTAGGCCGGTCAGCGCGAAGTGGCCCAGGTGGTTGACGCCGAACTGCAGCTCGAAGCCATCGGCGGTCCGCCGGAGCGGTGGCGCCATCACGCCCGCGTTGTTGACGAGCACGTGCAGCTCATGGTGGTCCGTGCGCCAGCGCTCGACGGCGCGGCGCACGGCGGTCAGGTCGCCAAGATCGAGCTGCAGCAGCTCGGCGTCGGCCTCGGGGACCGCCGCGCGCAGCCGGTCCAGCGCCGCCCGGCCACGCTCCTCGTCGCGGCAGGCGAGCGTGACCGCGGCGCCGCGGTCGGCGAGCAGGCGGGCGGCCTGGTAGCCGATGCCGCTGTTCGCGCCGGTGATCAGCACCCGGCGACCGGACAGTGCGGGCAGGTGCGTGCGGGTCCAGTCCAGTGCGGGGTCCATCGTCGTCCTCGGTGGTGGGGGCCTGCCCGCCACGCTAGCCCCGGACCCCGCCGACCGGGCGCGACGTCGGTCAGCGCAGCCGCGGCACCCAGGGCATCGACAGCGTGCCGTGGGCGGGCGTCACGCCACGGAGGGCGTCGACCACCGCGGCGGGGTCCAGCGGCACCGACGCGAGCAGTGCCGCCACCTCCTCCTGTGCGGGATCGCTGTGGGTCCTGCCCCGCACGCGGTCCGCCAGCGAGGGGGTCGGGGGATGCCGGTGCACGCGCAGCGGCGTGTCGCTGGCCAGGTCCAGCGCCGCCCGTACGGCACCCAGCGCCGCGTCGAAGCCGCCGAGGTGGTCCACCAGCCCACGGGCGTGGGCCTGGGCGCCGGTCCACACCCGTCCCTTGGCGACGTCGAGCACCTGCGGCAGCGGCAGCTGCCGATCGTGGGCCACCTTGCCGGTGAAGTCGTCGTACACGAAGTCGAGCTGGGCCGCCAGGCGCGCGCGCTCACTGTCGCTGAAGTCGGTCGTGCCCGAGTAGTAGCGCGCGTGCGCGCCCCGGGTGACCGCGTCCGTGTGCACGCCCAGCTTGCGCTCCAGGCCCGTGCTCACGGCCTTGCCGCCGATGACGCCGATCGACCCCGTCAGCGTCCCGGGCTGGGCGACGATGGCGTCGGCGGCCATCGCGATGTAGTAGCCACCGCTGCCGGCGATGTCACCCATCCACGCCACCACCGGGGTGCCGGCCTCGCGGGTGCGGATGACCTCGCGGCGGATGGCGTCCGAGGCGACCGCCGAGCCGCCGGGGCTGTCCACGCGCAGGACGACCGCGGCGATCTCGTCGTCGGCCGCCGCCGACCGCAGGTCGGCGCACAGCCGGTCGCTCGTGACCGACGGGCCCGACAGCGGGCCGCCGCCACCGCGGACGATGATCGCGCCGGTGGCCTCGACCAGCGCGACCTTCGGCCCGTGCCGCGTCCGCCACCGCTGCCGCGCCGCCGCCGCGCCGTGGTGGTCGGCGAGGGGCCGCAGCTCGGCGTCGACGCCGACCCGGCTGCGCAGGCCCGCCAACGACTCGTCCAGGTAGGCGAGCCGGTCGACCAGCCCGCGGTCGAGCGCATCGGAGGCCAGCAGCGGCGCGGCGTCGATCGCGGCGCGGACGGCCTGCTCGTCGAGGCCCCGGGCCGCCGCGATCGCGCGGACGACCTGCGCCGCCCAGTCGTCGACCAGCCCGTCGAGCGCCTCGCGGTGCGCGGGGGTGAACTCGCGACGGGTCAGGACGTCCGAGGCGTTCTTGTACTCGTGGCGGTGCTCGAGCTGCGGCTCGAGGCCCAGCTTGTCGAGGGCGCCCCGCAGGAACGTCACCTCGCCGGCGACCCCGAGCAGCGCCAGCTCGCCGGACGGCTGCAGGTGGACCTCGCCGAACGCGGTGGCGAGCAGGTATGCCGGGGTGCCGTTGCCGGCCTCCCCGAAGGCCTCCGAGTGCGCGATGCAGGGCCGGCCGGTCGCCGCGAAGCGCCGGACCGCCCCGGCGAGCTCCTGCACGGTCGCGAGGCCGCCGGGCGCCCCGCCGACGCGGGCGAGGAGCCCGACCACCCGGTCGTCGCCGGCCGCCCAGGCAAGGCCGTCGAGCACCTCGCGGAGCGTCGGTCGGGTGCGGGCACGGAGCGCAGCCAGTCCGCCACCCTCCGGGCGCAGCGGCCGCGTGAGGTCCAGCGTGAGCAGCACCGGCCCGCGACGCGCGCCGCGGGCGAGCGCCAGCACGTCGCGGGCACCGAAGTCGCCGGAGCGCAGACCCGTCGCCGCGGCGGCCCCCACGGGCAGCAGGCGCAACGCCCAGCGTGCGGTGGAGCGCAGCGCGTCGGTGGTCATGGGCTCCCACGATACCCACCGGGACGGCGGGGGAGGCGAGAGGGACCCGCAGCACCTGCAGCCGGACGGTGTCGG
>CAYVGE010000246.1:0-1315 GCA_964450395.1 uncultured Actinomycetota bacterium
CGGCGTGGTCGCGCATGACCTCGAGCTCGTACTCCTTCCAGCCCAGCAGCGACTCATCGATCTGGACCTGGCCGATCGGGCTCGCGTCGAGGCCCTCGGCGACCAGCTGCTCGAGCGCGTCCCAGTCCTCGGCCACGCCGCTGCCGGCACCGCCGAGCGTGAAGCTCGAGCGCACCAGCACGGGGAAGCCCATCTCGTCGGCCAGCCGCCGCGCGGTCGCCAGGTCGCGCGCCTCGCCGGAGCGGGCGACCTCCAGACCGATCTCGGCCATGGCCTCGGCGAACTGCCGCCGGTCCTCGGCGAGCGCGATGCTCTCCAGCCCTGCACCGATCTGCTCGACGCCGTGGCGCTCGAGCACGCCGGCGGCCGCGAGGTCGGTGGCGACGTTCAGGCCGGTCTGACCGCCCAGCGTCGGCAGCAGCGCGATGCGGCCACCGCGTGCGGCCTCCCTGGCGATGACCTTGCCGACCATCTCGACCGTCAGCGGCTCGACGTAGGTCGCGTCGGCGAAGTCGGGGTCGGTCATGATCGTCGCGGGGTTCGAGTTGACCAGCACCACGCGGTAGCCCTCGCGGCGCAGCACCTTGCAGGCCTGCGCCCCCGAGTAGTCGAACTCGCACGCCTGCCCGATGACGATCGGGCCCGAGCCCAGGATCAGGACGGTGTCGATGTCGTCACGCCGAGGCATCGTCGTCTCCGCTCCGGGCCGCAGGGGCGCCCGCACTGACCGAGGCCGCGACCGTGCGGCCGCGCCCGGCACGGTGCATGAGGTCGGTGAACTCCGCGAACAGGTACCGGCCGTCGTGCGGTCCGGGGGCCGCCTCCGGGTGGTACTGCACGCTGAAGGCCGGCACGTCGTCGCACCGCAGGCCCTCGTTGACGCCGTCGTTGAGGTTCAGGTGCGACGCGGTCACCCGGCCGAAGCGGTCCGCCGACACCAGCGAGGCGTTGTCGACCGCGAACCCGTGGTTGTGCGTCGAGATCTCGACGGTCCCCCGCTCGACGTTGCGGACCGGCTGGTTGGTGCCGCGGTGGCCGAAGGGCAGCTTGTAGGTCGTGGCGCCCACGGCGTGGCCGAGGAGCTGGTGGCCCAGGCAGATGCCGAACACCGGGGTGCCGGCGGCGAGCAGACCGCGGATCGCCTCGATGCCGTACGACACCGCCGCCGGGTCGCCGGGCCCGTTCGAGCAGAACACGCCGTCGGGCTCGAGCGCCAGCACCTGCTCGGCGGAGGTCGTCGCCGGCACGACCCGCACGGCGCAGCCGGCCTCGGACAGCAGCCGCAGCTGGTTGCGCTTGATGCCGAAGTCGTAGG
>CAYVGE010000246.1:1325-5977 GCA_964450395.1 uncultured Actinomycetota bacterium
GCGACCACCCGGAACCGCGCGTCGTCGGCGGCGGCGACGTCGTAGGGTTCGGCGGTGCTGACCTCCCGGGCCAGGTCGGCGCCGGCCATGCCCGGCGCGGCGCGCACGACCTCGAGCAGCTCGGCCGGATCCTCCAGCTCGCTGCTGATGCCGGCGCGCATCGCCCCCGCCGACCGGATGTGGCGGGCCAGCCGGCGGGTGTCGACCTCGGTGACGGCGACGACGCCCGCGCCCGCGAGCTCGGCGTCCAGCCCACCCGACGCCCGCCAGTTGGAGTGCATGCGGCTGGCCGAGCGCATGATGAACCCGGCGACCTGGACCGCCGACGCCTCCGCGTCCAGCGGGGTGGTGCCGTAGTTGCCCTGGTGCGGGGTCGTCATCGCGACCAGCTGCCGGTGGTAGCTGGGGTCGGTCACGACCTCCTGGTAGCCGGTCAGGCTGGTGTTGAACACGACCTCGCCGGTCGTGGTCCCCCTGGCGCCGACGGCATCGCCGACGAAGGTCTCACCATCCTCGAGCACCAGCAGCGCCTGTGGTGGTCGTTCGATCATCACGGCATGTCATCCATCTCGTCGTCGTCCGCCGGGGGTTGCGGCTCGCCGTCGCGGACGGTGAACCGCCCCCGCAGGAGCGTGTGGTGGACCCGTCCCCACAGCTGCCGCCCCGCGAACGGGGTGTTGCGGCTGCGGCTGTGCATGCCGCGCGCGTCGACCGTCCACTGTGCCTCGGGATCGAACACCACGAGGTTCGCCGGGGTCCCCGGCTCGATCGGGCCGCCGTGCCCGACGATGTCCCGGCTGCGCGCGGGCCTCGTCGACAGC
Organism: uncultured Actinomycetota bacterium; assembly: GCA_964450395.1. Taxonomy (GTDB): domain Bacteria; phylum Actinomycetota; class Nitriliruptoria; order Euzebyales; family JAHELV01; genus JAHELV01. The sequence continues at coordinate 2,147 of CAYVGE010000246.1, forward strand.
GCCGCGATCGCCTGCGGCAGCGTCACCACGCCGGGGCGGACCAGCTCGCTGAGCGTGACCGCCAGCGCCGTCTCGAGCCCGAGCATCCCGCAGGGCGCCGTCGCCCACTCCCGCTCCTTGCGTTCCGGCGGGTGCGGCGCGTGGTCGGTCGCGATCGCGTCGATGGTCCCGTCGGCCAACCCGGCGCGGACGGCCTCGATGTCGGTCTTGAGCCGCAGCGGCGGGTTGACCTTGTAGACGGGGTCGTAGGTCGACACCACCTCGTCGGTGAGGGTGAAGTGGTGCGGCGTGGCCTCGGCGGTGACCCGCACGCCCTGGGCCTTGGCCTGGCGGATCAGCTCGACCGTCTCGGCGGTCGACACGTGCGGCACGTGCAGGCGGGCACCCAGGCCGCGGGCCAGGATCAGATCCCGCGCGACCATCGACTCCTCGGCCTCCCGGGGCCATCCGGCCAGGCCCAGCAGATCGGAGTTGGTGCCCTCGTGCATCTGGGCGTCGCTGGTGAGCGTGGGCTCCTCGGCGTGGTTGCAGATGATGGCGTCCCACGTGCGGGCGTAGGCCAGCGCCTGGCGCATCACCCGCGCGGAGCGCACGGGGTGGCCGTCGTCGGAGAAGCAGCGCACCCCCACCGCGACCATCGCCCCGAGCTCGGCCAGCTCGTCGCCGGCGAGGCCCCGGGTGATCGCCCCGACCGGGAACACGTCGCACATGCCGGCCTCGCGGGCCAGGCGCAGCACCTGCTCGACGACCCCGGCGTGGTCGGCGACCGGACGGGTGTTGGCCATCGGGCACACGGCGGTGTAGCCGCCCGCCGCGGCCGACGTGGTGCCCGTCTCGACGGTCTCGGCGTCCTCGCCGCCCGGCTCGCGCAGGTGCACGTGCAGGTCCACGAGCCCGGGCGCCAGCACCAGCCCGTCGGCGTCGATGCGCAGCCCGCGCGACCCACGCCCGACATCGACGACGCGGTCGCCCTCGACCACCACGTTGGCCGTCTCGTCGCGACCGCTCGCGGGATCGACGACGCGGGCGCCGGTGAAGGTGAACAACGAATGGCTCATGTCAAGATCGCCTACCGCTCCGCTACTCGAGGCACGCAAGATCGCGCGCCGCTCGGGGTCCCGCGGTCGACGCCGCGTCTGGTGTCCATCGGTGCCGCCTAGCGGGTGTCGGGATGATCGCCGCCCAGCATGAGGTACAGGCAGCTCATGCGGACCGCGACCCCGTTCGCCACCTGCCGGGTGATCAACGAGTTGGGCGCGTCGGCGACGTCGGCCGTCAGCTCCACGCCCCGGTTCATCGGACCAGGGTGCATGATCACGGCGTGCTCGGAAAGTTGGCCGAGCCGCCGACCGTCCATGCCCCACAGGTTCGCGTACTCGCGGACCGACGGGATGAACTGCTCGGCCATCCGTTCGTGCTGCACCCGCAGCAGGTACACCACATCGGCCTTGCCCAGCACCGGGTCGAGCTCGTGGCTGACCTCGACGTCCCACGTCGCGGCCGCCAGCGGCAGCAGCGTCGGCGGGCCGACCAGGGTCACACCGATGCCCATCGTCCGCAGCCCCTGCACCAGGCTGCGTGCCACCCGCGAGTGCAGGACGTCGCCCACGATCGCGACGTGCAGGCCCGACAGGTGCCCGAAGTGCTCGCGCATCGTGAACAGGTCGAGCAGCGCCTGCGTTGGGTGCTGGTGGCGCCCGTCACCGGCGTTGAGCACCTTGCCGTCGACCCACTGGGTCAGCTGCTGGGCGGCACCCGAGGCGTGGTGGCGCACCACGACGGCGTCGACGCCCATGGCCTGCAACGTCAGCGCCGTATCCTTGACCGACTCGCCCTTCGAGACGCTGGAGCCCTTGGCCGAGAAGTTCAGCACGTCGGCCGACAGCCGCTTCGCAGCGATCTCGAAGCTCACGCGCGTGCGGGTCGAGTCCTCGAAGAACAGGTTGCACACGGTGCGCCCGCGCAGCGTCGGGACCTTCTTGATCGGGCGCGCGGCCAGCGCCTGGAACGCCCCGGCCGTGTCCAGGATCTCGGTGATCAGGGCCCCATCGAGGTCGTCCATGCTCAGCAGGTGCGACAGCCGGCGGCCCGGCGCGGCGGTCGAGCGGTCGACCGTGATCGGATCCTGGGTCGTCATTGGGTGGCCCCCCGTTCCGGATCGTCGATCGACACCGCGTCGACGCCGTCGTGCTCGACCAGCCGGACCCGCACCGTCTGGTCGGGGGCGGTCGGCAGGTTCTTGCCGACGTAGTCGGCGCGGATGGGCAGCTCGCGGTGGCCGCGGTCGACCAGCACCGCCAGCTCGATGGCGGCGGGACGGCCCTGGTCGATCACCGCCTCCATGGCCGCGCGGATGGTGCGGCCGGTGTAGAGCACGTCGTCGACGAGCACGACGGTCCGGCCCTCGGTGTCGACCGGGATCCAGGTGCGCTCGAGCGGCCGGGGACCGATGCGGGCGTAGTCGTCGCGGTACAGGGCGACGTCGAGGGTGCCCACCGGCACGGCGACACCCTCGATCTGCTCGATGTCGGCGACCAGCCTGCGGGCCAGCGGCACGCCGCGGCTGTGGATGCCCAGCACGACGAGGTGCTCGGCGCCGGCGTGGTGCTCCAGCACCTGGTGAGCCATGCGACGGACGGCGCGGCGGATCGCGTCGGCATCGAGGACCGTGCGGGAGGAGGTGGCACCCGGAGCGGCTCCGGGTGCGCGCGCAGACGTCATCGCGGTGACCTTTCTGGCCTCACGGGACCAGGCTTAAAGGCGTCGGCGGCAACGTACCAGCAGAACCCCCGCCGCCACAACGAGGTCGCCCGGCCAGGCCGGCGGGGGTGGTGCGCGGATGCGAGCGGCGGTGCCCGGTCACGTCGGCGGGTGTGGGGCGTCCTCCCGCAGGTGCGCGACCCGTTCCTCGCGCCGGGCGACCGCCGCCAGCACGCCGTTGATGAACCGCCCCGAGTCGGGGGTCGACAGCTCGTTGGCAAGCTCGACCGCCTCGTCGATGACGACGGCGACCGGGACGTCGGACGAGAGCAGCTCCCACAGCCCGAGGCGCAGCAGGTTGCGGTCGACGATCGGCATCCGGTCGATCGTCCAGCCCCGGGCGTAGCTGGCGATCAGCTGGTCGAGGTCCTCGCGGTCACGGGCGACGCCCTCCACCAGGGTCGTGGTGAAGTCGGCGGGCGGCTCGTCGCCGGCGGCCGTGCGCTCGAGGACCGCGTCGGGCTCGTCGCCCCGCAGGTCGGCCTCGTACAGCAGCGCTGCCGCGCGCTGCCGCTCGACGTGTCGGGACCGCACCATCGACGTCACCGGTCCGCGTCAGGCGCGGGAGCTGTAGGCGCCGGTGCGGGTGTCGACCTTGATGCGCTCCCCCGGGTTGATGAACAGCGGCACCTGCACGACGGCGCCGGTCTCCAGCGTCGCGGGCTTGGTCGCGCCCGAGACGCGGTCGCCCTGGACGCCTGGCTCGGTCTCGGTGATCTCCAGCTCGACGCTGGCCGGCAGGTTGACCCCGACGACCTCGTCGTCGTGGAAGACCAGCTCGATCGTGTCGCCCTCGACGAACCACAGCGCCGCGTCCCCGATCGCCTCCTCGGAGACGTAGGTCTGCTCGAAGTGCTCCGTGTCCATGAACACCAGCTGCACGCCGTCGCGGTACAGGTACTGCAGCTGCCGGCGCGTCAGGATCGCCTGGTCGACGTTCTCACCCGCGCGGAACGTGCGGTCCACCGTCTTGCCGCTTCGGACACCCTTCAGCGTGGTGCGGACGAACGCGCCGCCCTTGCCGGGCTTGACGTGCTGGAAGTACTCGACGCGCCACAGCTCGCCGTCGAG
>CAYVGE010000247.1:0-5957 GCA_964450395.1 uncultured Actinomycetota bacterium
GGCTCCGCCGGCCTGCCGCAGGGACGAACGTCCCGCGCCCCACGTGACGGTCGACACAAGACCCAACGGCGAGCCGCCGCGCTCGCTCTCCGCGCCCGCCACGTCAGGCGACGCCGTCACGAGGGTCGATCCGGTGATCTGGGTCCACCCCGCCAGCAGCATCGCCGCCTCACGCCAGGCGGCCAGCCCGAGGAACAGAGACCTGGGCCGCGCCGGCACGGCGTTCCGCGGCTCGTCCGGCTGGGCTGGCGGTCAACGGCCGGCTGGAGCGTTCCGTCGCGCCGGCGGTAGACGTGCGCGGCGGTCATGATTGTGACCCGACCGCTGAGGAGGCCGGCCACGGCGACGAACCGGGCGGCCGGTCAGGCGCCGGCGACCTGGGTGGACAGCAGCAGCTACAGCCCTGTCCAAGGGGACCACGACCAGCACGAACAGCACGGGCAGGCCGCGCGCGGCGAGCTTGGCGAGCACGAACGCGGTGCGCGACACCGGCTTGGTCAGCACCCACTCCAGGGCCCCGGACGGGCGCTCGTCGAGCATTACGCCCTGGGTGAGCACGACCACGCCGACAGTCGACAACAGCACGGCGACCGGCAGGTACTGCGGCCACACCTGCGCCACGCCGACCGCAGGCCCGGTGGCCGCCGCCTGCTCGGCGATCCACACGAACGCCAGCAGCAACCCGTGGAGCAGCGCGGCCCACAGCAACGCCTGCGTCCACCACCTCCATGTGGTCCACCAGCGGCGCGACTCGCGGGCGAAGACGGTGCCGAACCCGGCGGTCCACCGGGCGACCGATGGCGTCCGGGTGACGACAACGTCTGACAGCCGGGCACCACGTTCGGACCGATGAGGCCGGCCTCGCGAACCGTCACCAGTCCCGTCGCCGGCGCGCATCTGCTGCGTGTCGACCGCCGACGTGCAGGGGCGGATGCCGCCGGTGATGACTCGTTGCCTGCTGGAATGCTGTGACGACGGCGAGCAGGTGCTCGTCTGCCTTCGGCCGGCCGATGAGTTGGGCGCCGATCGGCAGCCCCTCGGCCGAGTGGCCGACCGGGAAGGCGACGGCGGGAAGGCCGGCCTCGTTCACGACGTAGGTGAAGCGCGACGGTCCGCCGCGGTGCACGTCCAGTGATCCGCCCTGCACCTCCACCTCATCCGCGTCGGCACGCGGCGCGGGATAGGGTGTGGCCGGTACGAGCAGCGCATCCACCGTCTCGAGGGCGGTGAGCATCCGGACTCTCATCTCGCTCGCCCGCCGCCGACTTCTGATCACGTCGTCTGCGTCCATGGCGAATCCCATGTCGAGCAGCCTGGCCACCTGCGGCGACGTCAACCCGCTGCCCACGAGCTCTCGGTGGGAGTGGGCAAGATCGGACCACACGTGGCCGAACCCCGCAGCATCCTCATCGAGCCCAGGACCATCGCGGTGTGACACGTCGGCCCCGAGGTGGTCGAACGTGGCTGACGCGTCGCGGACGCCCCGTGCGGTGTCGGCATGCAGCAGCGTGAAGTAGGGCGCCGGCAGGCCGATCCTGAAGCCGTCGACGGGCGCGGCGGGCACCACCCGTGGCCGGTCGATGACCATGGCAGCGAACGCCTGCGCGCACATCACGGCATCCACCGCGAGCGGACCGACCGTGTCGAAGCCGGTGGACATCGGGAGCACGCCGGCCAGTGGCACGCGTCCCGGCGTCGGCTTGAGACCAGTGACCCCGCAGAACGACGCGGGGATCCTCACCGAACCACCTGTGTCAGTGCCGAGTGCCAGCGGGACGACACCGGCGGCGACGGCGGCGGCGGAACCAGACGACGAGCCTCCGGCGATACGGTCGGGATCCCATGGGTTGTAGGTCGGGCCGAACAAGGAGACGGTCCCCGTGGCGCCGGCTCCCAGCTCGTGGAGGTTGGTCTTGGCCACGGCCACCGCGCCGGCCGCCTCGAGGGCGGCGACGACGGGAGCATGACGATCAGCGACATTGTCACGGTACGCCAGACACCCGCCAGTGGTAGCTGCGCCTTCGACGTCGATGAGGTCTTTGACCGCCATCGGCACACCGCGCAACGCACCGGCACCTTGCGCTGCAACAAGCTCAGCCGCTCGCGCACGCGCATGCTCATCCAGGCGATGAACGAACGCATTCACCGTCGGCTGGACCACGCCGACTGCCGCCAGGGCGGCCCCGACGCGATCACCGGCCGTCGGACCGGACCTCGGCGCGTCCATCCTCACGCTCCCTCTCGGTCGTCGCCTGGCTCCGCGGTAGCCCACCTCGGATCATCAGTCTCCCGGCAATGCCCGGCACGCGGACCAGGCGGGCACCGCAGCGGGAGACGCCTCACCCTGCGCTGTCAATCGGCGGGCAGAACACGCGCCAACGCCCACCACGACTGTGCTGACGCGTGACCTGGCACTGGCCGTCAGCACAGTCTCGCGTCCGCGGGCTTCGTCGCTGTCGCCGAGCGGGTCACCGATCGGCGCCGCGCTCCACTCACCGTGCCCCTTCCACGGTGGAAGATCGATGAGGGGTCTGTCAAGGGCGCCGACGCGGTCGGCGTCGTTGCGATCCGCCCCGCCCCGCGCACCCACGTGGGTTGGCCGTGAGATGCAGCTGGCGTCGTATCAGGCGTTCGCCGAGCGCGAGCGGCTGACCCGGCCGCAGTGCACGTATGCGCCGCACCGATTCCCCGGCCGGGGCGCCGGCAGCCATTCCTCGCGAAGGTGGTGCCCGCCAGCCTGTTGGCACGGATCACCAGCCTCGATGGGTGGCGACGCCTCACCCGACTGCGTCGAGCGGCTGATCGGACGGACACGCGTCCGCGGCACGCCCGGAGAGCTGGAACACCTCGACCGGCCGTCCGCACGTCTGCTGCTTGTAGACCTTGCGCGTTCCGCCATCTCGACGTTCTGCGGTGACGGTGCGTCTCACCGCGGCCGCGTCCCGCGTGATGCGAACGAGCTCCCGACCACAGACATCAGCCGAAGCAAATCACCACCCGCGGTGATGAATCACGAGAACGCGTCACGACTTCATCACTCGTGCATCCGGGGTAACGCTCAGCGCGGCGTCACCTAGGACTGTGGAACCTCGATCAGCCCTCGTGCGTCTTACCATGTGAGGACCCTGGGGGTGTTGGGCGTGGCAGACGACGAGCGCAAGGAGCGCTGGCGCCAGGCTGTGGCCTTCCTGGTGGCCGGCGTAGTTGTTGCAGCCGCCGTGGCTGTCCTGGATCGTCACTGATGGCGGCGAGCCGTCGAATGCGGCAGACAACCCAACGACTGGCGTCGGGGACCCAGTGCCGTGGGATGGCGGCCGGCTTCATCGGGACCGGCTGACGCTGTACTTCACGGGCATGCGGCCCGCCCAGGCGGGCGACCCTTGCTCACGGGCGTATGCAGCGGTTGCCGAGCCGACCGACGACACGATGGTGGTAACGCTGCGCCCGCTCGCCGGTCCGCCTGTGCCGCCCGGTCAAGGCTGCTGCGAGGCCATCGGCATCCGCGGTCCGTCACCGTCAATCTGCCTGAACCGTTGCAGGACCGGTCCGTTGTCGATGGGCCTCTGGTCAACGGCGGACGACCAGCAATGCGGCGGAGCTGCTCACGCCGTCGTAGCTGCCAGCCGGCTACCACCTTTCCTGGGAGTACGTCGAGTCCGAGATCGACACCTACATCGACACCCGACAGTGCGTCGTGGACGGCCAGCCGGATCTTCGGCTCCTGGTCGAGCAGGGCGGGGTCGACGAGGTGGGACGCCCAGGTTTCGATCCGGTGGTGCTGGACAGGCCAACTGTCCGAGGCGTGCCGGCGACGGTCTGGAAGACGAAGGGATTCGACGACCTCGTCTGCGTGTCCTGGGCTGAACGATCTGTGGGCATCCCGTGTCTGCTCGAGCGGCACGCCGGGCCAGCTGCTGCCCAACGGCGTGCTGATCCGCGTAGCCCAGGAGCTGCGCGGCGACGACAGTCACGGTCGGGCGACCTGCCGGTTGCGCGGGCCGCGAGGCGTTCAGGGTGTCAATCGTTGCTGCGAGGCCGCGGTTCGTGGCCGTTGGGTTTGATCGCGGTCAGCCGTTCCACCAGACCCGCGCGCATGCGATCGCGTTCCGTGACGTGCAGGCCCAGCGCTTGTACGTGCTCGAGCGGTCGGCGGGTCATGTACTCATCCTCGAGGCGTACGGTGACGAACTCGATCGCTTGTTGCAGCCACAGGATCGGCGTGACTGAGCTACGGATGTGATCAACGAGGATCAAGTTGCCACCGTGACGCAGGACACGGGTCATCTCCGCGACCGCGAGTCGAGGATCGGGGATGTTGCACAGCGAGTAGGTGCAGACCACCGAGTCGAACGTCGCGTCGTCGAACGGCAGCTCGTGCGCGTCGCCTTCGTGCAGATCGACATCGCGCTGCAGCGAGGTGGCTCGCTGGTCGGCGATCGCGAGCATCTCAGGGCTTAGATCGATGCCCGTCAGCCGCACGCTGGCGGGGTAGTGGGTCAGGTTCAGACCGGTGCCGATCGCGACCTCGAGGGTCGCTCCGGTGGTTCGTGAGCACCCCCAGGTGCGGTGTTCGGGGCCAAGGAGCCGACGTTCGACGAACCCCATGGCCTTGTCGTATCGCGGGGCCTGCTTCTCGTACGAGCGTCGCACCCGCTCATTGCGGCGCGTCCGCTCGTCGATGGTGAGCGATGTTGCTGTGGGACTTCGTGGCATGACAGGCCCCTGGGGTCGGTGGCGGTCCGTTCAGGTGTCGCCGTCCACGACGTCGATGAGCGCCGGCTCGAACCCCATGCCGAGCATCACGGTGCGCACGTGCGCGTGGTAGAGCCGGTCGGTATCACCGACCAGCCGTGAGAGGCTTCCGAAGATCTCCGAGGACATGAAGCCGCGCAGACTGGCCCACGCATTCAGGCCGACGCAGGCCAGTCGGGCCGGGTGGTCCGACGCGCTCGCGCCGAGGAGCTCGCCCAGGAGCGCCCCGATCGGCAGGTCCGGCGGCATCTCGGTGCGGTTCGGGTCGGCGGCGCCCGCCGCGACCGCATCGGCGAAGACACCGAGCAGGACGCTGGCGAACCGACCGGCCGGTGGTCCCGTCACATCGGCGGGGGCTTGGTAGCCAGGAACAGGCGTGCCGTGGATCAACGTGAAGTCGACGCGTTCATCCAGCGACCAGCGGCGGTAGCGATGGCAGATCGACCACCAGCGGCGCGTAGGGTCGTCTGCCGGCTGGGCGTCGCGCGCGTCCGTGACGGCGTCGGCCATTGAGTTGTACGCATCAACACAGAGCGCGCTGACCAGGTCGTCATGGCTGGCGAAATACCGGTACAGGGCGGAGGAGACGACGCCCATGTCTCGGGCGACCGTCCGCAATGACAACCCGCCCGGCCCTCGCTCGGCAAGCTGCCGGCGGGCCAGGCCTTTGATTTCTTCGATCGTGCCGAGCCGGTAACGGTCGCGGCGCGACAACATGGCGGATTCGGTCGAAGGCGACGACCCCATAGCGACACCATGCCACACCTGGGAGAGCACTGCAACCTCTAGAGAGCAACGCTCTTGACAACGCCCAGAACGCGTCAGCTCGTCAGGAGAGCACCGCTCTCTATGAGAAAGAATCTCTCCAGGAGGCCGGGACGTCACGCGAAGCGCCCCTCGCAGCCGTGAGAGGCCCGACCTGACACACCGCAACCGCAACGAGAAATCGACAAGCGCGACGCTCGTCGCGCTTGGCGCGCTGGCGGTGGTCGACATGGGTGGGTGCATCATCGATCGACGCCATGGCGTTTGTCCTGTGCGCCAAGGTCGCGCTCGCCGGCCCTGGCCCGGACGCCGTCGTGACCTTCACGTCGATCTCGGGTCGGGTGGTTCGCGCTCTCGTCGCGTCCGGCTGGTCGTGCTCGGATTGGTCCATTCCGGTCGGCTGCGCCTGAACCCGCGGCAGCTCGAGCTGGCCGTGCACG
>CAYVGE010000248.1:0-5920 GCA_964450395.1 uncultured Actinomycetota bacterium
GGCCGAACGCTCCTTCGTCGCAAAGGCTCCGATCAGGGTCGTCGTGACAAGGGAGACGCCGGCGACAGCGATGGCGAGCGCTCCGATCAGAACCGCGCGCGCGCTCGGGACACGAATCGGCATATCGACTCCTCCTCGGGCTCGGGTTTCCGCGGGCGATCCGCGGAGGAGGCCGTCCCGTGAGGCGTCACTCTAGTGATCTACGAAAAGCCGTTCAATGTGACATCTACGGCACATTTTTCGGACGCCCCCGCTGACCATCGGGCAGCCCGGAGATACCGAGCTCACGGATCAGCCGGAGCAGCGAGGTGCGCTCGATCTTGAGGGCGGCCGCGGCGCGGCTGCGGTTCCCGTCGTTCGCGACGAGCACCGCGCGGACCAGACGCCGCTTGAACGCGCTGACGGCCTCGTGGAGCGGGAGGTCCCGGGCACTCATTGCCGCTCCCTCCTGGTCGAGAGGATGATTGCGCGCTACGTCTTACGTCGCAGGCGAAGGTCGTGCCGTGCCGGCCGAAGGCGCAGATCACCTCGTCGCTGACCAGCAGCACGTCGTGCCGGTCGCAGATCTCACGGACCCGGGCGAAGTAGCCAGGCGGCGGGGTGAAGCAGCCGCCGGAGTTCTGCACCGGCTCCTGGAAGACCGCCGCGACCGTGTCGGCGCCCTCGAACAGGATCGCCTCCTCGATCCGGTCGGCGGCCCACCGGCCGAACGCGGTCGGGTCGTCAGCGAACTCGGGGTGGCGGTAGAGGTTGGTGTTGGGCACCCGGAACCCGCCCGGAGCGAGCGGTTCGAAGTCCGTTTTCGCCATCGGGAGCCCGGTGATCGCCAGCGCACCGTGCGGGGTGCCGTGGTAGGCGACCGCACGGCTGATCACCTTGTACTTCTGCGGTTTGCCGATCAGCTTGAAGTACTGCTTGGCCGCCTTCCAGGCCGACTCGACCGCCTCGCCGCCGCCGGTGGTGAAGAAGACCCGGTTGAGGTCACCGGGGGCGAGGATGGCGATCCGCTCGGCGAGCTCGGCCTGGACCGGGGTGGTGTAACCCCAGACCGGGAAGTAGGCCAGCTGCTCGGTCTGCTTGGCGGCGACCTCGGCCAGCTCCCGACGCCCGTGGCCGACCTGCACCACGAACAGGCCCGAGAGCCCATCGAGGATCCGACGGTCGCGGTTATCCCAGACATAGGCGCCCTCCCCGCGGGTGATCACCGGAATCGGGGTCTCCGGGTGGCGGCCCTGCCGGGCGAAGTGCATCCACAGATGATCGGCGGCGCGGGCGGCGGTACGGTCCTGCGGCGCCTCGGTGGTTGGCGTCGACGGGGTCGCGGTCATGGCATGGCTCCCTTCGAGATCGCGATGGCTCAGGAATCAGAAGTTCTGTGGGAAGCCCGGCTCGGCTCGAGCCACTGCGAGGTCACCACCTTGCCCCGGGCGAAGAAGGGCACGTGCTCGTTGCCGTGCGCGTGGGTGTCACCGAATCGTGGGCTCTTCCAGCCGCCGAGAGAGTCGTAGGCCATCGGCACCGGGACCGGCACGTTGATCCCGACTGGGCCAGCGGAAGTCGTCGTCATGACCGAGATCCTGCCATCTCGTCGGCGAGCGTTCTGTCTTACAATCAGCATACGTCCTCGACTTCGACATTCCGACACCATCGGCTGCGAGGGCCATGACGCTACTCGGTGACTCGGTCCCACCTCGAGGCACGCCGCGACGAATCAGCCGCCGTCCTTGGTGCGTTTCCTGCCGCAGCACCGGCACGTCGCCGCCGCTGCTCGGTCTCGGGTTCCTCGTGCCGGCGGTGCCGGCATCAGTCCTCCGCCGCGCCGTCGAGCTCCCGCAGCCAGTGGATGAACGCCAGCCCCTCGGGTGACGGGGGCGTCTGGTCTGGCCACAGCACGTAGTGTGCCTGACGCATCGGCACCGTCGTGTCGACCGCGCAGACGACACGTCCATCCGCGAGGGCACGCTGTGCGAAGCGCTCGGGGACGAGAGCCGGCATGGCACCGGCGGCCGCGAGCTCGATGGCGGCAACCGATGTGTCGAGGGTCACGCCACCCGCGGTCGCGTCGACACCGGCGCCTGAGAACAGCTGCCGCCAGAGGTCCTCGAGCCCGAGGACGTGGATGCGCGGCCGTGCCGCCAGATCGGCGACCGTCGCGGGCCGACCGTCGTGCTGCCGCGCGCGGGCGCCGTGCACGACGACCGCCCGGTCGGTGTGCAGGAGGGTCGCGCGGTAGCCGGTCCAGCGTCCGTGGCCCTGCCGGATGTCGAGATCGACCTCGTCCGGCGGGAGCGCGTCCGCCCAGATGGCCGACACGATCCTCAGATCGATGTGGGGATGGGCGTCGGCGAACTGCTCGAGCCGGGGCATCAGCCAGGTCGTCGCGTAGGAGATCTGCACCCGCACCGTCAGCTGGCGCCGGGTGGTCGACCCGAACAGACCCAGCGTCGCGACCGACAGGTCGTCGAACGCTGACCGCACGGCGGGTAGATAGGCGCGGCCCAGCTCGGTCAGCCGAACGCTGCGTGGCAGACGCTCGAACAACGCGGCGCCCAGGTGTGCCTCGAGCGCTCGAACGCGCTGGCTGACGGCGGACTGCGACAGGTGGAGCTCCCGTGCCGCGGCGGTGAAGCTGCCCAGTCGTGCCGCGGCCTCGAACGCGTGCAGCGCGGCCAGCGGTGGTGTCGTGTACCGCATCGGGTCGCACGGTACGCCGGCATCTGACGACAAGCCACACATTTCGGGGGTCTCAGCCCTTGATTTCATCGATTGACCGGGGCTGAACGATGCGGGCAGACTCGCCACATCCGGACATGAAAGGTGAGCTCATGGACCAGACATCCGTGACCGCGCCGACGGGCGGGGCTCATCCGATGCCCGTCGCGCCCGTCGAGCTGGGCGTGCGCACGCTCACGGTGCACCTCGACGGCGAGCCGCGCACCTTCCACTACGTGTGGCTGCGCGACAACTGCTGGTGCGCCTCGTGCCGCGTGCGCCAGACAGCCGAGCGCAGCCTGTTCACCCCCGGCATCCCCTCGGACATCGCGCCCGTGCACGCGTGGCTGGACGACCGGTGCGCGCTGCAGGTTGAGTGGAACGACGGCCACCGGTCGACCTACGCCGCGCGGTGGCTGGTGCGCCACGACTACGGTGACCGTGCCCGCACCGCCCGGCGCCACGAGCCACGCCTGTGGGCCCGTGGGTTCGACCCGCCGCAGTTCGCCTACGGCGACGTCATCGGTTCGACGGAGGGGCAGCTGGCGTACCTCGACGCCCTGCGCGACGTCGGGGTGGCGGTCGTCACCGGTGTCCCGTCGCGGTCCGGCGAGGTTGCCAGGTTCGCCGAGACCATCGGCCACGTGCGGGAGGTCGCGTTCGAGCGCATCCACAACGTGGTACCCGACCCTGACGGCTACAACGTGGCGCACACTGCGTTGGAGCTGAAACCGCACACCGACATGCCGAGCTACACGTGGCCGCCCAGCGTGCAGCTGATCCACGTGCTGGTGAACCGGGCGAGCGGCGGCGAGAGCGTGGTGGTCGACGGGTGGAAGGTCCTGGCCGACCTGCGCCGTGACGACCCGGACGCCTTCGCGGTGCTCACCCGGGTACCGGTGCCCTACCAGATGTTCAGCGCGTCCGAGGACACCTACGCCGTCGCACCGATGGTCGAGCTCGACACCGAGGACCGGGTCAGAACCTTCCGGTTCTCGAACCAGCTGGCGGGACCGCTCGACGTGCCCGCCGCCGACGTCGAGCCGTTCTACGCCGCCTACCGCCGGTTGGGCACCATGATCGACAGCCAGTCATACCGCGTGGAGTTCCGCACCACTGACGGCGACCTGATCACGCTGCACGGCCACCGGGTGCTCCACGGTCGGCTGCCGTTCGACCCCGCGAGCGGCGCGAGGCACCTGCAGGACGTCTACATGGAGTGGGACGATCTCATGGCCCGGCGGCGGGTGCTGCGGGGGGAACACCGGCCGATGCCGGCGATGGCGCCCGAGGGCCCGTGATGGCCACGGTCGGGTTCACGCGCATGGAGGACGGCACGGCCGAGGACTACGCGCTCCTCGCCGAGGTGGAGCGCCACGAGCTGGCGCAGTACGCGGACCGGGTGCTGGGGTGGTTGCGGGCCATGGACACGCCGGCGGGCTACCGGGTGACGCGTCTGGAGCACTCGCTGCAGGCGGCGACCAGGGCGCACCGTGCGGGTGAGGACACCGAGATGGTCGTGTGCGCGCTGCTCCACGACATCGGCGATGTCCTCGCGCCCGCCAACCACTCGGAAGCCGCGGCCGCCGTTCTGCGCCCCTACGTCTCGGAGCGCAGCTACTGGATCGTCCGTCACCACGGGCTGTTCCAGGGCGTCTACTACTTCCACCACACCGGCGGCGATCCGCTGGCCCGCGAGCACTACAGGGACCACCCCCACTACCAGGCGACGGTCGACTTCTGCGCCAGATACGACCAGAACTCGTTCGACCCGGACTACGACTGGCTGCCACTGGAGTTCTTCGAACCGCTGGTCCGCGAAGTGCTCGCGCGCCCGCCGCACGCGGTGCATTGATCGGGATCGTGTCTTGCTTCACAGTTCGTTGAGCAGTTCCGTGCGATACCAGCCACCAGAGGGGACGCGGAGCCTCCTCTGGAGGTGAGGGGGTATGGCAGCAGTACCGTGCCAGCCGGGCCCAGTCGTGCCAGCCTTCATCAGCCGGAAACACGATTGCTGCGCAGCGCCCACAGCCGCATGCGAGCGTCGCAGAAGTCAACCGCCTCGTGGGCACTCATGTATGGCCCCGCTCTCGTGCGATTGCGGTCTGCTGGGTGTGGGCGCATGGCCGTCGTTCCTGGATCTAAGAAACGCATCCACAGCCTGGCCTTGGTCGTTCGAGCACACCGCTGGCTCAGCGCGGGACTTGGACGCCTCGGATCTGCGGCACCACCCTCGGATCACGGTCACTCGCCGGAATCCATCACGCCGAGTGAACCAAATGACGCACGAGTGCGTAGTGGTAAGAAAGGACAGTGAAGGGGATGCCATGCGTGCCGTAGGCAGGTTGGCCGGGATCACCCCTGTTGTGGTCCGGCTCATCATCGGTGCGATGATGCTCGTGCACGGGGTGGACAAGTTGATCGGTGGTCCCGCCGGCTTCGGGCAATTCCTTGGCAGTGTCGGGCTGCCGGCACCATTAGCGCTGGCGTGGGCAGTGACGCTGCTCGAACTGGTCGGTGGAGCCATGCTCATCGTGGGCCTCCTGACTCGTCTGGTGGCCGGCCTGATGGTGCTCGAGCTGATCGGCGCCATCGTGCTCGTTACCGGTAGCCGCGGCCTCATCGGGGCCGAAGCAGTGGGCTATGAACGCGACTTGGCGTATATCGCGGGCCTGGTCGTCATGGTGCTTCTGGGACCCGGCAGACCGTCGGTCGACCACGCCGTAGGGCTCGAAGAGACGATCCCCACCGTGGCCGGTGGTGCCCGCGATGAGCGTGCTCGTACGCCTGCTTAGCCGGAAGGTTCCACTGCGACAGGCGACGGCGACGCGGCGGTACACGCCTGAGGAGAGGTCCAGGCCGTCCGCCTGATCCGAGAGCTGCGCAAGGAGCTGGGCACGACCCAGGGGACGGTCAAGCGCGTCGCCGAGCAGCTGGGCTATGGCGTCGAGTCGGTCCGCGGCTGGGTCCGACAGGCCGAGATCGACGCCGGCGAGCAGGCGGGGACGGCGACTGCGGATGCTGAACGCATCAAGCAGCTCGAGCAGGAGAACCGTGAGCTGTGCCGCGTCAATGAAGTCCTCAAGCGGGCGTCAGCTTTCTTCACGACGCCGACGCGGCAGGCGCAGGTACAGCGCCTAGGTGCGGCGCTCAATGCTCACGACGCAGCCGTCGCTACAGCGGTCGGTTATCTCGAGGAGCACGCCGG
>CAYVGE010000249.1:0-2904 GCA_964450395.1 uncultured Actinomycetota bacterium
TGGTGGGCCCGACAGGTTTTGAACCTGTGACCTCTCGCGTGTGAGGCGAGCGCTCTCCCACTGAGCTACGAGCCCGGGCAGCGGTGCGGCGGCACCGCGGTGGAGGCGAGGATAGCCGTCAGTCGACGCGGCTTCCAACCGTCTCCGGCGCCGGCGTGGTCGACGCCTCCGCGCGGCTCGTCTCGAGCACCGGTGCGCCGCTGGGTTCCGGGAACAGCTCGTCGGTGCGCACGAGCTGGACGGTCTGGACGGCTTCGAGGTTCTGCACGTCGGGGACGAAGCCGTAGACCATGCCGTTCACGGCCTCGAACAGCTCCTTGCCCACGACGCGCTCCCGCCCGTCGAGGAGGTACAGCCCGTAGCTGCCGTTGGACAGCCCGTCGGCCATGACGACGAGGCCGCCCTCGTAGGTGCGGATCTGCCCGTCGACGCCCGACGCCGCGGACAGGCGCTGCCACGGGTCGCCCTCGGTGAGGACGGTGACCGACTCGCGCAGCTGGGACATCCGCGTCTCGGACTCCTGCAGACGACCGCGAAGCAGGAAGTTCCACGAGCTGAGCGCCATGAGGAGCACCAGGCCGACGGCCACGAGCAGGGTGGTGCGCCCGTTCAGCCGCCGGACGGGCGGCTCGGGCAGCTCGGGTTCCTGGCCCTCCCTGGCCTTGGTCTCGGTCCGGCGGGAGGCGCGCTCCCTGCGCTCGTCGCGCTCGACGTCGGCGAGGTCGTGGGCGATCGCGCGCAGCTCCCCCACGCGGGCCCGGCAGGAGGTGCACTCGAGGAGGTGCGACCGGAACAGCCGCCCCTCGTCCAACGAGAGCCCGCCGACGACATGTGCCACGGCCATGTCCTCGAATTCACGGTGCTCGTCAGATCCTCGACGACCACGCGATCCCATGCACCGCAGGATAAATCACGCAACAGGCGTCGCACAGACCGAACGGGATTCGACATGGACTTTTTTCGCTGGGACGCCGCCGGTCAACGGCCGACCGTGCATCTTCGGCGGAGCGCCACCGACCGACGGTGCCCGACGCGTCGGTGACACCCCGCGTCACCGACGTGCGCGGCCCGCCGGAGCCGATTCCGTATCGAGCTCGGCGGTGCCGGCCGACAGCTGCTCGATCTCCTCGACGGCCGCCTGGACCGCGTCGTGGGCCTCCGGTGGCCGCTCCTCGTCGATCTCGTCGCGCAGACCCCAGGTCTCGAGCCGCTCCAGGCTGATCATGAACGCCAGGAGCAGCAGCGGGAAGCCCGCCACCAGGCCGACGGCGCTGAGGCCATCGGCGATCGTTTCCGTCACGGTGTCCGGCCTTTCCGGTGTCCTGCTGCTGTGCGGCTCAGCCCTGCGGTCACCTTGTCCCGGTACGCTAGTCTGCACCACTTGCCGGGATCTTCCCACCAGGCACGGACCATCCTGAACGAGGACGGCAGCGATCTCCGACTCCAGCTACGGGCCCGTCATGCGCGGCAGTGGATCGACCCGCACCCGACGCGCGTCGTCGGCGCCGGCGCGTCGTCGGCAGGCACCGTCGCGCCCGCCGACCGACCGCCGACGGGAGCGCCGCAGCGGGCCCCGGCGACGCCGAGCAGGCAGCCTCGCGGCCCGCATCGGCACCTACCTGCTGATCGCGGTGCTCGTGCTGGCGCTCTACGGGCTGGGTGCGCTGTTCTACGCGTCGAGCCGCATCACCCGCGAGCCGGTCGACGGCCTGGCGTCCGGTGACGTGTACCACGTGCTCGTGACCGGCTCGGACAGTCGCGAGAACCTGACCCGTCAGCAGCAGCGCCAGCTCAACGTGGGCCGGGCGACCGGCGGGGTGCGCACCGACACGATCTTCGTGCTGAGCATCAAGGGCGGGAGGGCGGCCATGCTGGCGTTCCCCCGCGACCTGTTCGTGACGCGCTGCGACGGCTCCCAGGGCCGCATCAACGCGGCAACCGGCATCGGCGGCGAGAGCTGCCTCGTCGAGACGGTGTCGGCGGTCTCCGGGCTGCCGATCCGCCATGCCGTGCAGATCGACTTCCGGGGCTTCCGCGACGTCGTCGACGCCGTCGGTGGGGTCGAGGTCTGCCTCGACCGGGCGATCAAGGACCGCGACGCGGGCATCGATCTGCCGAAGGGCTGCCAGACGCTGGGCGGACGCGACGCGCTCGGCTACGTGCGGGTCCGCAAGATCGACAACGACCTCGAGCGCATCAAGCGCCAGCAGCAGTTCCTCAAGGCCCTGGCGAGCGAGATCGCGACGCCGTCGACCGTCCTGAACCCGTTCCGCCTGTACGGCACGGCCGGCGCCATCGGCGGCGCGCTGCGCGCCGACCAGGGACTCTCGAGCGTCGACCTGGTCCGGATGGGCCTGGGCGCCCGAGGCGTCGCGAACGGGCGGATCGCCGCCGAGACCGTCCCCGCGACCGACGCCTTCATCGGCGGCGCGTCCGTGCTCGAGGTCTCCCAACCGGAGGCCGACGCGCTGTTCGAGCGCTACCGCACCGGCGAGGTCTTCGAGCAGCTCGACGGCGGCGCGACCGTCGCGCCGGAGGACGTCAACCTGGTCGTCCTCAACGGCACCGGCGTCACCGGCCTGGCCGGCACGACCGCCGAGGAGCTGCGCGGGCGCGGGTTCACCGTCGACGATGTCGGCGACGCCTCGACCACCCAGACCACCGTCGTGCGCTATCCGCCGGGTCAGGAGGCTCAGGCCCGGACCGTCGCCGCGCAGGCGCCGGGCGGCGACGTGGAGCTCCAGGAGGATCAGGGTGTCGACGTCGTGACCCTGGTCCTGGGATCCTCTTCCCTGCCGTAGCGAGACGCCACCCCCGTCGAGGTGGGGGCGTCAACCTCGGGGTGGGCGCCGAACGTCGGCCGGCACACGAGGTTGGTCGACCACCCCGAGGGTCCGCCCCGAA
>CAYVGE010000249.1:3004-5894 GCA_964450395.1 uncultured Actinomycetota bacterium
GGTGGCGCGGGGCGTCGTCGGGTGGGCGGGGCGGGGCGAACGAACGCCACCCGACCGGAGCCGGGTGGCGTCGTGGGGTGACAGAGGCGGGCGGATCAGGCGCGATGGCGGACCCTGCCCCGACTCAGGGCAGATAGCCCATGGGGTCGTGCGGGCTGTCGTTGGTCCGGACCTCGAAGTGCAGGTGCGGTCCGGTGGAGTTGCCGGTGTTGCCCACCTGGCCGATCTGCTGGCCGGCGCGGACGGTCTGGCCGACGCTCGCACCCAACTGGTTCTGGTGGGCGTAGCGGGTGGTCATCCCGTTGCCGTGGTCGACGACGATGATGTTGCCGTAGCCGCCCATCACCCCGGCGTAGCTGACGACCCCGCCCTTGGCCGCGTAGATCGGCGTGCCGATCGGTGCGGCGATGTCGACCCCGGCGTGCAGCCGGCCCCAGCGGTAGCCGAAGCCGCTGGTGACGGTGCCGCGCGCCGGCCACGCCCAGCCTCCGGCGGACACGCCGGGCGGCACGCTGATGACGCCCTGCGACGCCAGCGCCGAGGCGAGCTGCTGCTCGTCCTCCGCGGCGATGCTCTCCTGCTGCTTGAGCTTGACGACCTTCTCGTTGCACGTGGCGATCTTGCGCTCGTACTGCTCGCGGACGTCCTTGAGCTCGCCGAGCAGCGCCTCGCGCTGGTCGAGCGCGTCGCTGTACGCGTCCTCCTGCTCCTGCAGCACGCGGCGCTGACCGTCGGCGGCGGTCTTCGACGACAGCAGCCGCTCGAGCGTCTTGCGGTCGCCCGTCTTGACGACGTTGAGCACCTGCGCCCGGCTCAGCGCCTGTTCGGTCGACGACGCCTGCAACAGGCTGTTGAGCGTCGGATCGGGCACGCCCCGCTTGTACAGCTCGACGACGCGACCGGCGGAGACCTCGTCGACGGAGTCGGCCTGCGCCTGGAGGTCCTCCATCCGCTCGCGGGTCTCGGCGACGACCTGGCGCTGCTCGTCGACCGCGACCTCGGCTGCGCCGACGGCGACCAGGGTCTCCTCCACCCGCGTGTTCACGCGCCTGACGCGACGCTGGTCGCGCTCGCAGACGTCGCTGACCTGCTCGAGCTGGTCACGGACCTGCTCGAGGCGCGACTGCGCCTTCTTGAGCTTGTCAAGCGGCGAGGTCGCGTGGGCGGAACCCGCCACGCTCAGGGCCAGCAGCATCGCGAGGATCACCGGCACCCGGACCTTGACTGTTTGCATCACGCTCCGTACGTCAACGACGGCGCCACAAGGACGCCGCGGTGCTCGTTCTCGGCTGGACGAAGGCCAGTCATGCAACGGCACAACCGTAATCGGTGCGCCCCGGTGGCTCTGTGATGACGACTTGGCACAACGGACAGGTGCTGGTGACGCACCGTGCGGAGGACGGACGAGCCCCGATGATGCGTGCGGGCAACGGCGCAGCCCCGTACCGTCGGGCGGGTGCCACCCGTACGATAGATTGCCTACGTCGATGCAGACCGTGACCGAACGCCCCGAGTCTGAGCAGACAGCCAGGTTCCTCCCGCCTCGCAGGCTTGCCGCCCTCGTCATCGCCGGCCTCGTGGTGGTACTGGTTGTCGGCCTCGTCGTGCTGCGTTCGTCGCGGTCCGGCGTGCTGCCCGGCACGACGCTGGCCGGCACCGACGTGGGTGGCATGGACCGCGACGAGCTCGAGGAGACCGTCGACCGGCTGGCGTCAGACCGCACGGGCGGGATCATCACCGTGGAGCTCGGCGACCGCAGCCGCAGCGCGACGAACGCGACGGTCGGCTACGCCGTCGACCGAGCGGCCACCGTGGAGCAGGTCTGGCGGCGGGGGCGCCAGCTGAACCCGATCAGTGCGGTGGCCGACCACCTGCGCGCCTCGTTCGGCGCGATCTCCTCTGGCCTGGTGACCGAGGTCGACGACGCGCAGGTCGAGGCGTGGGCGCGCAGCCTGGCCGACGCGCTGACCGTGGCCCCGACGGAGGGCACGGTGCGGTTCGCCGGGGCGGAGGTCCGCCGGCGCGATCCCGAGCCGGGCGAGCGCCTGGCGGTGGCGTCGCTGCAGGAGCAGGCCCGGGAGGCGTTCACCACGGCGGGCGACGACACGCTCGACGTCGCGACCGACGAGATCGCGCCGCGTACGACGAGCGCGGACATCGACCGCCTCGAGCGGCGGGCGACCCGGCTCGTCAGCGGCCCGGTCACGTTGGCGCGCGGCGACGCGTCACTCGAGCTCGACCCCGAGGCCATCGGCCGGCTGTACCGCGTGCAGCGCACGCCCACCGACGACGGCGGCCTGGCGCTGGAGCTGGTCGTCCGGAGACGGCGGCTGCGCGAGCTGCTGGACGACAGCGTCCGCGGCAGGTTCGAGGTCGAGCCCCGCGACGCCGCGGTGGTGCTGACGTCCTCGGGTCCGCAGGTCCGCAACGGGCGGCGCGGCTTCACCCTCAACGTCGGCAAGGTCGCCGAGCGGCTCGACGAGCTGGCCCGCGGCGAGGACGACGACGCGCGGACGGGCCTGATGCCCGGTGACCGCGTCGCACCCGACCGGACGACGACCGACGCCCGTGAGCTGCGCATCACCGAGAAGGTGTCGTCGTTCACGACGAACCACGACTGCTGCCAGGGCCGGGTCACCAACATCCACCGGTTCGCCGACATCATGGACGGCGTGCTGATCGAGCCCGGCGAGACCTTCTCGCTCAACGGCCACGTCGGCCCCCGCACCGCCGCGAAGGGCTTCGTGGCCGGCGGCGCCATCCAACAGGGTGAGTACGTCGACGAGCTCGGCGGCGGCGTGAGCCAGTTCGCGACCACGTTCTTCAACGCCGCGTACTTCGGCGGCTACGACATCGTCGAGCACAAGCCGCACTCGTACTACATCAGCCG
>CAYVGE010000250.1:0-5813 GCA_964450395.1 uncultured Actinomycetota bacterium
CTGGAGCTCGAGGGTGTCGTCGAGGAGGCGCTGCCGAACACGATGTTCCGCATCAAGCTCGACAACGACCACACCGTGCTCGGGCACATCTCCGGCAAGATGCGCAAGCACTACATCCGGATCCTGCCGGGCGACCGCGTGACCGTCGAGCTCTCGCCCTACGACCTGACCCGCGGGCGCATCACCTACCGCTACAAGTAGCCGCCCCGACGCATCGCACGCCCACCGCCACGGCGGTGGGCGTCATCGCGTCAGCTGTCGGCCCGACGGGTCACCGCCGGTAGTTCTGCCGTCGGTTGAAGGCCTCGTCGGCGTCGTGGAAGCCCCGGGCGCGCTCCGCCCACGACCGGCCGACGAGCAGGCTCGCCCCGATGAGCGCGAGCACGGCGAACACGGCGACCATCCCGTCGGTCGAGGCGCCGCCGTCCGCGGCGCTGAGGCCGCCGAGTTCGAGCACGAAGACGACGACCGCGCCCACCGCACCGGCGACGACGGTCAACAGGCCGCCGAGCGCGTCATTGAGCAGCACGAGGCTGAAGGCGAAGCCGGCGGCGAACCAGACCATCCCGCCGATTCGCACGTTGACCCCCGGGCGTCGCCTGCAGGCACAACCGACGTAGCCTGAGATCGGCCGGCACCTGTTGGCAAGGGACGCCGGGGACCTGTCAGGAACCGTTCACATTCGGCTACGCATCGTGATCGGTCAGTCGCTGACGCGGATGATGACCTTGCCGACGTGGTCGCCGGCCTCCAGTCGGCGGTGCGCCTCGGCGACGTCGGCCAGGTCGTGGACGCTGTCGACGACCACGTCGAGCGTGCCGTCGGCGAACCCCGGCATGACCTCGGTGCGCAGCGCGTCGATGACCTGCGCCTTGGCATCCACCGAGCGTGCCCGCAGGGTCGAGGCCGTGATCGTCAGCCGGCGCGCCATCAGCTGGCGCAGCGACAGCTCGGCGTCCGGACCGCCGATGACGCTGACGATGACCAGCCGGCCCTCCAGCGCCAGGCAGTCCAGGTTGCGCTGCAGGTAGGGGCCGCCCACGACATCGACGACCACATCGACGCCGCGTCCGTCGGTCAGCTCCCGGACCCGCTCGACGAAGTCCTCCCCGGTGTAGTCGATCGTGGCCGTGGTGCCGAGCTGCTCGGCGGCGCGCCGCTTGGCCGCGGTGGAGGCGGTGCCCAGCACGCCGGCGCCCAGGCGCACCGCGATCTGGGCGGCTGCGGTCCCGACCCCGCTCGCGATGCCGTGGATCAGCACGGTCTCGTCGGCGGTGAGCCGGCCGCGGGTCACCATGGAGTCGTGCGCGGTCGCGAACACCTCGACCAGGCCGCCGGCCCGGGTCCAGTCGAGCGCCTCGGGCAGCTGCAGCGCCAGGCGTTCGGGCAGGGCGACGTACTCGGCGTAGCCGCCGCCCGGCAGGAGCCCGCAGACCCGGTCACCGACCGCGACCGTCGTCACGTCGGCCCCGACCGCGACGACCTCGCCGGCGGCTTCCAGCCCCAGCACGTCGCTGGCGTCCTCCGGCGGCGGGTACCGCCCGCGGCGCTGGAGCAGGTCGGCGCCGTTGACCGACGTCGCGCGCACCTCGACGAGCACCTCGTCGACGGCCGGTGTCGGCGTCGGGCGGTCGACGATCGTCAGCGCCTCCGGCCCACCCGGCTCCTCGACGACGACTGCGCGCATGCTGACCTCCTGGTGGGCGGGTGCCGACGGCGCCGTAGCGTAGCCAGGTGCGGCGGCGATCGCCGCCCCCGGAGCACCTGCCGGGCGCCGCGTTCGGGGGTCGGTCGCCCCACCCCGCGGAGGTGCGCTGTCGCGGAGGACCGGATAGCCTTACCCGCAATCCCATCATCGACAGCAGCGGCAGCATAGGTGCCGCTTTGAGGAGCAAGGTGTCAGTTCAGCCAGGAACCGTAGTACAGGGCAAGGTCGTGCGGTTGCAGGACTTCGGTGCCTTCGTCGAGATCGAGCCCGACGTGACGGGCCTCGTCCACATCTCCGAGGTGCACCGCGACTTCGTCGAGAACATCCACGCGTACCTGACGGAGGGCCAGCAGGTCGACGTCAAGGTGCTGCAGATCAAGGACGACGGTCGGATCGACCTGTCGATCAAGCGGGCAGACCCCGACTGGCAGGACGAGCCTCGTCGCACCAACAAGGTCGACAAGGACTTCAACCAGCGTCTGCGCAAGTTCATGCACCAGTCCGACATGATCCAGGGTGAGGTGCGCCGCCGGCGTCGTGCACGCCAGTAGCGACGGACCAGCCGCCCGCATGTGTCGGACAACGGGACCACCACTCGGCGGTCCCGTTGTTGTCTCTCGGCTGATCGTCCCGGGTGCCGCGTCGGGCGCGGTGGCCGGCAAAGGGGGAGCAGGTGGGTGATGTCGACGTCCAGGCCGTCATCCTGGCGGGGGGCCAGGGGACCAGGCTGCGGCCGGTCACCGTCGACCTGCCCAAGCCGCTGGTGCCCGTCGCCAACCGACCGCTGATCGAGCACCAGCTGCGCCACCTCGCCGCCCAGGGCGTGCGCGACGTGACGCTGGCGCTGGGCTACGGGGCCGAGAAGTTCACCGTGCTCGACGCGTTGGCGTCCGAGCTCGGCATCACCCTGCGCATCGTGGTCGAGCCGGCACCGCTCGGCACGGGCGGGGCGCTGCGCTTCTGCGCCGACGAGGGCGCGTTCGACCAGCGCCCGCTGCTGTGGATGAACGGCGACATCGTCGCCGCGCCCGACATCACGGCGCTCACGACCTTCCACCTGGAGCGCGGTGCGACCATCACCTTCTGGCTGACCTCCGTGCGGGACCGCACGCAGTTCGGCGTGCTCGAGCTCAGCCCGGACGGCTTCGTCGAAAGCTTCCTCGAGAAGCCGTCCCCCGACGAGACGGCGTCGCACCTCGTCAACGCCGGCATCGTGATGCTGGACCCGGCCGTCGTCCGCCGCATCCCGCCCGACACCTTCTTCTCGTTCGAGCGTTCGCTGGTTCCATCGATGGTGCGCGAGCGCGAGTCCATCTACGGGCAGTTCCGCGGAGGCTACTGGCTGGACACCGGCCGGCCCCGCCTGTACCTCGAGGCCAACCGCCACGTGCTCGAGCGCCGGCTGAGCTGGTCGCCGACCGGACGGGAGATCGAGGAGAGCCTGTGGGTCGAGCCGGAGGTCGTCTGCGACAACGTCGACGTCATCCGTCCCGCGGCGATCGGTCGTGGCGCCGTGATCGAGCCGGGCGCGCAGCTGTTCGGGCGCACGGTGATCGGGCGCGGCGCGGTGGTGCGCAGCGGCGCACGCCTCGAGGACTGCGTCCTCTTCGACGGCGCAGAGGTCGGGGCCGAGGCCGAGGTCTACAGCTCGATCGTGTGCTCCAACGCGTACGTGGGCGCGGGCACGCGCCTGGACGACTCGATCCTGGGCGCGGGTGCGAGGCTGGGGCGGCACAACGTGCTGCGCTCCACGCGCATCTGGCCCAACGTCCACCTCGACGACCACGCGATGGTCGTCGACCCCTGACTAGCGCGGCGGCTGGTCCACCCGGTAGCGGTTGGTGCCTGCCGCCACCGCGCGGGCGTGCGCCGCGTCGGCGCGGGCGATGACCTGCTCGGGCTCGTCGTCATGCTGCGCCCCGCCGATGCCGACCGCGAGCTCGAGCGGCTGCATGCCGTCGGCCAGCACGATGGGCACGGCGAACGCGTCGAACAGCCGCTCGCTGGCCAGCGTGGCGGCGACCACGGCGTCGCGGGGATCGATGATGAGCAGGAGGAAGTTCCCGGGACGGCGCGCGGCCAGCACGTCCGCGTCTCGGACGACCTGCTCGATCCGCTCGGCCATGCGCGCCTGGAGCACCGACGCGGTGCCCTCGTGCTGCTGCCACGCCGCGGCGAAGCGGGGCGCGCCGATGGCGGCCACCGCCAGGTCGTGGCCCTCGCGGGCGCGGCGGCGCAGCGCCAGCTGCAGGTGCTCGGTGAACAGCGCGAGCGACGCCAGTCCGGTCACGGCGTCGAACATGGCCGCGCGGGGCGACGCGTGCGCCGGCGTGGCCACGACGACGACCTCGCCGTCGCGTCCGGTGGGGGACAGCTGCAGGACGACGCCGCCACCGCCGGGTGGAGCGACGCGGACGGTGCGCTCGCCGCCGTCGCCAGGGTCGGTGACCGCCTCGGCGAGCGCGGGATCGTCCACGAGCATGCCGAGCGGCCGGCCGGTGACCGTGTCACCGGCGCGGCCGAGCAGCGCGGCCAGCGCCGGGTTCGCCCAGCGGACGGGCAGGTCCGGCGCGGCGGCGTCGACGACGGCGACGCCGACCAGATCGTCGATGACGATCTCGTCCACGGCGACCGGCGACAGGCGTGGGTGCTCACGACTGGTCATGCTCGGCCGCCTTCCGCGCGACTTGACTGTCCGGCGAAGCCTTCCCCGGGCCGTGGAAGTCGAGCGTCAGCGAGACGACCAAACGTCGGGGGACCAGGCTCCACGGAGTTGACTGCTTGATCATAGAAGAACGCGCTCCGTCACACTGCGGCGGGATCAGACGGTCCCGCCGGACGATCGGGGCAGCGGCCGTGCAATTACGCAACAGATCTATAGAGTAATTGACGTGTCATCGACCACCGAGAACGCGCCGCTGATCGATCTGCTGGGCGAGACCCGCGCGCAGATCGTCTCGCTGCTGCACGAACGCAGCGCAACGGTAGCCGATCTCGCCGAGGCCGCCGAACGCACGCACGTGGCGATCCGTCGCCAGCTCCGCGAGCTCATGGCCGACGGGCTGGTCGATGGCCATGCCGTCCGGTCGCCCGGACCCGGGCGCCCCGCCGTGGCCTACCAGCTGACGGCACGGGGCGAGCGGTTGTTCCCCGACCGGTCGTCGGACCTCGCGGACGACGTCCTGACGTTCCTGCACGACGAACGTGGCAAGACCGAGATGATCGCGTTCCTGCGCTGGCGCCAGAAGCGACAGCAGGCCCAGTACGCCGACGAGCTCGAGGACATCGACGAGCTCGGTGACCGCGTGCGGCGCCTGGCCGAGCTGCTCAGCGCGGACGGGTTCCTGGCCGAGGCCGACGTCGGCGACGACGGCATCGCGCTGACCCAGAAGCACTGCGCGATCAAGGACGCCGCGGCGGCGCACCCGCAGCTGTGCGCGTTCGAGGCGGCGCTGTTCCGCCAGCTGCTCGGCGCGCAGGTCCAGCGCCGGCAGACGATCGCGGGCGGATCCACCGCCTGCGTGTGTGAGGTCCGACCACCTCTGCAGTCGACCACCGCAGATCCAGACCACCCGAGGAGCACCTGATGGCGACGAAGGCTGAAGATCTTCAGCTGGGCACCTACAAGTACGGCTGGCACGACGAGGGCAAGCCGGTGTTCGAGCCGAAGCGCGGCCTGTCCGAGGACGTCGTGCGCGAGATCTCTGCGCTCAAGGACGAGCCCCGGTGGATGCTGGACATGCGCCTCAAGGCGTTCCGCCACTTCGAGCGGCGGCCGATGCCCAACTGGGGCGGCGAGCTCGGCGGCATCGACTTCGAGAACATCTTCTACTTCGTGCGGTCCACCGAGAAGCAGGCCAACACGTGGGAGGACCTGCCGGCCGACATCAAGAACACCTACGACAAGCTGGGGATCCCCGAGGCCGAGAAGCAGCGCCTGATCGCCGGCGTGGCCGCCCAGTACGAGTCGGAGGTCGTGTACCACAAGGTGCGCGAGGACCTCGAGGCGCAGGGCGTCATCTTCGTCGACACCGACACGGGCCTGCGCGAGCACGAGGACGTGTTCCGCGAGCACTTCGGCACCATCATCCCGCCCAACGACATC
>CAYVGE010000251.1:0-5803 GCA_964450395.1 uncultured Actinomycetota bacterium
GAGTAGCCCCGACCGGATTTGAACCGGCGCCGCTGCCTTGAGAGGGCAGTGTCCTAGGCCGCTAGACGACGGGGCCGCGGTGCTGCGTTCGACATCCTAGACCACGGACGGCAAGCGCACTCGCTCGGGGGGAAGGACTCGAACCCTCAATGGCTGGACCAGAACCAGCTGTGTTGCCAATTACACCACCCCCGAAGGGCGGACCCAAACCTAGCAGCGGCGGGGGTGGGCAACAACACGGCTCACCCGCCCTCAGGGGTGGCCACGAGCTCCCGCGCGGCGCGGATCCGCTCGACGACGACGCCCCGGTCGAGCAGCGCCAGCGTCTCGGGCAGCGGCGGGCTGACCGCCGTGCCGGCGACCGCGACGCGGATCGGCTGGAACGTCTTGCCGCGCTTGAGCTCGAGCTCGCCGGCGACGCCGTCCAGCGCGTCCATGATCGTGTCCGCCGACCACCGCTCCAGCTTGTCCAGGGACGCCGCGGTGGCGTCGAGGACCTCGCCCGCGCGACCCTTGAGGTGCTTGCGCACCGCCCGCTCGTCGTAGGTCACCCGGTCGGCGAAGCAGAACGCGATCAGCTCCGGCGCCTCGGCCAGCGTCTGGATGCGCTCCTGCACCAGCGGCGTCAGCGCGAGCAGCAGGCTGCGCTGGCGCTCGTCGGGCTCGTCGGGCAGCGCCCCGGCCTCGACCAGGTACGGCTCCAGGCGGGCCGCCAGCTCGTCCACCGGCAGGTCGCGGATGCGGTCGCCGTTCATCGAGCGCAGCTTGTCGGTGTCGAACGCGGCCGGGTTGCGGCCCACCCGATCGA
Source organism: uncultured Actinomycetota bacterium (assembly GCA_964450395.1). GTDB lineage: Bacteria > Actinomycetota > Nitriliruptoria > Euzebyales > JAHELV01 > JAHELV01. Next base: position 809 of record CAYVGE010000251.1, read on the forward strand.
ACGAGAAGCGCTCGATGAGCTCCTCGACGGTGAAGCGCTCGGTCTCACCGTCCCAGCTCCACCCGCACAGGGCGAGGAAGTTGACGAGCGTCTCGGGCAGGAACCCCTGCCGGCGGAACTCGTCGACCGCGACCGAGCCGTGGCGCTTCGACAGCGGCTTGCGGTCCTCGCCGACCAGCAGCGGCAGGTGGGCGTACGTCGGGACGCCCGGGTCGGGTGCGCCGGCGATGTCGGCGGCCTCGAGCGCGTGCGCCAGCGGCGTACGCCCGTCGTCGCCGCGCCGCAGCAGGTGGTCGATCAGCAGCAGCTGGCGTGGCGTGGCCGACAGCAGGTCCTCGCCGCGGGCGATCTGGGTGATGCCCATGGCCAGGTCGTCGACGGTGTTGGCCAGGGCGTACGTGGCGGACCCGTCGGCCCGGCGGATGACGAAGTCGGGCACCGCCGACCAGTCGAACGTGACCGCACCGCGGACGGCGTCGGTGAACGAGACCCCGCCGTCGTCGGGCGTCCGCAGCCGCAACGCCGGCTGGCGCCCCTCGGCGCGGTACGCGGCGCGCTGCTCGTCGGTCAGGTCGCGGTGGCCACCCTCGTAGCCGGGCGGCCGACCCGCGCGCTGCGCGGCCTCACGCTGCTCGGCGAGCTCCTCGGGGGTCTCGAATGCCTCGTAGGCCGCGCCGGACGCCAGCAGCAGGTCGGCGACGTGGCCATACAGGGCCTGCCGCTCCGACTGGCGGTACGGGCCGTAGGGGCCACCGACGTCGGGACCCTCGTCCCACAGCAGCCCGAGGAAGCGCAGGGCGTCGATCATCCCCGCCATCGACTCGTCGGTGGCGCGCTGGGCGTCGGTGTCCTCGATGCGGAACACGAACGCGCCGTCGCCCCCGCGCGCGTGCAGCCAGTTGTACAGCGCGGTCCGGGCGCCGCCGACGTGCAGCCAGCCGCTGGGCGCCGGGCAGAAGCGCACCCGTGGCGGCGTGGTGGGCGTGGACATGGCGGGACCTCTCGCGGTGCTCGGGTGGGCCCGGCGGGCGACGCGCGGGCGACGATCGTGCCTGCGACCATAGCGCGGCTACGCGGCGGGCGGTCAGCCCGCGGCGACGCGCACGATCACACCGTCGTGTCCGCGTCCTCGGCGACGCGGAACGCCGTCGCGTAGGCGTCCTCCATGGCCTTCCACGAGGCCTCGATGACGTTGGACGACACCCCGACCGTGTTCCAGTCGCGGTCGCCGTCGGTCGAGCGGACCAGCACCCGTGTCGTGGCACCGGTGCCGGCCCCCTGGTCGAGGATGCGCACCTTGTAGTCGCGCAGGTGCATCCGGGCGATCGCCGGGAGCCGGTGCGCCAGCGCCGCCCGGAACGCCTGGTCCAGCGCATCGACGGGTCCGTTGCCCTCACCCGTCCCGATGAACCGCTCGTCGCCGACCCAGACCTTCACGGTCGCCTCGGCCACGACCTGACCGTCGGTGCGGCGCTCGACGATCGTGCGGTAGCTCTCCAGGCGGAAGCGCTCGCGCAGCATCCCGGTCTGGGCGCGGACCAGCAGCTCGAACGACGCGTCTGCGGCCTCGAACGTGTAGCCGACGTGCTCGAGCTCCTTGACCCGGTCGAGGATGCGGTCGGCGGCGGTCCGGTCCGATTCGAGGTCCAGTCCCAGCTCGCGGCCCTTCAGCACGACGGTCGACCGGCCTGCCAGCTCGCTGACCAGCAGGCGCAGCGTGTTGCCGACCCGCTCGGGCTCGACGTGCTGGTACAGATCGGTGTTGCGCGCGAGCGCCGAGACGTGCAGGCCCGCCTTGTGCGCGAAGGCCGCCGATCCGACGTAGGGCGCGTGCGGGTCGGGGGTCAGGTTCATGATCTCGGCGACCTCGTGCGCGACGTGGGTCAGCCGCCCCAGGTCGTCGTCGCTGACGACGTCGAGCGCCAGCTTGAGCTTGAGGTTGGGGATCAGTGACATCAGGTTCGCGTTGCCGCAGCGCTCGCCGATGCCGTTGACCGTGCCCTGGACGTGGCTGGCCCCCGCCTGCAGGCCGACCAGCGAGTTCGCGACCGCGCAGTCGGCGTCGTTGTGGACGTGCACGCCGACGTCGACGCGGTCCCCGAGATCGCGGACCACGTGGGAGACCACGTCGCGGACCTGCGCCGGCAGCGCGCCGCCGTTGGTGTCGCACAGCACGATGCACTCGGCCCCCGCGTCGGCAGCGGCGGCCAGCACGGCCATCGCGTAGGCGGGGTCGCGGCCGTAGCCGTCGAAGAAGTGCTCGGCGTCGAACAGCACCCGACGGCCCTCGTCGCGCAGCAGCTCGATCGAGCTGGCGACCATCGCGATGTTCTCGTCGCCGGTCGTGCGCAGCGCGGTGTCGACGTGCAGCACGTCGGACTTGCCGACGAGGCAGATGACCCCGGTGTCGGCGCTCAGCAGCGCCTCGAGGGTCGGGTCGCCGGCGGCGTCGGCGTTGGGGCGCCGCGTCATGCCGAAGGCGGTCAGCACGGCCCGCTCGAGCTCCAGCTCCCCCGAGGCCGCCCGCTTGAAGAACTCGGTGTCCTTGGGGTTCGCCCCCGGCCAGCCGCCCTCGACGAAGGCGACGCCGAGCGTGTCGAGGATGCGCGCGACGCGCAGCTTGTCCTCCACCGTCAGCGAGATCCCCTCCTGCTGGGTGCCGTCGCGCAGCGTCGTGTCGTACAGCTGCGGGACGGCCGCCCGGCGAGCGGGCTCCGGCGTCACGGTCACGGCATGGCCTTTCGTTGCGGCGTGGCCGCTGCCATGACCGTCGGAGCGCGCTGGTGCGGGGCCCCGAGCGGCCCGGCACCAGCCGGTCCTGCTCAGGACCTGCGAATGATGATCACGCCGATGGCGCCGGCCAGGAGCCGGCGGGCGGGGGTCGGCGTGCGGTCGCGCATGGCTGCGAGTGTGCCGGACCGCGCGCGGGCGCGCAACCGTCCCGCTCCCGGTCGTGGCCGCACGTCACGACGCGCCGGAGGCGACGGCCTGCGCGATGCGGTCACCGATCTCCTTGGTCGAGTAGCCCATCGAGTCACCGCCCATGGTGGCCAGCTGGGGCAGGATCGCCGCGACCCCGTCCTCGACAGCGGTCGCCGCCTTGTCGTGGCCGAGCTGGTCGAGGCACAGCGCCACCGACAGGATCGCCGCGACCGGGTTGGCCTGGCCGGTGCCGGCGATGTCGGGGGCGGAGCCGTGCACCGGGGTTCAGGTTGCCGCTGGCCGCCAGGCCCATGCCGCCCTGCACCGCCGCGCCCAGGTCGGTGATGATGTCGCCGAACAGGTTGTCGGTGACCACGACGTCGAAGCGGGCGGGGTCGGTCACCAGGTACAGGCATGCCGCGTCGACGTGCACGTAGCCGACCTCGACGTCGGGGTGGTCGGCGGCGACCTCGTCGACGGTGCGCGTCCACAGGTCACCGGCGTGGGTCAGCACGTTGGTCTTGTGGCACAGCGTCAGCCGCCCGCGGCGGCGTTCGGCGAGCTCGAACGCGTAGCGGACCACCCGCTCGACACCACGGCGGGTGTTGATCGACTCCTGCGTCGCGACCTCCGCCGGCGTGCCGCGGTACAGGGTGCCACCCGCGCCGACGTACGCACCCTCGGTGTTCTCGCGCACCACGACCAGGTCGCAGTCCTCCGGTTCGAGGTCGGCGACCGGTGACGTGACGCCCGGCAGCAGGCGCACCGGGCGCAGGTTGACGTACTGGTCGAACGCGAAGCGCAGCTTGAGCAGCAGCCCGCGCTCCAGGACGCCGGGGGGCACGTCGGGCGTGCCGACGGCACCCAGCAGGATGGCGTCGTGCTCGGCCAGCTCGTCGACGATCGGCTCGGGCAGCACCTCGCCGGTACGCAGGTAGCGGCGTACGCCCAGGTCGTAGGTCGTGGTGTCGATCGTGAACCCGAAGCGGTTGGCCGCGACGCGCAGGGACTTGAGCGCCTCGGCGGTCACCTCCGGCCCGACCCCGTCGCCGGCGACGACGGCGATCTGCAGGGTGGTGGCGGCGGGCTCGGGGGTCGACCCGGGGGCGGGCCGGTGCTCGGACATGGTGGTGGTCCTGTTCGCTCGGCGTGCTGGACTGCTGGGCTGCAGCGTGCCACACGCCGCCACCCCGTGGCACGCGGCGCACCACGCCGCCGGACGCCCGCCGGACCACCCGAAAGTCGGGCGCGACGGGTCGCGATCTGGCACCATACGCGTCCGGCGGGTACGCGTACACGGGACGCGGCCGACCGCCGGTGGGAGGTGACCGGGCCATGGCGACGCGGCTGCATGGCGCGCGGGTGACGCTGCGCCCGGCCACGGCCGCCGACGCCGAGGCGCTCGCGCAGGTGCTGGCGCAGCCGGAGGTGTCCCGCTGGTGGCCGCGCTACGACCACGCCCGCGTCCGCGACGTGCTGGTCGAGAGCAACGACATGACCGTCTACGTCATCGCGCTGGACACCACCGTGATCGGCTCGGTGCAGTACGTCGAGGAGCCAGCGCGCGACTACCGCCACGCCAGCCTGGACCTGTTCCTCGACGCCGGGGAGCACGGCAAGGGCCTGGCGACCGACGCGGTGCGCACCCTGGTGCGCCACCTCATCTACGACCGCGGCCACCACCGCATCGCGGCCTACCCCGCGACCGACAACGAGCGCGCCATCAAGACGTTCTCCCGCGTCGGCTTCCGGTCCGTCGGGGTCATGCGGCGCTACGAGCGCGCGGCCGACGGCACCTGGCAGGACTGCATGCTGATGGACCTGCTGGAGGAAGACCTGTAGCGTCCCGCCGCGGGCGGGTCAGCCGGCGGTCGCGGTGAAGCGGTCGAGCACCTCGCGGTCGCGCTCGTAGGTCAGCAGCTCGCGGGCGGCATCGAGCGGCAGCCACCGCAGCTCGTCGACCTCGGCGTTCGGTTCGAAGCTGCCGCTGCGGGCCTGCATGGCCCAGTAGCGGACCCGCTTGGGCCGCTCGTTGTGCTCGTAGCCGATGTCGCCGAGCTCGGCGCCGAGGTC
>CAYVGE010000252.1:0-5688 GCA_964450395.1 uncultured Actinomycetota bacterium
ACGCTGGCGTCGGTGTTCATTAACTCGAAGCGCTGCGCGATCTCCTTGGCGGCCTGGTTGATCGCGTTGTCGACCTCCTGCCGGTCGACCTCGGCCACGACGTCGAAGCTGCTGTCGGCCATCGGCTCGCTCCTGGATCGCCTGCTGCGCCGGCCCCCGTCGGCGGGGGACCGCTGCGACGAACGCGCGGCCCCCGGTGGGGGCGTCACACCGGGGCGCGCGTCGGCACGTGGTGGGAGAAGGATTCGAACCTTCGTAGGCTGAGCCGCCTGATTTACAGTCAGGTCCCTTTGGCCACTCGGGCATCCCACCGGGCTACGGAAGATTAGGTCGCTCCCACACCCGTTCGCAACCCGACCGCCCATGTCCCCGCGCGAGCGTGGCGTTGTTCACCTGAGCGTCGCGAGATGTCACAGCGTTCGCGTGAAGATCGCACCGCTCGGCCGCGGGCAGGCGGTGGGCGTTCGGCGTTCAGCTGTGATCCGTGCACGGTGCCTCGATGCCTGGAGCGCATGAATGGTCCGGAACATGGCCGACGACGTTCATGGCAAGACTGCGCAGGCGAAGGAGGCGTGCGTGCGCCAGGGCGGTACCGAGGTCGGATCACCCAGACGGCACAGCGATGGCGGCGGTGCTGCGGGGCGTCGACGACCTGGGCGTGCGCGACGACTGGCCGTGCCCGAGCCCGGCCCGGCGAGCTCCTGCGGCACGACCGTCGGCGCGACGTCCGACGTCATCGCCGGCCTCACGCAGCCGGCCCGCCGCTCCGGCTCGTCGCAGGCCCCCGGGGCCGGCGCGGGCAACGAGGGGCGCGGGAGCGCGGTCGTGCCGGGCATGGTCGCATGAACCACGAGAGGGAAGGCGAACGCACATGAGCTCCGACGAGGTCGTCATCGGGATCGACAGCGGGCTGTCGACCACCAAGGTCGTCGTGTTCGACGCGGAGGGCACGACCCTCGGCGAGGCCTCGAACGCCGACGAGCGCCTGACCCCGAAGCCGCGGTGGGTCGAACGCGACATGGACGCGCTGTGGGAGACCGCGGCCGCCACCGTCAAGCAGGCGATCGCCGCGGCCGGCGTCGACGCCGACGCGGTCATGGGCGTCGCGGTGACCGCGCACGGCGACGGGCTGTACCTGGTGGACGCCGACGGCCGGCCGGTGCGGCCCGGCATCAACTCGCTGGACACCCGCACCCACGAGCTGCTGGCGCGGTGGACCGACGACGGCACCGCCGAGCAGCTGCTGCAGCGGTCGGGTCAGGAGCCCTCCCTGCCGTCACCCGGCGCGCTGCTGGGGTGGATGGCCGAGCACGAGCCGGAGGCGCTCGAGCGCGCCGCGTGGGCCCTGTACTGCAAGGACTGGATCAAGCTGTGCCTCACCGGCGAGGTCGCCACCGACCCGACCGAGGCGAGCGAGTCGTTCACCAACGTCGAGACGCAGGAGTACGACCGGGAGGTCCTGGCGCTCTACGGGGTCGGCGACCGCGCCGACCTGCTGCCGCCGATCGTGGCCTGCGGCGAGACGATGGGCACCGTCACCGACGCGGCCGCCGAGCTGACCGGGCTGCGCCCGGGCACCCCGGTCGCGTCGGGCCTGCACGACGTGGACGCCAGCGCGCTCGGCAGCGGATCGGTGCGCCCCGGCGACATGACGATGATCGCCGGCACCTACAGCATCAACGAGTTCATCTCGACCGAGCCAGTGCGCGACGGGCGGTTCCTGACCCGCAACTTCGTGACGCCGGGCCAGTACATGCACATGGCGGTGTCGCCGGCCTCGGCGACCAACCTCGACTGGTTCGTGCACGAGCTCGCCCGCGACCGGGTCGAGCGCGCCGAGCGCGAGGGCGGCAGCGCCTTCGCGTTCGTCGACGACGCGCTGGCCGAGGTCGAGGACGACGACGCGGCGGTCGTCTTCCTGCCGTTCCTGTACGGCTCGCCGCACGGGGCGGCGGCGTCGGCGGGGTTCCTGGGCGTGCGCGGCTGGCATGGCCGGTCGCACCTGGTCCGGGCGGTGCTGGAGGGTGTGGTCTGCAACCACCGCACCCACATCGAGCACCTGCGCGAGCACTTCGACATCACCTCCTCGACGCTGACCGGGGGCGGGGCCCGCAGCCACCGGTGGGCGCAGCTGTTCGCCGACATCTGCAACCTGTCGGTGCGGGTCCCCGCCGCCGAGGAGGCCGGCGCGCTGGGCACCGCGATGTGCGCGATGGTCGCTGGCGACCTGTACCCCGACCTGCCGACCGCGGTGGAGCAGCTGACATCGGTCGCGCGGGAGTACGAGCCGGATCCTGCACGCCGTGACGCGGCCGAGGCCATCTACGACCGGTACCGCACGACCGTCGAGCAGCTCGGCCCGGTGTGGGAGCGCCTGGCCGGCTGACGGCGGCCCGCGACGACCGCGGCGCCACGAACCCTCCGCAGACCCAACCCGAAAGGCACATCCGATGAGCACCGTTCTCGTGGTCGGCGACCTCATGGTCGGCGCGCAGGAGCTGCGCGACGCGATCGCCAGCGCGTGCGGCGACCGGATCGACGAGCTGCGCACCGTCGACTTCGGCCCCGACATGGACCTGACCGAGCAGCACGGCACCCAGCAGACGATGGAGCACGACGGTCCCGAGGCCGTCGACACCCCGACCGAGATCGTCGAGGCACTCGACGGCGTCGAGATCCTGGTGGCGCACTTCGCCCCGATCCCGGCCGCGGTGTTCGAGGCCGGCAACGACCTGCGCGCGGTGGTCGTGGCGCGCCACGGCTACGAGAACGTCAACGTCGAGGCCGCGACGAAGGCGGGCGTGGCCGTCGTCAACATCCTCGGACGCAACGCCGCGTCGGTCGCCGACCAGACGATCGGGCTGATCCTCGACGCGCTGCGCCACACCCGGCGCGCCGACGGCCAGCTGCGCGCGGGCGGCTGGTCGGCCGGCCTGCCCGAGTTCACCGGTGACCTGACGGGAGCGACCGTCGGGTTGATCGGCTTCGGCAAGGTGGGCCGTCAGGTCGCCCGCCGCCTGATCGGGTTCGGCGTCGACCTGGTCGTCTACGACCCCTACGTCGAGCGCACGATCATCGAGGCCGCCGGCGGCCGCCGACACCCCGACCTGCACCAGATGCTGGCCGGGTGCGACGTGGTCTGCCTGCACGCGCGGCTGACCGACGAGACGCGCCGGTTCATCGGTGCCGCCGAGTTCGCCGCCATGCCCGACCACGCCGTGTTCATCAACAACGCCCGCAGCGGGATGGTCGACATGGACGCGCTGGCCGACGCGCTGACGTCCGGCGGCGTCGCCGCCGCCGGCATCGACGTGTTCGACGAGGAGCCGCTGCCCGACGACAGCCCGTGGCGGCGGATGGACAACGCGACCGTCACCCCGCACCTCGCGGGCCAGAGCGCGATGATGCGCCGGCTGAGCACCGAGCTGGTCGCCGATGCCGTCCGCGACCTGGTCGTCGAAGGCACCACCCGCAACACGGTCAACGCCGCGGACCTGTAGGTCAGCGGGCGCGCGCCAGCGCGGTCGGCTGTGAGGCCCGCCCCGCCAGCATCCGCAGCGCCTGCTCGGCGTCGGCGTCGGCGATGTCGAGCAGGCGGGGGTCGCGGGTGCCGCCGCTGCGGGCGATCTCCAGCCGCACGGTCGCCAGTGCACGGCGGCGCTGGAACGGCGACGCGGTCATCCGGACGCTCTGGGCGGCGGACGCGGGCGTGATCGTGGTGCGCCGCAGGAAGACCCCGGCACGGGCGATCACCAGGTCGTCGTGGAGGGCCCAGCCCAGCGACCGGTAGGCGGCCAGTGCCAGCGGCAGCGCGACGCACGCCGTCGCGACCGCGGCGACCACGGCCCACTGCCAGGTGGTCGCCCACGCGGCCGCCACCCCGACGAGCACGACGGCCCACCCCGCCCGTACCAGGCGCCGGCTGCGCGCCGCGGCGGGCATCGGCCGCAGCGGCTCCTCCCCGACGCCCTCGGCCACCAGCACGGTGCCGGCGAGCGCCAGCGCGGCGTCGAGCTCGCCGATCGGCAGCAGGGTGGCGGTGACGCCCTGGTCGTCGCCAGCGCGCCCGGCCACGACCGTCGAGACCGAGGCCAGGCCGAACACCCGACGGATCAGGTTCTGTTCCACCGTCACGCTCTGGATGCGGCGCAGCGGCACGGTGTCGCGTCGTTCCGTCAGCAGGCCGCGCTGCAGCCGCAGCAGGTCGCCGTCGCGCCGGACGGTGAAGTCCCAGAACGTGAGCGCGGTCGCGATCACCGAGACCAGGAACACGGCGATCGCGGCGAGGGCCACCAGCCCGGCGAGGACGACCAGCCCGAAGCGCTGCGGCAGGGTGACCGCCCAGTCGGTGAGCCCCTGACCGAAGACCTGCTGCGCCAGGCCGAGGCCTGCCGCGGCGACCCCCACACGCCCGCCGGTCAGCCCGGCGAGCAGCAGCTGCCGCGGGGGGCAGTGCGCGATCACGGCGCCGGGCGGCGGCGGCTCGCCGATGGTGAGCGGCGCCGGGGCCCCGGAACGTCCGGTCGCCCGGGGGTCGCTCGCGGCGCGATCGGCACGCCCGGGGCCCGTGTCGGGTGCGCCGACCGGGGCGTCCGACCGCCCGGTCAGCGGCGCGGCGGTGCCGGCGTGCCCGAGCAGCGCCTGCTGCACCTGTCGTGCGACCGCAGGCGACAGGGCGTCGAGCTGGCCCTCGGTCTCCGTGCCGCCGATCGCCTCGACGCGCAGGCCGACGACGCCGAAGACCCGGTGGCGCAGGCTGCGCTGGGCCTGCACGGCCTGGATCCGCTCGAGCGGGATGACGCGGCGGGTCCGCTGCAGCAGGCCGTGCTCGATGACCAGCTCGGTGCCGTCGATCCGCCACGTGAACCGCAGCCAGCGCACCCACGACGCGCCGGCCAGGAGCACGAGCAGCGCAAGGCCGACCGCCTGCCCGACCACGTCGGTCGCCCAGACGGTGGCGATCAGCGGCAGCAGGCCACGCAGGCTCCACAGGGCGATCGCGCTGGGGTGCAGGCGGCCCGCCAGCGCGTCGCCCCCCTCGTGCCCGGGGTCGGGCTGCTCCGGTGCCGCCTCAGACATCGTGGTCCATCGGCCGCACGAGCGACAGGCGCTCACGCAGGCGCTCGGCCTCGTCGTGGGCCAGGCCGGGCAGCAGCCCGGACGTGCCCGGCGACGCGGTGTGCACCACCAACCGGGACAGCCCGAACAACCGGTCCAGGGGTCCCTGCGTCGTGTCGACGAACTGCAGGCGCGCGTACGGGATGACGCTGGTGTGGACCCACAGCACGCCCCGGCGGATCCACAGGTCGTCCTCGCGCAGGGCGAAGCGCCAGCGCCGGTAGCGCAGCCACGGCACCAGGACCGCCAGCGGCGTGCCGCCGACGAGCACCACGAGGGGCGGCAGCCCGCTCCAGCCGTCGGGCAGCGGCAGGCCGGCCACGAACGCGACGGCGAGCGCCGTCAGCAGCGCCAGTGCGCTGGCCGTCCACCACAGCAGGCGCACGCGGGGATCGAGCGGGCGCAGTGCCGCGTCGGGGTCGTCCGGGGACCCGTCCAGCGGGTCCCGCGCAGGTTGCGGGGCCAGGTGGGGACCTTCATACTGTCGTTCCATCCGCCCCCCTAGCTCAGTCGGCAGAGCGTCTCCATGGTAAGGAGAAGGTCAACGGTTCGATTCCGTTGGGGGGCTCG
>CAYVGE010000253.1:0-5671 GCA_964450395.1 uncultured Actinomycetota bacterium
CGAGTACCTCGACTTCCACCGCGGCCCCGGCGTGCAGCACCTGGCGCTGGCCACCGGCGACATCCTGACGACCGTCGACGTGCTGCGCGCCCGCGGCGTCGAGTTCCTCGCCACGCCCGACACCTACTACGAGGACCCCCAGCTGCGGGCCCGCATCGGCGAGGTGCGGGTGCCGATCGCCGAGCTGCAACGGCGCGGGATCCTGGTCGACCGCGACGAGGACGGCTACCTCCTGCAGATCTTCACCAAGCCGATCGGCGACCGCCCGACGGTCTTCTTCGAGTTCATCGAGCGCCACGGGTCGCTCGGCTTCGGCAAGGGCAACTTCAAGGCGTTGTTCGAGGCGATCGAGCGCGAGCAGGCCGCCCGGGGGAACTTCTGATGGCGACCGATGTGCACCCTGATGACGTGGCCGCCACGGCCCGTGACCCCCAGCCCCTGACCTACCTGTCGGGATTCGGCAACGAGCTGGCGTCCGAGGCGGTGCCGGGCGCGCTGCCGGTCGGGCAGAACAATCCGCGTGTCCCGCCGCTGGGCCTGTACACCGAGCAGCTGTCGGGCACGGCGTTCACGGTGCCCAACGCGCGCAACCGGCGGACCTGGCTGTACCGCATCCGGCCGTCGGTGCGCCACGCCTGGCGGTTCACCGAGACCGACAACCACCTGATCCGCACCGCGCCCGCCCGCGAGGCACAGCCCCCGATCGGGCAGCTGCGTTGGGATCCGCCGCCGTTCCCGGAGCAGCCGACGACGTTCCTGACCGGTCTGCGCACCGTCGCCACCAACGGCGACGCCCACACCCAGGTCGGCATGGCGGCCCACGTGTACCTGGCCACGGCGTCGATGACCGACACGTGGCTCCACGACGCCGACGGCGAACTGCTGCTCGTCCCGCAGGAGGGCCGGCTGCGACTGGCGACCGAGTGCGGGCTGCTCGACGTAGCGCCGGGGGAGATCGCGCTCGTCCCGCGCGGCATGGTCTTCCGGGTCGAGCTGCTCGACGCGCGCGCCCGCGGCTACGTGTGCGAGAACTACGGCAGCTACTTCGAGCTGCCGGAGCGGGGACCGATCGGCGCCAACGGGCTGGCCAACACCCGCGACTTCCAGTACCCGACCGCGGCGTTCGAGGACGTCGAGCGGGCCGGGGAGCTGTACGTCAAGTTCGACGGGCGGCTGTTCGTCGTGGAGACCGACTTCTCGCCGCTCGACGTCGTGGGCTGGCACGGCAACCACCTGCCCTGCCGCTACGACCTCGCGAGCTTCACGGTGCTGGGCTCGATCAGCTTCGACCACCCCGACCCGTCGATCTTCACCGTCCTCACGGCGCCGTCGTCGGAGCCGGGCGTGGCCAACGTCGACCTCGTCGTGTTCCGCGACCGGTGGCTCGTGGGCGAGCACACGTTCCGCCCGCCCTATTACCACCGCAACATCATGTCGGAGTTCATGGGGATCGTGCACGGCGTCTACGAGGCCAAGGAGGAGGGCTTCGCCCCCGGCGGCATGAGCCTGCACAACATGTACTTCCCGCACGGGCCCGACCACGACGCCTGGTTGGCCGCCACCAGCGGTGACGACGAGCCCCGGCGGCTGTCGGACACGCTGTCGTTCATGTTCGAGACGCGCTATCCATTGATCCCCACCGCGTACGCAGGCACGATGCCGGCGCTGCAGGAGGACTACCCGACGATCTGGCACGCGCTGGACCGCCACTTCACCGGCTGACGCGAGGAGCACGTCCGTGACGAGCTGGGTGCCCGTGCCGGACGGCTCGCCGTTCTCGATCGACCACCTGCCGTACGCGGTCTACCGCCGGCACGGCCATGAGGGCCGGGTGGGCGTCGGCATCGGCGACCACGTGCTCGACCTCACCGTCGCGCTCGACGACCCGACGTTCGCGCATCCCTCGCTCGACGCCTTCCTGGCCCAGGGGCCGGCGCGGTGGCGCGAGGTCCGCGAGCAGGTCACCGGCCTGCTGACCGACGAGCGTCACCGCGCGCGCCTGGACTCCGCGCTGTTCGACCGGTGGGACGTGACCCTGGTGCTGCCCTTCACCGTCGCGGACTACGTGGACTTCTCCTCGTCGGTGCACCACGCGACCAACGTCGGGCGCATGTTCCGGCCGGGCGGCGAGCCGCTGCGGCCCAACTGGCGCCACCTCCCGGTCGCGTACCACGGCCGTGCCGGCACCGTCGTGGTGTCGGGCACGCCGATCGTGCGGCCGTCCGGGCAGTTCCTCGAACCGGACGCCGACGTGCCGTCGTTCGGTCCGACGCGGCGCCTGGACCTGGAGGCCGAGGTCGGCTTCGTCGTCGGCGTGCCGTCGCGACCGGGACGCCCGGTGCCGGTCGAGGCGATGGCCGAGCACGTGTTCGGTGTGGTGCTGTGCAACGACTGGAGCGCGCGCGACATCCAGGCGTGGGAGACCGTGCCGTTGGGCCCGCACCTGGGCAAGTCGTTCGCCACGAGCATCAGCGCGTGGGTCACGCCGCTGGCGGCGCTCGACGCCGCGCGGGTGCGACCCCCGGTCCAGGACCCCGCCCCGCTGCCCTACCTGCGCGACCCCGATGCGACCGGCTTCGACCTGACGCTGACGCTGCGCATCAACGACGACGTCGTGGCGCGCCCCCCGTTCGCCGGGATGTACTGGACGCCCGCCCAGCAGCTGGCGCACCTGACCGTCAACGGCGCGTGCCTGCGGACCGGAGACCTGTACGCGTCTGGCACGGTGTCGGGGCCCGGGCGCGGGCAGCGAGGATGCCTGCTGGAGCTCACCTGGAACGGCACCGAGCCGTTGGTGCTGCCGCGCGGCGGCACCCGGACGTTCCTCGAGGACGGCGACACGGTCACCATCACCGCCACCGCACCGGGGACGGGTGGCGGCCACATCGGGCTCGGTGAGGTGACCGGCACCGTGCGTCCCGCCGGGAGCACGGTGCCGACCACCAGCCCCGGTGGCCACACCTAGGCGACCGGGCCGCGGGTCGAGTTCACCGTCACCGACCGCCGGCGGATCCAGATCGCCACCCCCACCGCCGACGGCGGCTGAGGAGCCAGTGCACGAGGACGATGCTGCCCAGCACGATCGACAGCAGCCAGGTGAAGATCCGCTGGGCGAACGCCGCGGCGGCGACCTGATCGAGGACCTCGGCGTCGACGCTGGCGCGCAGGACCAGCAGGTAGACGAGCTCGGACGTGCCGACGCCACTGCGCAGGACGGGCAGGAGCGTGGTCCCCGTGCCCAGCGCGAACGCCAGCAGCAGCCGCGGCCAGGCGACCTCGGTCGCGGGGACGCCGACCATGCGCACCGCCACCAGCAGGGTGGTGAACAGCAGCGCCTGCGAGACCAGCGCGGCGCACAACGCCACCGGCCACCGACGCGACAGCGTCGCCAGCAGCAGGTCGCGGAACCCCAGCGCCCACCGGTCGGGCTCGGCGATCGGCCGGTCCGTCCACCAACGGGCGATGGTCACCCGGTGCAGCCGGGCGAGCCCCGACCCGACCGCGACCGCGACCCCCGGCGACGCGAGCGCCGCCGCGATCCCCACGGCCGCGACGGCGAGACCGCCCACCAGCCCCCACACGGCGACGGCCGGCACGCCGACCGACGAGCCCTGCGCCAGCAGCACGACCAGTGCCACGGCCGGGAGCAGCAGGCGGATCCCGCCCGTCAGGATCCCCGAGAGCACGACGCCCGATGCGACCGTAGCCCGGTCGACCCCGGAGCTGGCGTACACGCCGTAGCGGACCAGCAGGTCCAGCGGCGTCGGCGCGACGCCCGCCACCGCGTTGGAGGCCAGCCACCCGCGGTACCCCACGACCGGCGGCAGTCCGGGGATGACGGAGGTGAACACCACCGTGTCGACGACCGTCCAGGCGAGCCCCAGCAGCAGCAGGGTGACCAGCTGCCCGGCGGTGAGGGCGGTGATGGTGCGCCAGACGTCGCCGTAGTCGACGAAGCGCGGCAGCAGCCACCCGAAGACGATGGCCAGCGCCAGCACGCTGACCGGCAGCTCCCACCACCGGACGCGTCGCCCGCTGCCCGTGGGCCCGGCCCCGATCCCCGCATCCCGGTCGGGTGCCACCGGTCGGCGTCGTCTCAGCGCAGGTGGCGGGCGACGAGCTCGGCGACGCAGACCGGATGGTCGAGGCCCTCCCCGACCGCGTCCACCAGCTCGTCGAGGTCATCGAACCGCCGCACCGTCCACGCTCCTCCGTCGGGAGCGACAGTCTCGCAGACGGCACGAGCCGGGGGCACGCGACCCCGGCCGGCGTCAGCAGCAGCGCAGCTCCACGTCACCCAGGTGGTCGAAGCGGGCACGGACCGTATCGCCGGCGTCGACGGCGACCGAGCCGCACAACCCGCCGCTCAACAGCACCATGCCGGACTCGAGCGGCCGACCGCAGGCCACGGCGCGCCGCGCCAGCCACGCGACCGCGTCGGCCGGGTGGCCGCGGAGCTCGGTTCCGGTCGCGGTCGTGACCGGGACGCCGTTGCGCTCCAGCATGCAGTGCACCCGCGACAGGTCGACGTCGTCGATGGGCACTGGCTCGTCACCGAGGGCGAAGCGGCTGGTCGCGGCGCAGATCGCGACGATGTCGCCCGGCCGGACGACCGGTTGGCGGAGCCGGTAGTCGACGACGACGAGCGCCGGCACGGCCGCGACGCAGGCGGCCATCACGTCGGCGGCCTCCGTCGACGGGCCGTCCAGGTCGCGGTCGAGGATGAACGCGACCTCGGGGCGAACCCGGGGCGCGAGCACGCTCGAGCGCGGCAGTGCCGTGCCGGCATCGATGTGCATGGCGTCGGTGAGCCAGCGGTACGCCGGTTCGTCGTCGGGCACGGCGGGCGGGATCGTGCGCCCGATGGCCGAGACCGCCGCGCCGACCAGCACCTCCCCGTCGCGGCAGCGGTCGTCGAGCATGCGGTCCTGGATGCGGTAGCCGTCGGCCAGGTCCAGCGACGGGTGCGGGCTCAGCAGATCGACCGGGTCACCGCCCCGCGTGACATCGCGCAGCCAGGTGGCCGCCTCCTCGACGACGCTCATCGGCAGCGCCCTCCGGCGGTGCCACGAGCCGCCCCCCGTGCGCGCCCCGCGCACGCAGGTGCGGCCGTCCACGTCCTCAACGGTGGTCGGTCGTGCTGCCGCATGGTCGGGTCTGTACCCCGGTCGCCACGCACGGACACCGGCTTCGACGACGGTCGCCGCGGCACCGGCCTACCGTCGCACGGCCGCCGCGAACACCGACGAGCCGAACGGCAGGTCCGCCCGCCGCAGCACCCACCGGTCGATGCGGGCGAGGGCCAGCAGGAGCCGCTCGACCGGCCCGGGCAGCGCCACGTCGGTCACCCGCTGCGCAGGCACGCCGAGCACCCGCTCCCTCAGGCGGTCGGCGACGAACAGCGGCAACGTCGCGCCGAACGCGTAGGTCACGCGCTCGGTGGCGAAGCCGGCGGCCGCCAGCGCCTCCTCCAGGCGCGGCCGCGTGTAGCGGCGGTGGTGGTGCGCCGCGACGTCGTGCGACGACCACGCCCAGGCGTAGGCGGGCACCGACACGAGCAGGCTGCCACCGGGACGCAGCACCCGGTGCAGCTCCGCCAGCACCCCCGCCTCCTCGCGGAAGTGCTCGATGACGTCGAACGCCGAGACCACGTCGAGCGACGCGTCGGCGA
>CAYVGE010000254.1:0-5644 GCA_964450395.1 uncultured Actinomycetota bacterium
TCCAACCTCGAGGAGACGGTCCTCAAGAACAACCTCGAGGCCGCCGAGGAGATCGCCCGCCAGCTCCGGCTGCGCGACATCGGCGGCATCATCGTGATCGACTTCGTCGACATGCTCCTGCCCGCCAACCGCGACGAGGTCCTCAAGCGGTTCAAGCGGGAGCTGGCCCGCGACAAGACCAAGTCGCGGGTGATGGAGATCTCCAAGCTCGGTCTGGTCCAGATGACGCGCAAGAACGTCAGCCAGGGCCTGACCGAGACCTTCACCCGCACCTGCGACTGCTGCGAGGGTCGCGGCGCCCAGATCGTCGACAAGGCCCTCACGCGCTGAGGTCTCGGGCAGACCCTGCGTCGCTAGAAGGTGAAGGCGTTGTACGGCGGGCGCGCCGAGGCGAGCAGCGCGCCCAGTCGCGTGACCGCGCCGGGCGTGCGCTCCTCGAGCAGGCCGGCGCGCGCGAGCTCGCCGGCCGCCGTGCCGCCCAGTGCCAGGCTGGCGAGCTCGCGGACGTCCAGCGCGACGTCGGCGGCGGCGTGCGTCGCCTCGCAGCGCAGGGCGGTGCCGTCGCCCTCCAGCGTCCACCGGCGGGTGTTCCAGGGGCAGAACGGGTCGGTGACGTCGAGCACCACCCCCGCCTGCGCCGTGGTGCGTCGCAGCGACAGCGCGGTGCCGACATCGACCAGCCGCACGTAGAACGGGTCGGCGACCTGCAGCCGCAGGCGCCGCCGCTCGGCCAGCCACCACGGCAGCGGGTCGTCGACGGGCAGCCGCGCGATCGTGACGTGCTGGACCAGGTCGATGCCGAACAGGTAGGTCCACAGCTGGCGGCCGGCCTCGGCGTCGGTGGCGAGGCACGACTCGACCCGCAGCGTCGCGTCGGCGCCGGTGTCCTGCCAGTGCTCGGCGATGCGGTACGTCGCATAGGCCCGGTCGCCGATGGCGACGATGCAGCGCTCGGAGGCCCCGTCGCGTTCGCTGGCCGGGTCCCACGCGAGGTGGTCACGCCACAGCGCCTCCGACACCGACAGCATGCCCGGCACGTCGGCGGCGACGGCCGCGTAGATCGGTGGGATTCGCTCGAGGGCCTCGTCGACGCTCAGCAGGTCCACGTCGGCCGGCGCAGCCGGAACCCGCAACCCGGTCCAGGCGCGGTCGATCCGCCCGCGCACGCTGCGCGTCGCCGGCCCGTAGCCGAAGCGCCCGTAGATCGCGTCCTCCGAGGCGTACAGGCCCGCCCACGCCCAGCCGTCGGCGTGGAGATCGTCGAGTTGGCGGCGCATCAGGCTGGTGAGCACGCCGCGGCGGCGGTGGGTCGGCATGACGCTGACCGTCGTGACGCCGGCGCACGGCGCCGTGATCCCGCCGGGCAGCGTCATGCCGAACCCGAGCACCGTCGCCGTGCCGACGATCCGCCCGCCGTCGCGGGCCGCGATCGACTGCGACGGGTCGGCCAGCTCGAGTTCGACGATGTGCGCGATCGACGCGTCGTCGAGGGTGTGCCCGAACACGCGCATGGCGGTGCGCACGAACGCGTCGGCCTCGTCGGCCGTGACGCGGTGGATGGGGTAGGGGGCGGGCGGGGGCGGCACGACGACGCCGATCTCGTTGACACTCGCGAGCGCACGAGCATACAGTGGGGACGCACGTCCGCGCGTGCGCAACGTGGCGAGCCCCCAGATCCTCCTGGTGTCGATCTGCTCCGCGATCGCCCCCCGGTGCCCCCGGCCACGCCCAGCGGGCGACGGGCGCACCTGCGCCCCGCGACCACGCACCACCCACGGATCACAGGAGCACACCATGCAGGCTGTCATCGCCACGGGCGGCAAGCAGTACCGCGTCGCCGTCGGTGACGAGCTCGACGTCGAACGCCTCGACGGCGACGACGACGGCACCGTCACCCTGCGCCCGGTGCTGGTGGTCGGTGACGACGGTGCGGTCAGCGCGACCCCCGACGCGCTCGACGGCGCCTCGGTGACCGCCACCGTCCTCCACGAGGCGCGTGGCCCCAAGCTCACCGTGTTCATGTACCGCAACAAGACCGGCTACCGGCGCAAGACGGGCCACCGTCAGCCCCGGTCGCGCATCCGCATCGACGCAATCGACGTCTAGGGAGGACCGGCCATGGCACACAAGAAGGGCGGCGGCTCGTCGAACAACGGCCGCGACTCCAAGCCGAAGATGCTGGGCGTCAAGCGGTACGGCGGGCAGGTCGTGACCGCGGGGTCGATCATCGTTCGTCAGCGCGGCACCCGGATCCACCCGGGCCGCAACGTCGGTCGCGGCAAGGACGACACCCTGTTCGCGCTGACCGACGGCACGGTGTCGTTCCGGACCTCGGGCGCCCGCAAGTACGCCGAGGTCGAGACCGTCTGACGCCAGACCTGCCCGGGTTCGCCGTGCCGCGGCACAGGCGCCGGGATCGAGGTGACCCGTCGACCGACCCATCCGAGGATCGGCCGACGACGGTGGGCCCGCAGCACCAGGGGTGGTCCAGCTGACGGCGGCGTGCTGGGGGTGCTGCCGGAGGTCAGCCAGGCGCAGGCCGTGGCGGTCAACATCGAGCCGCCGTCGGGCAGGGATGCGCCGACGGGTCCGATCGTGGGGCAGGCTGCTGGACTGACGCCGGCGGTCCCGGCGACGTGCTATGCATGGGCACGTCCGTCCGAGACCGCGACGGGGCGTCCGCGGGCCACCGGCTGGCGCGCCGCCGCGGTCACCCAGCAGATGATCGAGCCATGTTCGTCGACACCGTCAGGATCCGCGTTCGCGGTGGTCGCGGGGGCGATGGCGTCACCGCGTTCGCCCGCCAGCCCTACGAGCCGTACGGTCCGCCCAACGGGGGTGACGGCGGCACCGGGGGCAGCGTCGTGCTGATCGCCGACGCCGGCATCGCGACCCTGGTCGACTACCACCACCGGCCCCACCGCGCGGCCGAACGCGGCCGCAACGGGGAGGGTGACCGCCGCCGCGGTGCGGACGGCGACGACGAGGTGCTGCGCGTGCCCGTCGGCACGGTCGTGTCGACCGGGGACGGGACGGTGCTCGGCGACCTGGCGCGCGACGGCCAGCGGCTGGTGGCCGCACGCGGCGGCCGTGGCGGGCGGGGCAACGGGGCGCTGCGGACCCGCCAGCGACGCTCGCCGAAGTTCCACGAGAAGGGCGAGCCCGGCCAGGAGCGGTGGCTGCGCCTCGAGCTGAAGCTGGTCGCCGACGTCGCGTTGGTCGGCTTCCCCAACGCCGGCAAGTCGTCGCTGATCACCCGCCTGTCGGCGGCGAAGCCGAAGATCGCCGACTACCCGTTCACGACGCTGACGCCCAACCTGGGCGTCGTGGTGGGCGACGACACCGACCTGGTCGTCGCCGACGTCCCGGGCCTCATCGAGGGGGCGAGCGAGGGGAGGGGACTGGGGCACCAGTTCCTGCGGCACGTCGAGCGCGCCCGGGTGCTCGTGCACGTGCTCGACTGCGCCAGCTACGAGCAGCGTGACCCTCGCGACGACCTGCGCACGGTGCTCGACGAGCTCGCCGCCTACGACGCCGGCTCCGGCGGCCGTCTGCAGTTCTCGACGCGCCCGGCGCTGGTCGTCCTGAACAAGGTCGACGCCGACCGCGAGACCGCCGAGATCGTGCGCGGCGACCTGGTCGACGCCGGCCACGAGGTGCTCGAGACCAGCGCCGTCACCGGCGAGGGGATCGACGCGCTGCGGTGGCGCCTGATCGAGCTGGTCCGCGCGTCGCGCGAGGCCGAGCCGCCCCCGTTGGCGACCGGTGACGCGCACTCGCCGGTGCTGCGTCCCATCCAGGACGCCCCCACAGTCGCGGTCGAACGGGTCGCCGGAGGGTGGCGTGTGACCGGCGAGCACGTCGAGCGCTGGGTCACCATGAGCGACCTCGACAACGCCGAGGCGGTGCGATACTTGCAGGACAGGATGGAGCGCGCAGGCGTGTACCGTGCCCTGGCCGAGGCCGGCGCCGCGGCCGGCGACGACGTCGAGATCGCCGGCACCGTGTTCTCCTACGAACCGCCGGTGGCGGTCGACGACGTCGGGGCACCGGACGACGACCCCACCGTCGACGACCTCGATCCCGACGATCCCGATCCGGGCGAGACCGCCGACCAGCTGCCATGAGGCCCGACACGCCATGACCCGCTTCCGTGCCCCCGACCTGGCGGTCGTCAAGGTCGGGTCCAACAGCCTGCGCGACCCCGACGGCGGTCTCGACGACGCCGTCGTCGTCGACCTCGTCGCCCAGCTGGCCAAGCTGGTGGGTGCCGGCACCCGGGTGGTGCTCGTGTCCAGCGGCGCGGTGGCCGCGGGGCTCGAACCCCTGGGGCTGCGCACGCGCCCACCCGACCTCCCCGGCCTGCAGGCGGCGGCCAGCGTCGGCCAGGGTCTGCTGCTGCACCGCTACCAGTCGGCGTTCGCCGCCCACGGCCTGGCCTGTGGCCAGGTGCTGCTGATGGCCGGCGACATGGTCGACCGGCGCCGCTACCTCAACGCGCGCAACACCTTCGAGCGGCTGCTCGAGCTGGGCGCGGTCCCGGTGGTCAACGAGAACGACACGGTGGCGACTGAGGAGCTGCGCGTCGGCGACAACGACCGGCTCGCGGCGCTGGTCGCCGGCATGCTGGGCGCCGACCTGCTGGTGCTGCTGTCCGACGTCGACGCCGTGTACTCCCAGGACCCGGCGCGCCACCCCGGAGCCGCCCCACTCAGCCGGGTCGACGACCTCGCCGCCATCGAGCACCTGCGCGTGGGCGGCGCCGGGTCCGGCGTCGGCACCGGGGGCATGGTCACCAAGCTCGACGCGGCGCGGATCGCCACGCTCGGCGCCGCCCACGTGGTGATCGCCCACGCGCGGCGACCGGGAGTGATCGGCGAGGCGGTGTCGGGCGCCGACGTCGGCACCTGGTTCCCGGCGCGCGACCGACCGGAGAGCCGCAAGCTGTGGATCGCGTTCGCCACGTCGCCGCGGGGCTCGCTGGTCGTCGACGGCGGTGCGGTGCGGGCGCTGGTCGAGCGCGGCTCGTCGCTGCTGGCCGTCGGCATCACCGACGTCCACGGCGCCTTCACCGCCGGCTCGGCGGTCAACGTGGTCGGTCCCGACCAGCGGCTGGTCGCCCGTGGGCTGGTCGGCTTCGACGCCGCCGAGGTGCGCAGCATGGTCGGCCGGCCCAGCGGCGAGCTGGCCCCCCGCCACCGACGTGCCGTCGTGCACCGCGACTCGCTCGTCGTCCTGGCCTGACGCCCACGCTCGCGGACACCCCCCCGAGGCCAGGCCCCGCGAGCTGTCGGGTAGCCGGTGGCGCGCGCCTCCATGACAGGACCCCGCCGACGGGTGGGGTCCGGACCGGTCAGGCGTGCGCCGGGTAGGGCGGCGGCGCCTCCGCCCGCTCCCACAGCTCCTGGTCGGCGATCTGCAGCAGCATGTGGCCGAGCATGTCGGGGGTGACCTCCAGCAGCCGCCAGAGCTCGATGGTGTTGCCGACGTCGCTCGTCCACCGCGCCAGGACCTCGTCGTCGTCGCGGTCGAGCTCGATGAACAGGGTCCGCGCGGGGCGCAACTGGCGCGTGGAGATCTTGGCGATGTACTCCTCGCCGGTCGACGTCCAGCCGGTGCGCACCACGAACTGCTCGGGCGCCGA
>CAYVGE010000255.1:0-5608 GCA_964450395.1 uncultured Actinomycetota bacterium
ACCACGTCCGCCCGGCTGTCCAGCCCGGCGGGCGCACCGTGGGGCCCTCGCCGCTCACCGGTGGACCCCGGCGGTCGCGCCGCGGGCGGTCATCCGGAGCTCGCGACCATGTCGATCACGAACACCAGCGTGTCGTCGGGCGCGATGTCCGGCGTCGGCGACTGCGCCCCGTAGCCCAGCTGTGGTGGGACGACCAGCAGGCGGCGCCCACCGACCCGCATGCCCGGGATGCCCTCGACCCAGCCCTGGATGACCCCCGACAGGGGGAACTGGATCGGTGCACCACGGTCCCACGACGCGTCGAACTGCCGGCCGCCGTTGCGCCACGACACGCCGACGTAGTGCGTCGTCACGGTGGCCGCCGAGGGCACGGCCACGCCGTCGCCCTCCACGAGGTCGGCGCTGACCAGGTCCGCTGGTGGCGGGCTGTCCGGCAGGGTGATCTCCGGCTTGGCGCCCAGCGTGCCGGCCACGCGGACGCCGTCGACGTCGACCGGCGTGGCGTCGCTGGCGGTGGTGTGGTTCCGCATCGCGGGCCTCCATGGGTACCGCAGGGGAAACGACGAACCGTAGCACGGTTCGGCGGCGATGCCGCGGTCAGCCGGACGCGCCCTCGTCGACCGGCGCCACGGCATCACGGCGCACGACGACGGCGTACGGCCCGATGGCCAGCAGGCCGTCGCCGGCGACCACCGACCGGCCGGTGTGGAGCTGCTCGACGGCGCCCGACGACTCGTCGAAGCTGACGTCGGTCAGCTCACCGATCTGGTGACCCGAATCGGTCAGGACGCGCCGGCCGTACAGGTCGAGGTCGCCCGCGACGACCCGCTGCTCGTGGTCGTCCCCGGGGGGGCGCAGGCTGTCCTCGCTGTCGACGACCACCGCGTCGGGCCCGAAGCCCACGATGTGCGACCAGTCGGCCAACCGCGCCCTGCTGCGCCGTCCGCCGACGTGGACGGCCGTGATCCGCGACGAGCCGGCGTCGACCAGGTAGCGCACCACGCGGCCGATCTCGTCCGCGGACGCCTTGCTGTAGACCGGCGTGTGGCGCGACTGCTCGAAGTGCAGCGTCATGGCGTCTCCCCCAGCTGCGCGCGGAAGTCGTCGACCGCGCTGCCGAAGCCCGAGAGGTCATCGCGGATGAAGTCGGTGACGCTCGCCGGCACGATCAGCGCGGAAGATGACACCGAGAACGTCTCCGGTAGGGGGATGTAGCGCTGGTTACTGCCGGGGCCCCGCTCGACCGTCGGCCCGCCGATCTCGTAGCCGACGACCCGGGCCTCCCCGTCGACCGACAGCACCAGATCGGTCACGACCCCCAACTCCCGGCCGTCGTCGGTGATGACCCGGCCACCGACGACGTTCTCGGCGTCGCCGCCGGCGAACTCGTCGGCGTCGGGCGGCACGAACTGCTCGCGAGAGGCCACCATGACGGCGTCGGGCCCGAGCGCGTGGACGTGGGACCAGGGCAGCACCTGCTTGAGCGGCCCGGACAGCCAGCCGCGCTTGTTCAGCGTGAAGCCGACGAGGTACCCGTTGTTGTGCGAGAAGACGACGTCCTTGACCTCAGCGACGTCCTCCGCGGTGTCGAGGGTCACCACCGGGCGACCGGTGATCTCGCCGGCGCGCATGACCAGGCTCATCGGCGGCGCCGTCCCTTCCGGTCGACGAAGATGCCGCCCGAGCGCCGGCGGCGCTGGATCAGCGCGAACACGACGAACACCACCACGGCGACCACGACCGCAGCGACCAGCCACCACACCCAGGCGTCCATCAGCTCCCTCTCCGCGCCTGCCGTCCTACCTCGCGTGCGCACCCGTGCAACCACAGTACCGATCACCGCCAGCGTACCCACGAAGCCGCGTCCACTGGCCATCGGGGAAGTCGGCCCGGAACACGTCGCTGACCAGCGGGTTCGCCTGCCGACCGGACAGGTGGGGACACCCGGCGGTGCGCAAACCCCGCGCGCCCTTCCCGCTCGGACACCCGGGGCGCGGTGGGGGCGGCGGGCGGCCGCCGCATCCTTGTCAGGGCACACGACCGCAGCGCCGCATCCGGCCAGCCACAGATCGGAGCGAACGGCATGGTCCACCAGCCGCGCCGCCGACGCGCGAGGGCCGCCGGGCTCCTGCTCGCCGTGCTGGTGCTGGCCGGGGTGCTGATCGGGCGCCAGCCGGCGAGCGGACCGCTCGGCCAGCCCCAGGCGCGGGCGGCCACGGTGGACACGCCCGCGCCATCGGCCACGCTCGACGCGCGCACCGCACCGGTCTTCGCCGCGCTCAACCGGGAGCGCGCCGAGGCGGGGCTGGCCGAGCTGGACCTCGACGCCGAGCTCGCCGACGAGGCGGCTGGGGACGCCTGTGCGATCGTGCGCGGCGACATGGCACTGAGCGGCGACGCCGACCGGCTGTCCGCCCAAGGTGACGCGCGGGAGAACGTCGGGCTCGTGGTCGACGACGACCCGGTCACCGGCGCCACCGCCATGCACGAGTGGTGGGCCGGCACCCGCGAGCACCGCCGTGACCGGATGGACCCGCGGATGGCCCGCTACGGCATCGGCGCATGCGGCGACGGCGATCGCACATACTACGTGGAGCGCCTGACGCCGTAACCGGACGGGAGGGATGTCGCGTGGCCGGGCCCCTGGCGTTCGTGCTCGTGCACAGCCCGCTGATC
The DNA here is from genome assembly GCA_964450395.1 of uncultured Actinomycetota bacterium. Lineage (GTDB taxonomy): Bacteria > Actinomycetota > Nitriliruptoria > Euzebyales > JAHELV01 > JAHELV01. Next base: position 2,677 of record CAYVGE010000255.1, read on the forward strand.
GGGCCGGTGACCTGGGAACCGGTGGCCGGGGAACTGCGGGGCCGCGACGTGGTCGCGGTGGTCCCCGACCTGCTCGACGACGGGCTCCCGCCGTTCTGGCGGCAGCACGCCCGATCGGTGGTGCGCGCCATCGCCGAGGAGGTCGCGCCCGGCCTGCCCCTCGTGCTGGTCGCCCACGGCGGCGGGGGCCAGCTGCTGGGCGTGCTGGGCCCGGTCCTGCGCGACGCGGGCTACGAGGTCGCCGCGGAGGTGCTGGTCGACGCGGGCCTGCCCCCCGGCGGCCAGAGCCGCCTGGCCCAGCTCGAGGACGAGGCGCCGCAGCTCGCCCGGGAGCTGCAGCAGGCCCTCGACGACGGCGACCGCCTCCCCACCTGGACCGATGAGGGCCTGCAGCCGCTCATCGCCGACGAGCGGTGGCGTCGCGCCGTCGTCGATGACGTGCGCCACCAGCCGCCGGGCTACTGGGCAGAGGAGATCCCCACCCCGCTGAACTGGCCGGACGTGCCGGTCGGCGCACTCGTGCTCAGCGACGATCACCCGGCGACCGAGCGCGCTGCCGGAGCGCACGGCTGGCCCGTCCGGCGCATCGGCGGCGGCAACCACTTCGCGGTCGTCGCCGACGCGGGCAGGGTCGCCGACGAACTCGTCAGGCTCACCGACGAGCTCGTCGGCTGACGCTTCCCGGAGGCGACGATCGTCGGCCACCGTCGGGCGCCCGCCCACCTCGACGCCCACGAGCGCCCGCTGGCCGGCCGGGTCGCCGACGGCTACCGGCAGCTGGACGGGTGACCCGTCGCGGCACGCCGACGTGGCAGCCGTAGGATCCGGGCCATGGCCGGACCCGTGCGGATCGCGATGTGGTCGGGGCCCCGCAACCTGTCGACGGCGCTGATGCGCTCCTGGGGCAACCGCACCGACACCAGCGTCGTCGACGAGCCGCTGTACGCCCACTACCTGCGCACCACCGGCATCGACCACCCCGGCCGTGACGACGTGCTCGCCAGCCAATCCGACGACTGGCGGTGCGTGGCCGCGCAGCTCACCGGCCCCGTCCCCGGCGGCCGGGCCGTCTGGTACCAGAAGCACATGACCCACCACGTCACCGACGACATCGAGCTGGGGTGGCTGGACGGGCTGTGCAACTGCTTCCTGATCCGCGAGCCCGCGCGGGTGATCGCCAGCTACGCGCGGCTGCGCGAGGCACCGACGCTGGCCGACCTGGGCTTCCCGCAGCAGTGGCGTTTGTTCATCCACGTCGCCGGTGGCGGCACCGTGCCGCCCGTCGTCGACGCCGACGACCTGCTGCGCGATCCCCGCGCCGTGCTGTCGGCGCTGTGCGACGCCGTCGGGGTGCCCTTCAGCGAGCGCATGCTGTGGTGGCCGCCCGGGCGGCGCGCGACCGACGGGCCGTGGGCGCCGCACTGGTACGGCAGCGTCGAGCGGTCGACCGGGTTCGCACCCCACCGGCCGCACGACGGCACCGTCGACCCGCGCTTCGCCGGGCTGCACGCCGAGGCCGACGCCATCTACCGGCGGCTGGCCGTCCACCGCCTGATCACCGTCGACGATCCGGCCCCGCGGGCCTAGCGCGAGGAGCGCCATGCTGCAGACCTTCGACGAGCGCAACCGCGACCTGCTGGTCAACATCGACGGCGAGCTCGTCCACCGCGACCACGCCGGGATCAGCCCCTTCGACTCGGCGGTCCAGGGCGGCGACGCCGTGTGGGAGGGCCTGCGGGTCTACGACGGGCGCGTGTTCCGGCTGACCGAGCACCTCGACCGCCTGCACGCCTCGGCCCTCGCGATGGCGTTCACCGACATCCCCTCGCACGGGGAGGTGACCGCCGAACTGGCCCGTACCCTCGAAGCGAACGGGATGCGCGACGGCGTGCACGTCCGCCTCACCCTGACCCGCGGCGTCAAGTACACCAGCGGGATGGACCCCCGGCTGAACACCGCGGGACCCACGCTGATCGTCCTGGCCGAGCACAAGGCGCCGGTCTACGACCGCGCCGGCGTGCGGCTGATCACGTCCGGCATCCGACGCATCCCGCCGGACTGCGTCGACCAGAACATCCACTCGTGCAACCTGATCAACTCGATCCTGGCGAAGATCCAGGCGAACGCGGCCGGCGTCGACGACGCGCTCATGCTCGACCTGCGCGGCTTCGTCGCCGAGACCAACGCCACGCACGTGTTCGTCGTGCAGCGCGGGACGGTGGCGACACCGCCGGCCACATCGTGCCCCGAGGGCATCACCCGGGCCGTCGTGCTCGAGCTGTGCGCCGGGCACGACGTCCCCGCGGTCGAGCGCGACCTGTCACTGACCGACGTCTACCGCGCCGACGAGGTGTTCTGCACCGGGACCATGGGCGAGCTGGTGCCCGTGGTCGAGGTCGACGGGCGCCCGATCGGCGACGCCGCCGAGGGGCCGGTTACCGTCCGGCTGCGCGGGCTGTTCGCCGAGCTGGTCCGCTCGTCGGGCACTCCCCTCGTCTGATCCGCCCCGCGGCCACCACCGCGCCCGCGATGGTGGCGGCCGCCCCGTCCCGCCGCCCCGAGACCCCACCTTCCCGAGACCCACCTCGAACGTCCGCATCCCACCTTCTGCGAGAACTTCGAGGTGGGGTCACAAGCTCGTGCATGACGCGAACTTCGTCACCCACCTCGACGTTGGCGCCGTCGAGGTGGGGTCGTGGTGCCCGGGACCGGGGTCAGCTCTGGACGGGGGTGCGGGGGCTCGCGGTGGCGCGCCAGTCGACGGTCGGGCGCAGCGCCCGCTCGTCGATGTGGTCCCGGTTCGCCTCGACGACGCCGAACAGCGACTCGATCAGCGTGTCGGCCAACAGGTGGGGCTCGAGGCCGAGCTCGACCAGTCGCGTGTGCTTGACGTTGTAGTAGTGCGTGTCCGCCTCGACGCGCGGGTTGTCGA
>CAYVGE010000256.1:0-5565 GCA_964450395.1 uncultured Actinomycetota bacterium
GGCAAGGGCGGCGACGTCCCGGACCGCGCTCGGCGCCCACCACGTGAAGAAGGCAGAGACCTCAATCCACGAAGCCATCACGATGGTTCCAGCCGACATGCTCGACCTCCGGGCACTGCTGCACGCCAACCTCGCCAAGGTCGTGGCCAGCGCCGGTCGCGAACACGACGCACGAGACCTCATCGACGAGGCGGTCGGCCTGTATCAACGCAAGGGCAACGTGGTCGCCGCACAGCGCACGACCACTCTCCTCGCCAGCGGCACACCGCCCGCGACGCAACGGACTCCTCGGACTGAATCGCCCTGGGTTTCGTAGAGGCTCTCGAACTTGGAACGGAGAATGAGAGCCATGAGATTACAGGGAACAGCGGGCAAGCCGTCGTCGCGTCGGTACACGCCCGAGGACAAGGCGCAGGCGGTCCGGTTGGTGAGGCAAGGCAGCTGTGCGCGGAGTTGGGCACGACCCAGCGCACGGTCAAGCGGGCGCGCACCGACGCCAGGCTCATTAGTCGACGGTCACCCGCCGCCGGCGCTGGTCGCACTGATGGTCAAAGACAGGAGGAGGCAGATGTCTGATCGTTCCGTTCGTCGTGCGTCGGCCGCGCATGCTGACAGGATCCGGCGTCGGCTTGCCGCAGAGCCAAGCCTGGAGCTGAGCCAGGAGGAGCTGCGCGCGCTGGCTGATCACGACATCGATCCCGAGGAGGTCCGCCGCGTGGCGCTGACTGACCGAGAGGTCGGCGAGGTAAGCGATCACGATCGCCCCACGGTCCGCGACGACCTGGAAGCGCTGGTCGTCGCGGAGGACGACGACCCCACCGTGTGACCTGTTCACCCGCCCGCCGCCCGTTGTCGGCACAGGACGTGCAAAGTCAACACGGGCGGCCGGCTGATCGCGGCCACGTGGTCAGGGCACCCGGTGGTCATGTGACGGCTGGTGGGGGAGGCTGTCGTCGATGGTGGCCATGGCGTCGCGCACGATGTCGTCGGACAGCCGGCGATCCGCGGCGACCGCGTCGGCTGCGGCATCGGTCTGGTCGGCTGCGGCGCGCAACCGCGCGGGATCGGGATGCGGTCCTGGTGCAGCCGGTCCGGCGTGCTCGATCTGGTCGGCGTGGCGGCGCAGGCGCTGTGCCAGGCTGCGGATGCTGGCCACGAGAGCCTTGCCGCGTCGTTGCCGCTCCCGGCCGTGCAGCCACCGCCACGCCCGTGCGCGCGGGCCGAGTTGGGCGGCGTGCTGACCGATGATGTCGCGATCGTCTGCGAACTGTTCGCTCCAGTCGATGTCGGTCAGCGCATTGCGCAGCACCGACGCGACGTCCAACGCCAGGTTGCCCGGCAGCCCTTGGAGGCGGCGCAGAGACAGGATCAGCGAACGCTGCAGCGCCTCGGCGCGGCGGGTCTCTTCCAGCAGCAGGAAGGTGTAGCCGGGCGCGAGTAGCTCGTCGCATCCAGGACACCGCCCTGGAGTGTCCCGGATCACCTGTGGGAGCAGCAGGTCCTGGTTGCAGTTGCGGCAGCGTGCGTGGATCGGCTCGATCGCCATAGCACCTCCTCTCAGCTGGCCGTGATGGCTGGCTTCTTGTGTTCTTACCCGACTTTCCTGATCCAGTGTCATAAGGCTTGCTATTTCCTAATCAACATATTAGCATCTACACTATGGAGAAGAGTTGGGAGGCGCGTCTCGACGACGTCGATGAGCCGGTGTACCCGATCGGCGTCGTGGCCGACCTGCTCGGCGTCAGCGTCCAGGTCGTGCGCCGCTACGATGACGTCGAGGTCGTCGAGCCGGAGCGGTCCGACAGCGGACAGCGCCGCTACTCGCGGCGTGACATCGCCCGGCTCGCCCACGTGCTGGAACTGGCCGACGAGGGCATCTCCGTGGCCGGGATTCGGCGGATCCTCGCGCTGGAACGCCAGCTGGACACCCAGCGCTCCGACGAGGGCGGCACGTGACCTGCAGCGGTCGTTGCGGCGCGCACGCACCCGGGTGACGTCACCTCCCGCGGTCCTCTCGGCCGAAGACACCCTTCGCACGCTGTGCCCGGGTACGCAAGCTGCGTACCCGGGCACTGCTGGTGGTGTCAGGTGATGGGGATGCTTCGGGCGTGGCGCTCGGCCTCGGCCTTGGGCACCGTGATGGTCAACACGCCGTTGGCCATGGTGGCCGAGACGCCTTCGTCATTGGTCTCGCCGGGCAGGACCACCTCGTGCAGGAAGCGCCCCACCGTGCGGGTGCGGCGGCGCAGGATCCCGGCACGCTCACGCTCCTTGCGTTCACCGGAGATGGTCAGCCGTCGACCGACCAACTCGATGTCGACGTCGCCCTTGTCGACTCCGGGCAGCTCGACCTCGACGATGTAGGCGTCGTCGGTCTCCTCGAGGTCGGCCGCGGGCTGGAAGTGCTCCTGCCCCCACAGACCGGTGGTGGGCCATCCTGGGCCCCAGGCCTCGTCGAACATCCGAGCCAGCCGCTTGGTCATCTGCTCGAACTCAGCGCCAGGGCTCCAGGTGACCACGTCTGATCCCCGACGGTTGCGCACAGACAGTGCCATAGCCGTCACCTCCTTGTGAAGTTGTCGCTGGTCAGGCCGCGCTGTCGGCGGCGATGGCGGACTGCTCGGTGCCCGGACCGCTCGTCACCTCGACCTTGCGTGGTCGGGCCTCCTCGGCGATCGGGATCTCCAGCCGCAGCACGCCGTCGTCGTAGCTGGCGGTGATGTTGGTCATGTCCAGCCCGTCGGCCAGCAGCAGCTGACGGGTCATCGCGCCGTGGCGCCGCTCGCGCAGCGCGACCTCGTCGGCGCCCTCGTAGCGCGCGCTGCGGTGGGCGGCGACATGCAGCATGTTGTCCTCGACCGTCACGTCGATCGAGTCGCGGTCCACGCCGGGCAGGTCGATCTCGGCGACGAACGCGTCACCGAGCCGATAGGTGTCCACCGGCAGCGTCTCGAGGCGCAGGTCATTCAGCGCCGAACGCAGCAGGTGATCGACCTGCTGGAAGGGATCTACTCGCATCAACATGTCCTCTCACCTCCTGTTGTCGTTTCATCGGCTCATGTGCTCACGGAGCACTACCTGCAACGCTTGGCATAGCCTTCCTATTCCAGATGTCAAGAGAAATCTTCGGGAAGATCTGCTGAGGCGTTGACCTGCGGATGGCCTGCTGGCGGGTGGACGACGCGAGCCGCCCTGGCTACGCTGCAGGCGGGCCAGCTGCCACGACCCTCGCAGCCGTCAGGTAGGTCCAGCCGTCGCTGCGGGCGCGGTCGGCGAGCCGGTCGATGCCCGACGCGAGCGATGGCGCCTTGAGCGCGCGACACAGCCACCCCAGATCCTTGCCCGTCTCCGTCGTCATGCTTGTGGTCATGAGGCGACCCCGAACGCGCGGTCGTAGTCGGCCAGATCGCGCACCGCGACGTCCGGGTCGCCCGATCCGTTACCGGGCAGCCGGAGTTGGGCGGCGCGGTATCGGGGGCCACCGGCGGCAACGCCAGCATCGCCGCCAGATCGGCGTCGATCCGCTGCGACGGTCGGCACCGCAACCCGGCGTGCACCCACAGGTTCGCACGACCCTCGAGCCACACCTCGAGTTGGGTGTTGAAGTCATCCGCGCTGGCGAACGACCGGCCCGGCAGAAACGACGTCTCCAGGTAGCCGTTGACCCGCTCGACGAGGCCTTTGCGTTCGGGATGCCCCGGCGCGAGCACGACCGCGCCTCCAGTCGAACGGCCGCTCTCGCGTCGTGGCCGATGGTGCATCGGCTGGACGACGCGATGCCGCCCAACCCGCGGCGACCAATGTGCAGTGCTGATGTCACGCAACTCGGTCGGACAGTGGGGCGGTCGGTGTCACCGGCTGCCAGTCGTGGATGCCCGCTGGCGGATCTAGGAAGGCGTCACGGTGCTGCGCTTGTGCGCCGACCACGCCGACGTGCTCATGCGCCGTGACCGGTGCGTTGAGGTGCGGCCGCTGCAGCTGGCCGGTCGCCGCTACGACGCCGACATCGAAGGCTGATCGCCAACCGCGCCGCCATCGCCCACGTGCACGGTTGGGCTCTCGGTCGGCGTTGTGACCCACCGACTCGGTTGACGTCACCGACCGCTCATCTGCGGATGCCTTCGATGGCGAGCCGTCCGGTACGGCGGGTGAGGTTGCCCGAGCGCCACAGCCTCGCCGAACCCGTCTGGCGTGGTTCGCCGACGCGTGGCCGTTCGAAGGCGCGGGCGCTGCTCATGGCCCACAGCCGGTCGGTGCCGGCGTGCCCGCCAACGGACTCCCACAGCTCGAGGTCGAGGTGGTCGTCCTCGACGGAGATGGTCAACCACGACGCCCGGCCCTCGGAGCCGCCGTGCACGATCTGCACCGGCCTGCGACCCGCGGTGCTGTGGACGGTGTCGTCGTGGAACTCGGCGGTCAGGTACAGATCGACGTCGAGGTCACGCAGCAGCCAATCGACCTGCCGGCCGTTGCGCAGCTGCAACCCGGAGGAACCCTTGCGGTTGTTGTCGGCCCGGGTCGGGATCTCGCACTGGACGATGAACCATCGCACCCCGTTGCTGCGCATCCCGGTGACGCGGTCTCGCAGCCACGCACGATCGGCCTTCGACACGACCGCCACGACGCCTCGCTTCCACCGATGGAACGGATCCAACGTGATGATCCCGACCGAGCCGCGGCGGACCGCGTACTGCGACTTCCCATGTTGGCCGAGGTGCGCGCGCCAGGTGTCCTTGAAGGTCGGGAACAGCTCATACTTGGCGGTATCCGGGGGGATGACGCCGCCGGATGCGATGTCGGCGATCTCGTGGTCGCCCATCGCCCACAGCACGTCGTGGCCTTGCCAGAACGCCGCGAGCCACGGGTAGTAGGCTTCCGCGGCGCGTCGGATGGCGCGACGCTGCTGCCACCGACGATCCACCGGCCCGAACGGCTTGCCCTCGGCGGGCCTCGCGTAGGTGATCCAGCGGCCTTCGACCATGTCCCCCTGGAACAGCACGACGTCGGGCTGGGACGCGGTCACCTGCGCCACGGTTTGCTCGAGGTAGCGCTCCCACTGCGCGTTGTGGCCGGTCGGCAGGCCCGGCCGCCAGGCAGGAGAGCGGGTGACATCGCCGACGTCACGATGCGGGATCCCGCTGGTAGACGTGATGCGCATCGCTGGTCCCCCTTCGGGCGTGCCCCCGGTCGTCGGTACCGGCCCGCGGGTCCTCGGATGCGGGCCACTATCCGCCACCGCACGATGCTGTCAAGACGCGCACGGCGCGACCGCGCACACAAGATCCACCGATCGTTGACCGGGAGTCGTCGCCGGATGCGCCCTGCGCGACGATCGGCATCACTGTCTCCCCCGGTCGTGCTCCGCGGGTGAGTGACCGCCAAGCCAGCCGCGCTGGTGGGCTGGCCGTGTCACGGTGGCGTCCGGCAAGAGCTCGGCGAGCAGGCAAAGGCAGCGCTTGAAGGTGCGCAGGCCGAGATCGCTGGCAGCGCCACGATCGTCGAGCGGGTGCCTACGGACTCGAGTACCAGGGTTCTGTGATGTCGAGGTACTCCGGGTCTCCGTCG
>CAYVGE010000257.1:0-5530 GCA_964450395.1 uncultured Actinomycetota bacterium
CGGACGCGCCCACGGGTGAGGACATCGGCCTCGCGAACTCCATCCTCACCAACGGTGCGCGGTTCTACGTCGACCACGCCCACCCCGAGTACTCGTCGCCTGAGTGCTCGAACCCGCGTGACGTCGTCATCTGGGACAAGGCGGGGGAGCGGATCCTCGAGACCGCGGCCGACCGCGCCGCCGCGCTGCTCGCGGACAGCCAGGACCCCTCGCGGATCGTCATCACGAAGAACAACACCGACGGCAAGGGCGCCGCCTACGGGATGCACGAGAACTACATCGTGGACCGCCGGGTGCCGTTCGGGCAGCTGGTGCGCCAGATCATCCCGTTCTTCGTCAGCCGCCAGCTGATGGTCGGCGCGGGCCGGATCGGCAACGAGTTCGACCTGGACGACGTCCACTACCAGATCTCCCAGCGCGCCGACTTCTTCGAGGTCGAGGTCGGGCTGGAGACGACGCTCAAGCGGCCGATCGTCAACACCCGCGACGAGCCGCACGCCGACCCCGAGCGCTTCCGCCGCCTGCACGTGATCATCGGCGACGCCAACATGAGCGAGGTCTGCACCTACCTCAAGGTCGGCTCCTGCGCGCTGGTGCTGATGATGATCGAGGATGGCTTCCTGGCCGACCCGCCGACGCTGGCCAAGCCCGTCAAGGCGCTGCACGACCTGTCCCACGACCTGACGTGCACCCTCACGGTCGACCTCAAGGACGGCCGGCGGATGTCGGGTGTCCAGCTGCAGTGGTACTACCTGGAGCAGGCGCGCAAGTACCACGAGACCCGGGAGACGCCCGACTGGGCCGACGACGCGCTGGTCACCTGGGAACGCATCCTGACGGCGCTGGAGGACGATCCGCTGCAGCTCGACGGCGTGGTCGACTGGGTGACCAAGCACCAGCTGCTGCGGCGCTACGCCGAACGTGACGGCCTCGGCTGGGACCACCCGCGGCTGGCGCTGATCGACGTGCAGTACCACGACGTGCGCCGGCACAAGGGCCTGTACAACCACCTGGCCGCCAAGGGCCGCATCGAGCGGCTGGTCGAGGAGGCCGAGGTGCAGGCCGCCATCTCGACGCCACCGGAGGACACCCGGGCGTGGTTCCGCGGCCGCTGCCTGCAGAAGTTCCGTTCGGCGGTGACCGCGGCGGGGTGGGACGCCATCATCTTCGACGTGGGCCGTGAGACGCTGCAGCGGGTCCCGATGATGGACCCCGGCCGCGGCGGCCGGGCGATGACCGACGACCTGATCAACCGCTGCGACACGGCGTCGCAGCTGATCGAGGCGTTGCAGGGCTGAGCCCCGCCCGCTCGCGGACGGGCGGTCGACCGCACCGCGGACCCCACCCGATCGGCGCGGTCCGCCGCTAGACTCACACCAACGTCAGCCATGCCAGAGGTGACAGATGAGCGACGGCGGCCAGGCCCGGCGGCAACGCCAGACCGAGGAGGTCGAGGAGACGACGACCGAGGAAGAGGTCGCCGAGGCGACCGACACCTCCGACGTCGACGAGCTGCTCGACGAGATCGACGAGGTCCTCGAGGAGAACGCCGAGGAGTTCGTCCGCAACTACGTGCAGAAGGGTGGCGAGTGAGGCGCCGACCCCCTGCCGGAACCACGAGTGACCGGGACCGACGGATGGACGCGGGCGCATGACCCTGCCGCACGACAGCAATCCGTTCGATCCCGCAGCAACCAGCTTCACCAGCACCCTCCGGCGGGTGGCGCCCGAGCTGTTCAGCGGCGGCCACCCGGGGAGCGGACAGGCGCCGCAGATGCCCGAGGACGTGCACGGCACGACGATCGTCGCCCTGACCTACGACGACGGCGTGATCATGGCCGGCGACCGCCGGGCGACGATGGGCAACATCATCTCCAAGCGCAACATGCGCAAGGTGTTCCCGGCCGACGACTGGTCGGCCATCGGCATCTCGGGCTCCGCCGGCCCCGGCATGGAGCTGGCCAAGATCCTGTCGACCGAGCTCGAGCACTACGAGAAGGTCGAGGGCTCGCCCCTGTCGCTGGAGGGCAAGGCGAACAAGCTGGCGCAGCTGGTCCGCGGCAACCTGCCGATGGCCATGCAGGGACTCGTGATCGTCCCGCTGTTCGCCGGCTACGACCTCGGCACGGCCGAACCGCGGATCTACGAGTACGACGCGGTCGGCGGGCGCTACGAGGAGACGCAGTTCTCGACCACCGGGTCGGGCGGACGTGACGCGCGGGGGTCGCTGAAGGCGCGCTACAGCCCGGACCTGAGCCCCGAGCGGGCGATCGACATCGCGATCGAGTCGCTGTGGGACGCCGCGGACGAGGACTCGGCGACCGGCGGCCCCGACGTCGTGCGCGGCATCTACCCGCTGGTGGCGCAGATCAACGCCGACGGCTACCGCGAGCTCGACGACGAGGCCGTCGCGGCCCGTGTCCGCGACATCATCGCCAGCCGGCGCATGGCGCCCGCCGGCGGCGCCGAGTAGAGGCCCCGCGATGTTCCCGTACGTCTCCCCAGAGCAGCAGATGAAGGACCGGGCGGACTATGCCCGGAAGGGGATCGCGCGCGGCCGCGCCGTGGTCGGCATGGTGTATGACAACGGCGTCCTGTTCGTCGCCGAGAACCCCTCGTCGTCGCTGTACAAGATCAGCGAGCTGTACGACCGCCTCGCCTTCGCGGCGGTCGGTCGGTACAACGAGTTCGAGTCGCTGCGCCGCCAGGGCATCCGCCTCGCCGACGTGCTGGGCTACCAGTACGCCCGGCAGGACGTGACCGGGCGCACGGTGGCCAACGCGTACGCCAACGCGCTCGGCACCGCGTTCAGCGAGAGCTCCAAGCCCTTCGAGGTCGAGCTGCTCGTCGCGGAGGTGCTGGCCGGGTCGGTCGACCTGTTCCACATCCTCTATGACGGCTCGGTCAGCGTCGAGGAGGGGTTCGTCGCCATCGGCGGACAGGCCGAGGCGATCTCGACCGCGCTGTCCGAACGCTTCGAGGCCGGCGCCGACGAGGCCGCCGCGCTGCGGGTCGCCCGCGAGGCGCTCTCGTCGGTCGAGGACCGTGAGATGACCCCCGATCGCCTGGAGGTCGCCGGCCTGGACCGCACCCGCGGTCGACGGAAGTTCTTCCGGCGGTCGACCGAGACCGTCGCCGCCGCATTGGGCTGACGCCGTCGCCTCCGCGCGGTCGCTGCGCGCGACCGGCGGCGTCGCCCGCGACCCGATCGACCGCCGGCACGGCGGGTCCGTCGATGTCCGTCCGGTGGGACGAGTCGGGTCATGGCATTGAATGTTGCTCATGGTAGTGTCACGCGCACTTAGGGCTGTTACGTGCCTGTGCCAGCATGCACAGGCGGGAGAGGCACGAGGGCGCCAGTGCACGCGACCGACCATGACCTGCGCGCGCAGGACCCATCGACCCTGCGGGCTCCGCGGCCGGCATCGCCGGTCCCCCCATGGGGGGCGCGGCTGGACCGGCCGGGGCGCCGGCTGCTGATCGGCACCGACGCGGTCGCGGTCGGTCTGGCCTGGGGACTGTCGCTGACGGTGCTGGCCGTGCAGGTGGGGACGGTCGGCGACCCGTCGTGGCTGCCGGTGTGGATCGTCGTGGCGAGCCTGGTCACCGTCGCGGTGCTCGCGCACGAGCAGCTGTACCTCGCCCGCGTCCGGGCGATCCGGGCGGTCGAGGTCCAGCGCGCCGGACACGGCGTGCTCATCGCCGCGGCGGTGCTGGGTGCCACCGACGCCGCGATCGCCGGTCCAGTGACCTGGCCCGCCGTCGCGGTGGCGACGGCGGGCAGCTGGGCGGCCGTCGCCGTGGGCCGCACCCTCGTGCACTCCTGGTTGGGCGGTGGCCCCGGCGGCGGACCCCAGCGGGCACTGCTGGTCGTCGGCACGGTCGACGCGGACGTCACCGACGCCGTCGCCGGCTGCTCGCGGTCGGAGCCCGGTCTGTGGGTTCTGGGCGTCGTGTCCCCACGCCGGCCAGTGGCACCGCCGCCCGTGCCCTGGGTGGGCACGCCCCAGGAGCTCGAGGTGGTCGTGGGCCTGACGGCCGCGACGGCGGTCGTGGTGGCCGAGGACACCGTCGCCCCCCAGGTCCGTCAGCAGCTGATGCGGGACCTGCGCACCCTCGACGTGCACGTGCACGTCGCCGGCCGCGACAGCGACGGTGTGCTGCGGCTGCGTCCGGTGCCGCTGCCGCACCGCGTCGACACCACCGGCGGCACACCCGGGCTCAGTACGGCGCAGCACGTGCTGAAGCGCCTGTTCGACATCGTGGGCGCGGCGGTGCTCTCGGTCGCGCTGCTGCCCGTGCTCGCGGGTGCCGCGGCGGTGCTGCGGCTGTGCAGCGCCGGCCCGGTGCTCGTTCGCGACGTCCGTCACGGTCCCAGCGGCGAGCAGGTGGTGATCCCCCGCCTGCGCACGCGCAACCTGCCGCCGACCCCGGTCGCGCAGTGGATCGGCGCCGGCTGCCGCCGGTTGTGCATCGACGAGCTACCGCAGCTGCTGAGCGTCCTGGCCGGATCGATGACGCTGGTGGGGCCCAGACCCGTCTGGCGGCGCCCCGTAGGCCGGCCGCTGGACGTCCATGCCGGCCTGATCGGGTTGCGCCATGTCGGCGTGTCCGTCGACCGGCAGCGGCGCGCCGACGAGTTCTACCTGGAGAACTGGTCGGTCGGGCTGGACGTGTCGATCATCGCGGCCAGCGTCAGCCACGTCGTGTGGCGGGCGGTGCGCCTGATCGTGCGCGGCGACGGCGCCGGGGGGACCGCCACCGCATGACCGCCGACGTCGATCTGCGGGCGGTCGAGGATCGACGCCCGGGATCCCAGGCGTAGACTGGGCCTCCGCGACAGCCGTCGCTGCCAACCGCAGGTGACCGCGGCACGACCGGGGCCAGGTGCCGGTGACAGCGGCAGGCCGGACGACAGGGGCGATGTGGACCGGCGGATCTTCGGCATCGAAGTCGAGTACGGCGTCACCTGCACCTTCCGTGGACAACGGCGACTGTCACCTGACGAGGTCGCGCGGTACCTGTTCCGCCGCGTCGTCAGCTGGGGCCGGTCGTCGAACGTGTTCCTGGAGAACGGCGCACGCCTGTACCTGGACGTGGGCTCGCACCCCGAGTACGCGACACCCGAGTGCGACAGCGTCGGCAGCGTCGTGGCGCACGACAAGGCGGGGGAGCGCATCCTCGAGTCCCTGGTCGAGCAGGCGGAGCAGCGCCTCCACGAGGAGGGCATCGCCGGCACGATCTTCCTGTTCAAGAACAACACCGACTCGGCGGGCAACTCCTACGGCAGCCACGAGAACTACCTGGTCAGCCGGGTCGGGGAGTTCCAGAAGCTCGCCGACACCCTCATCCCCTTCCTGGTGTCACGTCAGATCTACGCGGGCGCCGGCAAGGTGCTGCAGACACCGCGTGGGGCGCTGTACTCGATCGCGCAGCGCGCCGAGCACATCTGGGAGGGGCTGAGCTCGGCGACCACCCGCAGCAGGCCGATCATCAACAGTCGCGACGAGCCGCACGCCGACGCCGAACG
>CAYVGE010000258.1:0-5521 GCA_964450395.1 uncultured Actinomycetota bacterium
GTCGGACCGACCACGGGGAGCCCGCTGTCGCGCCACGACGCGAACCCTCCCACCAGAGCGGGGGTCGGCACGCCACTCGAGCACGTTGAGGGCGACGGGGACCGCGCCCGGGAACGGCAACGCCGCAGACGTCGGATCGTCCGAGCCGGAGGTTTTCGCACACAGCAGTCTCGCCATGGCTGTCGCCTCCGAGGGGGTTGCCCGCTGCAACAACCCCTCGAGCTCACTATCCGCCGGTCCAGAACGCATTGTCAAGCGCCGTACGAGCCAGGGGTCAGGGTGCCCATACCGGAAGTCGACGTTCCATTGCGCACGCCTTCCGGTCGCGATGGTTCCTGAGCAACCGCAGCTGCCGATCGAGGCGTGAGCCACCCGACACCGCCTGACGCGCGATCCTGACCTGGTGGCACCGTCGCCGCGGCGTCCGGTTCCTGGGCATGGACCTGCTCTACCTCACCACCATCGGCGCCGGGACCGGGGTCCGACGGATGTCTCACCCGACAGTGCCCGCAGCGTCGGCGCGACGCCGGCGCCCTGCCCACCTGTCCCTCTCCGGCGAGGCCGTGACCAAGCACGGAGTCATACGATGTAGGACTTGATCGTCAACGCGCGGCAGCAGCGACTGCATCACACGACGAACCGACAGCGGCTGGTCCGCGAAGCCCACGCCCGGCGGCGGTGCACAGGATGCACCGGCGGCGGCGCCTTGATCTGTTCGAGCGAACCGATGGGAGGTCGTCGTGACCACGATCTACTACACCGCCGTCAGCGTCGACGGGTTCATCGCGGACGAGCACAACTCACTCGACTGGTTGTTCGAGGTGCCGCGGGACGGTGGCCACAGCGATGAGTTCGCGGACTTCTTCGACCGCATCGGCGCGTTCGTGATGGGAGCGACCACCTACGAGTGGATCCTCGCCCACGATGAACTCGTCGGCCATCCCGACAAATGGCGCGACTGGTATGGCAACGTCCCCGCGTGGGTCTTCACGCACCGCGACCTGCCGGGGATCCCAGGCATCGACATCCGCTTCGTTGAAGGCGATGTCGCACCCGTGCACGCCCAGATGCGCGCCGTCGCCGGTGACAAGGACGTCTGGCTGGTCGGCGGCGGTGAGCTGGTCGGCGCGTTCGCCGACGCCGGCCTGCTCGACGAGATCCATCTCGGCGTGCAGCCCGTGCTGCTCGGCAGGGGCGCCCCGCTGCTGCCACGGCGCCTGACCTCCCGCGACCTGACGCTGCAGTCGGTCGAACACAGCGGCCAGGCCGTCAACCTCGTCTACACCGTCGCCCATCGAACCTGACCGAAACCACATGCGGGCGTGACCGCGAAGGACAGGACGGGCTTGCGGCTGGCAGTGCGCGCGGATCGCCGCGAGCGCCTCACGAGCCCGGTCCGGGGCGTGGCCGGCGACGTGCTCACCGACGCCGGCCTGGACTTGATCGACGCCATCGCGTGGGCCACCACACCGCAGACCTCGCGTGCGATCCGCAGCCGCTCTCCGGCCACGAGGCGACGAGTCTCGTCAACACGGCTGCGCTCGACCATCGCCGCGCTCCTCGACCGTCCACAGATGGCTGCCGGTAGCACCCCGCGTGGTGCTTGGTCCAGTCGTGCAAAGCGACGGTAGACTGGAGGCGCCGGCCTTGCGGACCGTCCGCGTACGTGGGTCGAGTCGGCCAGTGCTCTCCGCATGTCGATCATGTGGAGGTAGCCATGGCACTGGCAGTACTCATCGCGCTGATCGTTGGCGCCACCATCGCGCTGCAAGCAGCCACGATCGGCCGGCTGACCATCGCGATCAACCCGCTCACCATCTCGTTGTCGCTGATGGTGAGCGGCGTCGTCATCGGTGGAGTCTGGGCCAGCCTGCACAGCGCGTGGACAGACGTCGCCACGGTTACACGGCTGTGGTGGTGGCTGCCGCTTGGTGCCGCCGGCTGGTTGATCGTCGGCGCGCTGGGTTGGACTTCCGAGCGGCTCGGCGTCACCCAAGCGCTGGCGCTCGTGATCGGCGCGCAACTGTCCACAGCACTGGCAATCGATGTCGCCCGAGGCACAGCCACCATCGGCCCAAGACCGATCATCGGCCTGGTGCTCATTGTCGTGGGCACCGGTGTCCTCCGCGCCGCCTGAGACCTCTCTGTCAACATCGCCGTGAGGCAGCATTCCCTTGTCGAATTGGTGAGTCCTGAGGGCGAGGACGCGGCACCATGCGATGGAGATGAGCACGGCCGTGGCGGGCGGTGTCCACACTGGCGGCATGAGCAACGACGGGCCGGATCCGGAGGTGCCCGAACGGGCGCGTCACCCTCGTCAGTACTCGGCGAAGTACAAGCTGGCGATGCTGGCCGAGTACGAGGCGCTGGACAAGGACCGCCAAGCCGATGGACCGTGGCTGGGCTGCGTCACTCGCCGAGTGGCGTCAGCTGTACGCGTAGGCGGGTGGTGTCAGCCGGTGACCAGTCGGTGGGTGGTGCGATGTGCGCCCATGCGTCGGCGTGCTCGGTCGTGTAGATGTGGCCGTGGCCGGGCGGGGCGCTACCACCGAGGATCGTGTCGATCGTGGTCTGGACGAAGGTGACGACCGGCAGGTACGGCGTCCTCTCCGAAATGCCGTCTGGCCGTGGGCCGCGCAGCCACGCGGGGCGCGTGAACGCCAGATCCGGCGCCCACCACGTGACCGGGTCCGATGGATGCTGGAGGTAGACGACCCGTGGGGTGGTCCACCGCCCCTTCGCGTGTGGAAGGTCTGCGCCGTTGGTGGCGAACCGGACGGTCCGGCCGCGCTGGTACACCGGCCGCCATTCGGGAGAACCCGCGTCGCGGGCGGCGGTGAACCGCCGCCACAGGTGGTTCGCCCGCGTGGGCCCCACCCACAGCACCCCGGCAGCGTGCGCGCGCACGTCGGCCACGTCGGCGAAGATCTGCTCGGAGCCGAACGAGCCGAGGCTCTCGCCGTAGATCAGCAGGGCAGGTCGGGTCGCCGGCGGCTGCTGCGCCAGCCGCCGGGTGACGGCGTCGAACAGCGCGGACGCGGTGATCGTTGCGCGGTCCTGGTTGCCGCCCATCACCAGCCAGCTGGGCAGGTAGGAGTACTGGACGGCGACCGCCGCGGTATCTCCGCGGTACATGTACTCCACGGGCGCGACCGCGTGGCGGTTGACCGAGCCGGTGCCGGTCGGGGTGATCACGATCATCACGTCGCGGTCGAACGCGCCGGTGCGCTCGAGCTCGGCGACGGCCAGCTCCGCGCGAGCTCGCACCGACGGCGCGGACCCGAGCCCGACGTAGACACGGATCGGAGAGCGCGCCGGCGTCCCGCCGAACGCGCGCAGCTGGCGAACGGTGGGTGCAGTGGCCACGAACCTGCGCCCCATCCGGCCGAGCGTGTCCCACGCGACCAGGCTGTCCGGCGATCCTGACAGGCCGCCGGATCGGGGCGGTTGCACGTCCGGGTCGCTGCCGGCGTCCGCAGCGACGAGCCTGTCGTTGACGGCCGCGACGAGTCCCGACGCGATCACGACGTCGACCAGCACCACGCCTAGCGCGACCGCGACACCGGCATGTGCGAGCCAGCGGCCGCGGACCGGGACGACGCGCGCCACGACACCGCTGTAGGCTCCGACGCCGCGCCGCACCAGCCGGGCGACGAGGACGACGGCGAACGACATGACCGCTACAACGGGTATGAGGGATACCAGGTACGACCACGCGGCGCCGTCGATGGCCATCAGCCGGCGTACGTCGACCTGCCAGAAGTAGTTGACCAGCAGCCCCCACGACGCGACGGCACCAGCCAGCAGGAGCACCCCAGCCCGAGCGAGCCGGGTGAGAGCCAGCGGCCGCATCGGGACCAGCCTGAGCAGACGGCCGGCGGTGCGACCGGTGCCCAGGCCGATCGCGACGGCGACCCCTGACAGCACTCCCTGGGTCAGCCACGGCCGGGGATACAGCGACGGCGTGACCGACGCCGCGAACACCAGCGACGCCACGAGCCACTCAGCCGGGGAGAACCCCATTTCCAGGTGAGGGCGGAACCATCGACGGGTGTCCCGCTCCCGTGTTGCGCTCGGCGGAACGGGCGGTACTGGCGACGCTAGTGCAGGCGGCGCTGCGTGAGCTTTGACGGCGGCCGTGACGGGTCTCGGCTGCCCTGCCGTGACCTGGGCATCGCAGTCCCACCCTTGCGCTTGTGTCACGGAGCGATGATGCCACACGGCGGACCACGCCGAGTTGGCGGATTCATCCCAGGATGGCCAGGGGTGAGGGGGTGAGAGACGCCCGTCGCGCACCGCGATGACGGCCGTGCGGTTCCCATCTCCCCCACGAGGACGACGGCGTCGACCTGATGCTGTGGGACTGACCTCCATCTGGCCGATGTCGCACCACGAGCTGCCGTACGCCTTCAGCAGGCAGGCCGCCGCGTCGGGCGGCGGTCATGGTGGCACAGGCAGCGGTCGCGGGCACCGCCCGCATCCACCTCGCCGACCCTGGCGTGGACGCAGACCTCGACGCCCACCGGGTCGGCAGCCTGATGGGTCCGCGGCTGCAACGCGGCGGCGCCCGCCGCCGCCTGGCCTGCGCTGGTCAGAGCCTCGTCGGCCATCTCCTTGACGGTCACGTCCTCGAGGCCACGGTGGATGAACGCGTCGGCCAGCTCCAGTCCGATGTAGCCGGTGCCGACGATGACCGCCCCGCCGGGGTACTCGCTGCGGTGAGCTGTCGTGGACGGCGGAGACGTAGTCCATCCAGCGCGGACGCGATGTCCGATCTCGTCGCGGACCGGGCGGACTGCCTCGACGGGCTTGCCGGCGGGTCGTGCAGCTCCCGATCCAGGTACCGCCTGCCCGAGATGATCGGGCTCGCATCACCCCCACGCCTCACGGCGTGGCCGGCCTGTTGCGGATCTTGCTGCGTGGCGGAGGCACCTGTGGATGGTCGTCTTCGTGATCGGCACAGTCGCGGTCGGACGCATCAGTCCTCGGCGGCGGCCTCCGACTGGTGGCGGCTGCCGTGCAGCGCGGAGCGTGAGATCGGATCGTCGATGGGCGCTCGGCTCGCCAGCGCCATCACCGACGACACGGTGCGGATGGCCAGACCTAGAGTTCGGATGGCTCGTCGGCCAGGTACCCGCAGATCTGATATTCGACGAACGGTGCCGAGCTATTGGGCGCGTTGAGCACCCGGAAACTGTTCCTGACGCGGATGCCGGTCTGGAGGTGCAGCGCGAGGGTACGGTTCCCGACGACGGTCAGCGCATAGTCCGTGCCGGTGTTGAACGTGCCGTCACCGCTGATGAACAGGCGCGAGAAGTCCGCCTCAGCGACCGGCGAGTCGCCAGGCGATCGGTTCTGGATCACGATGTCGGTGACCACCAGGATCTTGTCCGAGGGGATCGTGAAGCCGGGATCTCCCGAGCCGGCCGAGCCCTCTGTGGGCTGCAGCCGGTCGTTCAACCAGACGAAATCAGCGGGATCCCTCATGATCCCGGCTCCTGTTCCTCCGCGGGCGGACCGC
>CAYVGE010000259.1:0-5502 GCA_964450395.1 uncultured Actinomycetota bacterium
GCCCAGCGCCGCCGCGTACTTGGGGTCCAGCGCGTGCTCGGCATCGATGAACGCGGCGATGCCGCCGAGCCGCTGCGCCTCGGCGATCGCGTGCAGCGCCACCGTGGTCTTGCCCGACGACTCCGGGCCGTAGATCTCGACGACGCGCCCGCGCGGCAGCCCGCCGACGCCGAGGGCGACGTCGAGGCTGAGCGCCCCGGTCGGGATCGCGGCGACGGCGACCTCGGCGTCGTCGCCCATGCGCATGACGGCGCCCTTGCCGAACTGCTTCTCGATCTGGCCCAGCGCCTTCTCGCGCTCCACGGATGCTCCTTCGCCGTCGGGGTGTCGTGAGGTCGATGCGGTCACGGTAGATCACATCGCGACCAGCGGCCTGCAGACGGCACCGATCGCTGTGGAAACCGCATCCTAGACGAACGAGTGTTCGGAAGTCACGGACGCGCCGTCCGCAGCGGCCAGGTGGCGACCGCGCGGTACCGGCTGGCGCCCGGCCCCGGCGACGACGCCATGAGCGCGACGGTGGTCGCCGTCCACCGGACCGGCAGCCCGGTGCCGGCGACGCGCCGGTCACGGGGCAGGCGTCGGCCACGGCGGCCCCGGGCGAGCGTGACGTGCGCACGGAACGCGCGGTCGTCGACGTCGAACCCGTGGTCGCCCAGTGCCGTCCGCACCGCGTCGGCCAGGGTGCCCAGCCCACGGTCGCGGTCGTCGACCCGGGCCCACAGCACCCGGTCGCCGAAGCGCCCGATGCGGCCGTCGACGGCCAGGTCGACCGGGCCGCCCGCCGTCGCCGCCGCCCGGCCCACCGCCAGCTGCGCGCGCAGCCGCTCGGCGACCGAACACTCCCCGAGGAACGCCAGGGTCAGGTGCCAGCCCGCGGGATGGGTCCAGCGCAGGTTTGGGTGGGCGGTCCGCAGGGGCGCGACCGCGGTCGCCAGCGCCGACCGCGCGGG
The DNA here is from genome assembly GCA_964450395.1 of uncultured Actinomycetota bacterium. Classification (GTDB taxonomy): domain Bacteria; phylum Actinomycetota; class Nitriliruptoria; order Euzebyales; family JAHELV01; genus JAHELV01. The sequence continues at coordinate 954 of CAYVGE010000259.1, forward strand.
ACCGGGGACCACGACCGCGACGAACAGCCGCACGGCTCAGGCGTCCGCCGCCAGCAGCCGGCGGCGCAGCGACTCCAGGGCGACCCCGGTGGCGGACTGCTGCACCTCCACGCGCGACCGGGGCGGCAGCTCGACCGTGCGCGCCCACGTCGGGGCCGACGGCAGCGCCACTCCCAGGCACACCGTCCCGACCGGACGGCCCCCCTGGGTCGTGGGCCCGGCGACGCCGACCACGCCGAGGCCGACGTCGCTGCCCAGCCGGCCACGGACACCGTCGGCCAGCGCCGACGCCGTCGCCTCGCTGACCGGGCCGTGCTCGTCGAGCACCGCGCGGGCGACGCCGGCGAGCACCGGCTTGGCGTCGGTCGCGTAGACGATGACCCCACCGGTGAACCACGCGCTGGCACCGGGCACGGTGATCAGCCGGGCGCCGACGCCGCCACCGGTGACCGACTCGGCGACCGCCAGCGTCCAGCCCCGCCGGCCGAGCAGCCGCCCGATGGCGTGCTCGACCTCCTCGTCGTCGAGTCCCGTCACGGCGTCGCCCAGCAGCGCCACCACCTCGTCGACGACCGGGTCGGCCGCGGCGCGGGCCGCGGCCACGTCGGGTCCCCGGCCGACGACCTGCACGCGCGTCCGCCCACGTGACGCCAGGAAGCGCAGGCGTGGCCCACCGTCCGCGGCCAGCCGGGCGACCAGTGCGCCCGCGCGCTGGGCCACCTCCGACTCGGCGATGCCCGCGGTGTGCACGGTCCGGACGACGGTGGCGACCAGTCCGCCGCGGTCGCGCAGCAGCGGCAGCAGGGTCCGCTCGGCCATCCGCTCGAGCTCGGCGGGCACGCCGGGCAGGCAGGCGATCAGCGCGCCGTCGACCTCGACGGTGAAGCCCGGCGCCGTGCCGACCGGCGGGATGGCGGTCGCACCCTGTGGCAGGTCGGCCTGGACCAGGTTGGTCGCGGGCATGGCACGCCCGCGGCGGACGAAGTGCGCGCGGAGCCCGTCGACGAGCTCCGCCCGGCGCTCGAGCGGCACACCGGCGACGCGCGCGACGGCGTGGCGGGTCAGATCGTCGGGGGTGGGTCCGAGCCCGCCGCTGACGACCACCACGTCGGCGTCGGCGACGCCCGCCCGCAGCACGGCCGTCATCTCGTCGAGCTCGTCGTCGACGCTGATGTGCCGGGAGACGTCGACGCCCAGCGCCACCAGCCGCTTCGCGAGCCACGGCGTGTTGGTGTCGACGACGTCGCCGCTGACCAGCTCGTCGCCGACCGCGACCAGCACCGCACGCACGGGCGGGTCAGCCGGCCGCCCGCGCGCGGCGGGCACCGCGCACCGCGTAGTCCAGCCCGCTGCCGATGGTCAGCACCACCGCGACCAGCAGGGCCGCGGTGCCGACGGCATCCGGGACGAAGGGGGCGATGACCAGGCAGATCGCGACCAGCTGCGACACGGTCTTGAGCTTGCCCCAGATGCTGGCCGCCATGACGACCTCGCGGCGTGCGAGCACCTGGCGCTGGACGGTCACGGCGAGCTCCCGCAGCGCGATCACCGCCAGCACCCACCACGCGACGTCACCCGTCACCACCAGCGTGGCCAGCACGCCGAGCACGAGGATCTTGTCGGCGGCAGGGTCCCACAGCTTGCCCCACCGCGTGACCTGGCCGGAGCGGCGGGCGAGCCAGCCGTCGGCCGTGTCGGTCAACGACGCGACGATGAACAGCGCGAGCGCCCACAGCTCCGCCGTCACACCGCCGACGAGCAGCAGCACGACGATCACGGGAACCAGCAGGATCCGCAGTCCGGTCAACGCGTTCGCAGGGTTGACCGACCGGATCGGCGATGAAGTCGACACGGTCATTGCCTACCCCGCTCGCGGTCACCGCAGGCACGCCCGCGCGGTCTCAGCCCTCACCGACGACGTGGCAGCTCTGGCCGGTGGTGCACCGGACGTCCACGGGGCCGCGGCGGTCGCTGGCGATGTTGTCGTAGTAGGCGCCGTTGAGCGAGAAGGTCACCGCCTCGGCGACCCCGATGCGCAGGTCGATGCTGCGGTCGGCGGTGAACTGCGTCACCGCGCCGGGCCGCATGATGCCCTCGAGCTTGTTCTGCCCGTCGACGAGCACGCGGACCCAGACCTTGTCGGTGAACTCGAGCTTCATCGTCAGGCTGTCGGGTGCGGCGGTGCTCTGCGGGATGTCGAGGATCCGGCTGTCGGGTGCGGTCTCCTCCTCGGACGCGCCGGGGACCGCGTCGGCCGGTGCGGTCGCCTGGGCACCCTGCGCCGCGTTGGTCGCGACCTCGTCGGCGCCCCGCACGTTGAGCACGACCACCGTCGCGCCGACCACGATGACGAACAGCAGGAGCACGCCGATGGCGGTCGCCAGCACCCGGCGCGACCGGTGCGGCGACTGGTCGGTGTCGGCGGCCCCGGGCGGCACCGCGGCCGGCGCCGCCGGCGAGGCGGCCGACGCGGACGGATCCGGACCGGCGGTGGCGATGCCCGTCGGGTACTCGTGCAGGACGCTGGCGACGTCGAGGCCCAGGTGCTCGGCGTACGTGCGGATGATGCCCCGGACGTAGACCGGATCGATGCCGAGGGCGTGCAGCTCGTCGCGCTCGAGAGCCGCCAAGTGCGTCTCGCGCACCCCGGTCTGCCGCGCGGCATCGGACAGCGTCTCGCCCCTGCCCCGTCGCGCCTCGCGGAGGATGTCACCGATGGTGCTGGCCATCGCCGGTCGCCTGACCTCGCAACGTCGTTCGGGGGCCATGGCGGGACGGCCGCCAGCGGGAGGTGGCGGCGCCGGCCGCCGGGTGTGCTCGGCACCCCGAACCGGATCTGGGAGCGCAGTATAGGAACGCCGGTCAGTCGGATGGAGCGCCAGGCATCGGTCAACGTGCCAGGGGCCGATCAGCTCAGCGTCAACCTGCGACCTCGGTGAGTACCTTCGCGAGGGCGAGGGCGGCCTCGGGACGGGCGAGCTGCCGCGTCGCCGCAGCCATGGCCGCCCGCCGCCCGTCGTCGGCGAGCAGATCGCAGATCTGCGGCACCAACGCCGTGGGCGCCGCGGTGTCGGCGACCACGACGGCCGCCCCGTACCCGGCGAGCCACTCGGCGTTGGCCTGCTGGTCCGAGAACGCGCCCGGCACGACGATGGCCGGCACCCCGGCCGCCGGCAGCTCGGCCATGATCGACGCGCCCGCCCGCGCGACGCACAGGTCGGCGGCCAGGAACGCGTCGATCAGCCGATCTCCCAGGAAGGCGTGCAGCGCGTAGCGCTCCTGGAGGTCCGGCGGCAGCTGCGCGCGTCGGGCCGTCATCTCGTCGTGGTCAAGGGTGCCGCACACGTGGACGAAGCGGCACCGCGCGAGCAGGTCCTCGAGGCCCGCGGCGACCGCCCGGTTCAGCGTCCTGGCACCGCGGCTGCCGCCGTAGAGCACCAGCACCGGCAGGTCGTCGGCGAGGCCCAGCCGCCGCCGCGCGGTCGCGCGGTCGGTGGTCAGCAGCGCCGGGCGCAGGGGGTAGCCGGTCACGACCGCCCGGTCGGCGCCGACGTGCTCGACCGCCGCGTCGAACGCGCAGGCGATGCGGGTCGCCAGCCGGCGCTGCGCCCGCACGGCGACGCCGGGTCGGATGTCGGGCAGGAACACGACGACGGGGATGCGCAGCAGCGACGCCGCGGCCGCGACCGGCACGCTGACGTAGCCACCGGTGGTCAGCACCACGTCCGGGCGCAGCCGCCGCAGCGCCGCCAGCGCCTGGACCAGCCCCACGGCCAGCAGGGCGCCCGAGCGCAGCAGGCGGTCGGGCCGCTGGTCGCGCACGGCGCCGGACCGGACCCCCACGAACGGCAGCCCGGCGTCGCCGACGATCGCCCGTTCCATGCCGTCGGGCGTGCCGATCCAGGTGACGTCGGGCGGGCTGCCGGGCCAGCTGTCGAGCAGGGCGAGCGCCGGATACACGTGGCCGGCGGTGCCGCCGCCGCAGATCACCAGTCGCATCGCGTCAGGCCCCGGCGCCGACGTCGCTGCCGGCCTCGAGCTGGTCGACGGTCATGAGCACCTGGCGGGCCTTGGAGCCCTCCGACGGCCCGACGACGCCCAGCTCCTCCAGCTCGTCCATGATCCGCCCGGCGCGGGCGAAGCCGATCTTGAGCTTGCGCTGCAGCATCGACGTCGAGCCGAGGCCGGACCGGACCACCAGCTCCCGCGCCGCCTTGACCAGGTCGGTGTCGCTGGCGTCGTCGCCGGTGACGTCGGCGATCATCGCCTCGCGGCCCTCGCGGATGATGCCGTCGATGTGCTCGGCCTCACGCTGGTCCTTGCAGAACCCGACGACCTGCTCGACCTCGGTCTCCGACAGGTAGCAGCCCTGCAGGCGGTGCGGCTTCGACGCGTTGGCGGGCATGAACAGCATGTCACCGTCGCCGACGAGCTTCTCGGCACCGCCCTGGTCGAGGATCGTGCGGGAGTCGGCCTGGGTGGCCATGGCCAGCGCGATGCGCGACGGCACGTTGGCCTTGATCAGGCCGGTGACGACGTCGACCGACGG
>CAYVGE010000260.1:0-5449 GCA_964450395.1 uncultured Actinomycetota bacterium
CGATCCGTGCGTTCCTGCTCGACAGCGGCCTGTTGAGCCGCGGCTGGAGCGCCCGACCGGTCGGCGGCGAGGACGACGTGACCGCGGTGCGCCAGGTCACCGCGCCGGATGCAGGTCCGTACATCACGGTTCCGGATCGCGCACGGCCAGATCGTCGAGCAGTGGGACGAACCGCCGGACGGCACCGCACCGTGACGCCGCGGCCCTGCACGTCGCCCGCGGGTGATCAGCCGCGGTGGGCCACCACGTCGGCGGCGATGCGCGCGCTCAGGGCATGCGCGGCGTCCCGCACGGCAGGGGTCATCGTGTCGCCGACGTCGAATGCGGCACCACACACGCCGTAGACCAGCAGACGCGCCGGCATCCGTCCGAGCGCACGCGCGAGCTCGATGGCGTCGGCCAGCGACGCGTCGTGCGTACCACCCGTCGACCCGCCCGCTGGCAGCCGGCCCGCAACGGCGTCGAAGCACCCGATCACCCCCGGCGCCGCCGGTGCACGCACGGCGTCGATGACGATCACCTCGTCCATGTGGTCCCACGATCCGAGCAGCTCCAGTGGCGACCCCTCCAGCCGACGGACCTCGACCTGCGGCAGTGCACGGCGTCGGAGGTCGTCGGCAACCAGCAGCCCGACGGTGTCGTCACCACGGTCGGGATGGCCGAGGCCGAACACCCGCACGGTCACGTGCGCTCGATCGTGAGGTCGAGGAAGTGCGTCGCGCATGAGATGCACGGGTCGTAGTTGCGGATCGCCTGCTCGCACGCCCACTGCAGCTCGTCGTCGTCCATGTGCAGGCGTGCCTGCACGAACCGGGCGAGGTCCTCCTCGATCGACCGCTGGTTCTGTGAGGTGGGCGGCACGATCACGCCGTCGGTCAGCAGGCCGTCGTCACCGATCGTGTAGCGGTGGTAGAGGATGCCGCGCGGGGCCTCGGTGGCACCGTGCCCGGTCGCCGCGCGCGGCACGATGGGCACGAACGGTCGCTCGGACCGTTCGTAGCCGTCGATGACGCGCAGCGCCTCGTCGATCGCGTAGAGGGTCTCGATGCTGCGCACGACGATGCTGCGGAAGGGGTTCCGGCAGTCCGGACCGATGCCGGCCTGGACCGCGGCCTCCCGCGCCACCGGTGACAGCTGGTCGAAGTTCAGTGCGAACCTGGCCAGCGGTCCGACGGCGAAGGTGGTGCCGCCGTCGAGCTCCGCGTGGAGTGCGTTCGAGTGGGCGACGTGGCGCTCGGTCACGTGCTCGCTGAACGCCGCGACGGGGGCGTCGAGCCCGCCGGTCGAGGCAAGCCGGCCATCTTCGATCGCGTAGCGGTCAGGGTGGGACAGGGCGACCAGTGCGACGTCCTGGGCGAAGTCCGGGAAGTCGAACCCAGCGACCAGGCGGACCGTCTCGAGCGCGTCGTCGCGAGCCTGCTCGAGCTGCGGGCGCAGCGGGGCGAGCTCACGACGCGTCGGCGCCCGGTAGAAACCACCGACGCGGACGTTGACGGGATGGCTCTCGCGGCCGCCCACCAGCGACAGCAGGTCGGTGCCCGCCTTGCGCAGCCGCAGTCCGCGCTCGACGACGTCGCGGTGGTCAGCGGCCATCTCGATCGCGCTCTCGTAGCCGAGGAAGTCGGGCGCGTGCAGCAGGTAGACGTGGAGGGCGTGGCTGGAGATCCACTCGCCGCAGTACAGCAGGCGGCGCAGGTCCCGCAGCGGCGCGTCGATGGTCGCACCACACGCGTCCTCCAGTGCATGACAGGCGCTCATCTGGTAGGCGATGGGACAGATGCCGCAGATCCTCGCGGTGATGTCGGGTGGCTCGGTCCACGCGCGACCGCGCAGCAACGCCTCGAAGAAGCGCGGCGGCTCGTAGATGCGAAGCTGCACGTCGGTGACCTGGCCCTCGTGGACGCGGACGGTCATGGCGCCCTCGCCCTCGACGCGGGCCAGCGCCTCGACCGACAGCGTCCGGCTCCAGCCGTCCGGGTGGGTCATGGCGGATCCTCCTGCGCCGCGGCGGCCTGACGGAACTCCGGCGCGTTGGCGTTGAACGTCCGCAGCATGCGGACGCGCTCCCCGGCACCGACGCCCAGCACCTCACCCCACCAGTCCATCAGCGACGTGGTGTTGGCGGTCTCGGCGGGACCGAAGCAGCCGTAGCAGCCGCGGTCGTAGGCGGGACACAGCGCGCCGCACCCGGCCTGGGTGATGGGTCCGAGGCACGGCGTGCCGTGCGCGACCATCACGCAGACGTTGCCGCGGCGCTTGCACTCTCCGCACACGCTGGACGCTGCGACGGCGGGTCGCCGTCCGTCGAGGAACGCGCTGACGACCTCGGCGAGCTGCGTGATCGAGATCGGGCACCCGCGGAGCTCGAAGTCGACGGCCACGTGATCGGCGATGCCCGTCGACGTCGCCAACGTGTCGACGTACTCGGGGTTGGCGTAGACGAGCGACGTCCACTCGCTGACGTCGACGAGGTTGCGCAGGGCCTGGATGCCACCCGACGTGGCGCACGCGCCGATGGTCACCACGCGCCGGGACTGCGCGCGGATCTCGCGGATGCGCCGCGCGTCGTCCGACGTCGTGATCGAGCCTTCGACCAGCGACACGTCGTACGGGCCGGCGACCTGGCTCCTCGTGGCCTCCAGGAACATGGCGACGTCGACGCGCTCTGTCAGGGTGAGCAGTCGGTCGGCCAGGCTGAGGACCTGCAGCTGACACCCGTCACACGACGCGAACTTCCACACGGCCAGCGTCGGACGATCGGTCACGGTGCTCACAGCTCCCTCACCACCAACCACGGACCGACGCGACGCTGGGACATGACGGGACCGTCGACGCACACGAAGAACGGGCCGAGCTGGCAGTGGCCGCACAGCCCGACGCCACAGTCCATCGACCGCTCCAGCGACACGTGGATCCGGTCGCTGGCGATACCGTGGTCAGCGAGCGCGCGGACGGTGAAGCGCATCATGACCTCTGGGCCGCACACCAGCGCGGTCGTGCGGTCCGGATCGGCGACGGCCGGAGCGATCAGCGTGGTCACCAGCCCGACGCGACCCCGCCATGGCACGGTCGCGGTCGGTGGTGGGCTCGGCGCGTCGACCGTCACCGCCACGTCCACGTCGAAGCGGCCACGCCAGCGCTGCACCTCGTCGACGAACAGCATGTCGGCCGGGGTGCGCGCGCCGTACAGGATGGTGACCCGCCGGTACCGGTCACGGTACGTCAGCAGGTGGTGGATCGCCGGGCGCAGCGGCGCGAGCCCCAGTCCGCCGGCGACCACCAGCACGTCGGTGTTCACCGCGACGTCGACCGGCCACGGCGTGCCATAGGGACCGCGCACCCCGAGGTGCGCACCCGGGCCGAGCGCGGTCAGGGCCCGGGTCACGGCTCCAACCGCCCGGATCGTGTACTGCCGCATGACACGGTCGTTGGGATCGCCGCTGACCGAGATGGGCACCTCGCCGGTGCCGAACGCGGTCAGCATGTCGAACTGGCCCGGCGCGAACGGCGGCCACTCGGCATCGAGCGCCCGGACGTGGAGGGTGACCGTGTCGGCCGTCTCGCGGTCGGTGCGCTCGACGCGCGCGAGCTGCGGCGTGAGCGCCGGAGCGGGCAGCGGCTCAGATGCCGCGCGCATGGTGGTGTCCGTAGACGTCGAGCAGCCTGATGCGCGTGTGCTCGAGGCGGTCGCTGACGACGGTGAGCAGCTCCTGCGCCACGGCGGAGCCCAGCTCCGGATCGTCCCGCATCAACGCGCGCACGCAGGCTGCGTCCAGGCGCATCGCATCGACCTCGTCGACCGCGACCGCGTCGAAGCGCCAGCGGTGCGGGGGGACGAGCCACGACCACCCGAGGACGTGCTCGCCCGAGAGGGTCTCGATCACGAGCGGTCCGTCCGGCGCGTGCAGCTCCAAGGCGACGTGGCCCGCGCGTACGAGGTAGCACGCGTCGGCGGCAGCGCCCTCGCGGAAGATCACGTCGCCGGGGTGGAACCGCTGCGGCGTCGCGCAGCCCGAGAGCGCCGTGATCTGCTCGTTGCTGAGCGACGCGACGAAGGGGTGCAGGGCGAGCATGTGTGAGGGCATCACGGCACGTCCTCCGCGTGCTCGATCGGATCGTCGGCGCGGATCGCGGCGACCTCCTCGGTGATGTCGATGCCGACCGGGCACCACGTGATGCAGCGCCCGCAGCCGACGCAGCCGGACGTGCCGAACTGGTCGATCCAGGTCGCCAGCTTGTGCGTCATCCACTGGCGGTAGCGCGACACCGTCGTTGCGCGGACCGGGGCGCCGGCGGTCCATGTGAAGTCAAGCGTGAAGCACGAGTCCCAGGCCCGGTGGCGCTCGATGTGGTCGCCCGCGAGGTCGGTGACGTCGGTCACGCTGGTGCAGAAGCAGGTCGGGCACGCCAGCGTGCAGTTGCCACACGCCAGGCAGCGGCTCGCGACGTCGTCCCACCGCGGGTGCTCGAGGTTGCCGTACAGCAGCTCCTTGATCGCGGTGGTGTCCATCACGCGTCCCATGCGCTGGGCCGCCCGCTGCGTCACCTCCCGCGCCGCCGTCCGGTCGTCGTCGGTGGCGGGCCGGTGGACGGCGGCATCAAGCGCAACCCGGCCCGCATCGGTGCCGACCTCCACGACGAAGCGGTGCCCGTCGTCGTCGAGCACCTCGGTCAACGCCAGGTCGTAGCCGCCGGTGGCACGTGGTCCCGTGCCCATCGAGACGCAGAAGCACGTGCCCGCGGGATCCCCGCAGTTGACGGCGATCAGCAGCACCTCGTCGCGCCGTCTGGCGTACACGGTGTCCACGGCCGGTCCCTGGATGAACACGCGGTCCTGGACGGCGATGGCGGCCAGTTCGCACGATCGCACTCCCACGAAGGCGTAGCGTGGTACCGGCGTCGGGTCGTCGAGGATGCGCACGCCACCGTCATCGGTCCGCTCGGCCGACCACACCGTGTGGGTCGGCGGCAGCAGGTACCGCTTCCACGAGTGGGGACCGACGGCGTAACCGAACAGCGCGTCGTCGTCGCGGCGCGCCAGGCGGTAGTGGCCGGGCGCCTGCTCGTCGGTCCACCCCCGCGGCAGATCGTCGACCGAGTCGAGCTCGTCGTAGACGATCGCACCGTCCGTGACCGTGGGACCGACGACGGTGTACCCCTGTCGTGCCAGCCCGTCCAGCAGATCGGCGAGTGCCGCGGCGTCCATCACATCGGTCATCAACCGGGCGCCTTCCTCGAGAGGTCGCCATACGGTGCTTGGAGGGCAGTGTCGCAGACATGGGCTGCCGACCCCCAACCTGCAGGGCTTTCGGCCCCCGCCACCGGACTGCCGGGCCCACGTCGGCGTTCGGTGCCCTGCGGGTGCTCGCCTGCGACCCCGCGCTGGCGCGCTGCGATCCGGTCAGGGCACGACGGGTGGAACGAGGTCGTCGATCTTCCAGTCGAGCTG
>CAYVGE010000261.1:0-5447 GCA_964450395.1 uncultured Actinomycetota bacterium
TCATGCGCCGCCTTGCCGAGCGACCGGCCAACCTGGTGTTCTTCCTGCGCGCGCTGGTGGGTTCGTAGCGCGGCGCCACGGCTCGGCTAGGCTCGACATCCATGACTGACCAGCACACCTCCCGCATCGCCCTGCTCGGCACCGGTCGCATGGGCGAGGCCCTGCTGTCGGGGCTGCTGCGCTCGGGGGCGTGGACCCCCGCGCAGCTCGTCTGCACCACGCGCACGACCCGCCACGCCGAGCAGATCGCCGAGCGCCACGGCGTCTCCGCCCACACCGACTCGGCCGAGGCCGTCGCGGGCGCCGATGTGGTGGTGATCGCCGTGAAGCCGCAGAGCATGATGGAGCTGCTGTCGGCGATCGCGCCGAAGCTGCACCGGGGCCAGACCGTGATCTCGGTGGCCGCCGGCGTGTCGACCGCGACGATCGAGGCGGCGCTGCTCGAGGACATCCCCGTGGTTCGGGTGATGTCCAACGTGCCTGTGCAGGTCGACGAGGCGATGAGCGTGCTGGCCGCCGGCGCCCACGCCGGACCCGAGCACGTCGGGACGGCCCGCGAGATCCTGGGCGGCGTCGGTCGCGTGCTCGAGCTCGCCGAGGAGCAGCTCGACGCGGTCACGGGCCTGTCGGGCTCGGGACCCGCCTACGTGTTCCTGCTGGCCGAGACGATGATCGAGGCGGGCATCCTGCTCGGGCTGTCGCGGGACGTGGCCACCGACCTCATCGCCCAGACGATGGTCGGCAGCGCCAAGATGCTGCGCGACTCGGGCCGCCACCCGGTCGAGCTCCGCGAGTCGGTGACCTCGCCCGGCGGCACGACGATCGCCGCGATCCGCGTGCTCGAGCAGGAGCGCGTGCGCGCGGCGTTCATCAACGCGATCGAAGCGGCGACCCTGCGGTCGCGCGAGCTCGCGGGCGGGTGACCGTCCGCCGCCGGCCCGCGGCCCGATGACGGACCGACGGCAATGAGGTGCGACCGGCCGGTGTGCCGATAGCATTGGCCTCATGGATGCCGTACACGACACCCCCACAGTGGCTCGCATCGCGTTGCTCGAGCAGTTCGAGGGCGCGTGGCGGGACGGCTCCCCGGTCTTCGCATGCTGCCGTCGCAGCGTCGCGACCGCCGTCGAGCACGTCGACCTGTACGAGCTGGTGACGCTCGGCCCCGCCGAGCGCGTGCACAGGCTGCGCGAGCCGGTCGAGGCCCGGCAGCCGGGTCACCTCGCCGGCCACAGGTGCTGCGCGAACCACCTGGCGGACGTGGCCTTCGACGCGCCGGATCTCATCGCGGAACCGGTCCACACCAGCTGACGACCACGGGGCCGCCACAAGCGGCCCCGTTCCCGTCCGGGGGCCGGTGGGTCCGGCGGGTCACTCCAGGCGCACCACCTGCCGGGCGGTGACGGCCCCGGCCCGTAGGCGGTCGACCGCAGCAGGCAGTTGCGCCAGCTCGATCTCATCGACCAGGGGCGCGAGCTCGATGCGGCCGGACGCGGCCGCGTCCGCGAGCGCCGGCAGGTCGCGGTCGGGCTCGACGCCGCCGAGGTAGGTGCCGACCAGACGCCGTTCGGTGATCAACGGGAACGCGTCGAGGGTGATCGTCGACGCGGCGGGCAGCAGGCCGACGACGGTGGCCTGCCCGCCGCTCGCCAGCGCCCGCCAGGCTGCCTCCACCGTGCTCGGCCTTCCCAGGACCTCGAAGCAGTGGTCAACCCCCGCAGGCGCCACGCCCCGGATGAGCTCGTCGGCCGGCCTGTGGTCGGCGGTGACGGTGTGCGTCGCGCCGAGCCGCGCCGCGAGCCGCAGGGCCCCCGCGTTGCGGTCGACGACGATCAGCGGGTCGGCCCCCGCCAGGCGCGCCGCCTGGACGACGGTGCTGCCGACACCGCCGCAGCCGATGACAGCCACCGCCTGGCCGCGGGCGACCGCGGCGGCGTTACGGACCGCGCCGAAGCCCGTGGCGACGGCACAGCCGAGCAGCGCCGCATGGGTGGAGGGCAGGTCCCCGGTGATGCGGACGGCGCCGGTCCGGGGCACCACGGCGTACTCCGCCCACGACGACACGCCCGTGAAGTGGTGCAGCGGACGGCCGTCGACCGACAGCGCGGTGCCACCGCCGCCCAGCGTGCCCGTGGCGGCCAGCTCCGCGGCCCAGGCGCAGGCGCGCCGCTGCCCCCGCCGGCAGGCGGCGCAGGCGCCGCACCACGGCAGGATCGTCAGCACCACGTGGTCGTCGACGGCCAGGTCGTCCACGCCCTCGCCCAGCGCCGCGACCCGACCGGCCGCTTCGTGCCCCGGCACGATCGGCATCGGCTTGGGCAGCGTGCCGTCGACGACGTGGACATCGCTGGCGCACACGCCGGTCGCCGTGATCCGCACCAGCACCTCGCCGGGCGCGGGCGGCCGCAGCTCGACCTCCCGGATCTCCACCGGCCCACCGACCGCGGCGCAGACCGCCGCCCGCATCCTCACGTCGTGCCCCGGTCTCCACGCACCTCGATGCGCTCGACACGTGTCCGCCCGATCGCGTCGTCGTCCAGCAGCACCCCGAGTCCGGGCCGGTCCGGCGCCACGAGCGTGCCGTCGACGGCCACCACCGGCTCGGCCAGGACGAAGTCGCGCCGGTCTGGCGTCCACCCGTCGGGGTCGTACGGGTGCTCCAGCCACGGCCCGCCGCCGACGCCTGCCGCGACGTGGAGGTTGGCGAGCAGCCCGATGCCGTCGGTCCACGTGTGCGGCGTGTACCAGCGGCCGCGCCGCAGCGCCAGCTCGGCGATCGTGCGCCCGCGCCACAGCCCCGACAACGCCGCGTCGGGCTGGTGCACGTCGTAGCGGTCGGCCAGCACGTCGGCGAGCAGCGCGTCGAAGGTGCGCGTGAGCTCGCCCCCGGCGATCCGCAGCCGCCCACCGGCCCGCAGTGCGGCCAGGCCCGCGTGGTCGGTGGCCGCCAGGGGCTCCTCCAACCAGGTGACGTCGAGGTCGGCCAGCGCGTCGGCGATCCGCCGGGCGGCGACGACGTCGATCGACCGCGCGGTGTCGCCGGCCATGCGCCAGGCCTGGTTGAGGTCGACCATCAGCGCCGTCCCCGTGCCGGCGGCGTCCCGGACCCGGGCGACCGCGGCGATCAGCGCCTCGGGCCGGCGCGGGTCCAGCCGCAGCTTGCAGGCAGCGACGCCGGCCTCGGCCAGCCCGACGACGGCATCGGCCAGCGCGGCCGCGTCCCGCCGGGCGCCCAACGACACGTACGCCGGCAGCCGGTCGCCGACGCCGCCGAACAGGCGCCAGACCGGCTGGCCGGTCGCCTGGCCGATCAGGTCCCACAGCGCGACCTCCAGCGGCCACGGTCGCCCCGCGTGGAAGGCGATGCTCTCCAGCCGCCGGACCTGCTCCTCGATGCGCAGCGGGTCGGTGCCCAGCAGCCGGTGCAGGTGCGGCTCGACGCCGTGCAGCGTGTCGCCGCCGCCGACGCCGACCAGGCCGTCGTCGGTCTCGATCCGCACGACGGTCGCGGGAGCGACCCGCCGGGGGACCGGGTCCCACGCCGCCGCGAACGGCGGGTCGAGCGGCAGCTCGCACCGGTCGACGGTGATCCGCTGGATGGCGGTCATCTCAGCGCAGGTCGATCCACGTGGTCTTCAGCTGCGTCAGGTGCTCGAAGGCGTGCAGCGACCGGTCGCGGCCGCCGAACCCCGACGCCTTGTAGCCGCCGAAGGGCGTAGCGAGGTCGCTGACGTCGAACGTGTTGACCCAGACCGTGCCGGCGCGCAGCTGCCGTGCGACCCGGTGGGCACGGCCGACGTCCCGGGTCCACACCGCGGCGGCCAGCCCGTAGTCGGTGTCGTTGCCCAGCGCGACGGCCCGGTCCGGCGCGTCGCCGGTGAAGCGGTGGACCGTCAGCACCGGGCCGAAGATCTCGTCCCGGGCGATCGCCATGGCGTTGTCGACGCCGGCGAAGACCGTCGGCTCGACGTAGAACCCGCCCTCGACCGGTGCGGCGGTCCCGCCGCCCAGGACCACCGTGGCCTCGCGCCGACCGGTGTCGAGGTACCCGGTCACCCGCGCGTGCTGCTCGGCGCTGACGATCGCGCCCATCTTCGTGGCGGGGTCCAGCGGGTCACCCGGCCGCAGCGCCGCGGCGGCCTCGGCGATGCCGGCCAGCAGCTGGTCCTCGACCCCCGCGTCCACGACCAGCCGCGAGCCGGCGTGGCAGGTCTGGCCGGCGTTGTAGAAGATGCCCCACGCGATGGCCTTCGCCGCGGCGTCGAGGTCGGGGCAGTCCGCGAAGACGACCTGGGGGCTCTTGCCACCGAGCTCCAGCGAGACCTCCTTGAGGTTCGAGTCCGCGCTGTAGCGCAGGAACCGCCGGCCGACCTCCGTCGAGCCGGTGAAGGCGATCGCGTCGACGTCGGGGTGCCGTCCCAGCGGCTCGCCGGCCGACGGCCCGTCGCCGGGCACCACGTTGAGCACGCCGTCGGGCAGGCCCGCCTCGGCAGCCAGGCGGCCGAGCAGCAGCGCGGACAGCGGCGACTGTTCGGCCGGCTTGAGCACGCAGGTGTTGCCCGCCGCCAGCGCAGGCCCGATCTTCCACGCCGCGAGGATCAGCGGGTAGTTCCAGGGAACGACCGCGCCCACCACGCCGACCGGCTCACGCCGGATCATCGCCACGGTGTCGGGGCCCGTCGGGGCGACCTCGTCGTAGAGCTTGTCGACGGCCTCGGCGTACCACCGGATGGTGTTCGCGCAGCCGGGCACGTCGGCCCGCAACGCGTCGGTGATCGGCTTGCCCACGTCGAGCGACTCCAGCAGCGCCAGGTCGTCGGCGTGGGCCTCGATGGCGTCGGCGAAGCGCAGCAGGGCGCGCTTGCGCGACCGCGGCGAACGATCGCTCCACCGGCCGTCGTCGAAGGCCCGGCGCGCCGCCGCCACCGCCGCGTCGATGTCAGCCGCGTCGCCGTTCGGCACGACCGCCAGGTTGCGGCCGTCGCGGGGGCTCGTGTCGACGAAGGTGGTCGCCGACCGGGGATCACGGTGGTCGCCGTCGATGAAGGGGCGGACCTCCGGCGTCACGGTCGTCGCGCGTTCGTGCCAGTCGATGGCCTCGGCGGTCGTCATCGGCGCCTCTCGGTGATCGCCGCGGCTCGGCTCGGCGGGCCGCAGCCTCGGGCTCGGGCTCGCCGGGGAACCGTAGCGTGACCGGTCCCGGCACGTCGGGGCGGCGCGGTGCCGGAGACGGCGACGGCCGGCACCCGCAGGTGCCGGCCGCCGGCGGTCGGGCGTGGACTACTCAGGCCTCGCAGCCGCTGAGCAGGTCGTTGTCGTTCAGGAACGACTCGGCGACGGCCTCCGGCCGCTCGCCGTCCGACGACACGCGCTTGTTCAGCTCGGTCATCTCCTCCTGCGTCAGCGCCTCGGCGATCGGGTCGAAGCACGCTTCCAGCGCCTCGCCG
>CAYVGE010000262.1:0-4455 GCA_964450395.1 uncultured Actinomycetota bacterium
GCGCCGTCGAGCGGCCATCGCGCCGCCGGCTGGTCGGCGCCTACGTCGCCCTGACCAAGCCGCGGATCATCGAGCTGCTGCTCGTGACCACGATCCCGGCCATGTTCGTGGCCGCACGCGGCGTCCCGCCGACCTGGCTGATGGTGGCGACGACGCTGGGCGGCACGGCCGCCGCGGGCAGCGCCAACGCGATCAACTGCTGGGCCGACCGCGACATCGATGCGCTGATGGCCCGGACGGCCCACCGGCCGCTGGTCCGTTCGGAGGTCCCACCGCGCAACGCGCTGGTCTTCGGGATCGTGCTCGGCGTGGTGGCGTTCGTGTGGCTCGCGCTGACGGTCAACCCGCTCGCGGCGGTGCTGGCCACGGCGGCCAACCTGTTCTACGTGCTCGTCTACACCATGGGCCTCAAGCGCCGGACGACCCAGAACATCGTCATCGGTGGAGCGGCGGGCTGCGTGCCCGTGCTCGTGGGCTGGGTGGCGGTGACCGGGCGGATCGAGCTGCCGGCCCTGCTGCTGTTCGCCATCGTCTTCGCGTGGACGCCACCCCACTTCTGGGCGCTGGCGCTGCGCTACCGCCGCGACTACGCGCGGGCCGGCGTGCCGATGATGCCGGTGGTCCTGGGGGTGGCCGAGACCGCCCGCCAGATCCTCCTGTACACGGTGCTGCTGGTCACGCTCACGCTGATGTTCGGAGCTGTCGCGGAGCTCGGGCTGCTGTACCTGGCCGCGGCCGTCCTGCTCGGCGGCGGGTACATCGCCTCCTCGGTCGCCCTGTGGCGCCACCCCGACGCGGCCACGGCCCACGCCTCGTTCCGCTGGTCGATCACCTACATCGCCCTGCTGTTCGCCGCGATGGCCGTCGACGTGGTGCTGCAGGGGCCGGCGACACTCGCCTGACGCTGCCCTCCTCGATCCGCAACCACCACCGGTGCGCCGCCGTCGTCACCGGCAGTCACGAGCGTTGACATGCAGTCATGTGGTCCGCTAGAACTCCTTCTGGCGCGGTTCGGTGGACGACATGAGGGGGGTCCACCGGACCTCGCTGTCCCTGCAGGCCCCGCGCTGGTGGCCGACACGCCGGCGCACCGCCGCCGGCGCGGGTTGCGGGTCCCGCAGCCCGCGCGCCCGGCGCCCCGTGGTGCGCCGAGCGGCCGCGCCGGTAGGCTCCTGCCCGACCGCGGCAGCGGGCGATGACCCGGCTGCCCGGCGGAGAGTGGAGCGCCCGCGTGGTGACTACGCTCGCGACGAGCCGAAGCAGGAAGGTGCAGCATGACGGACGCCGCACAGCGCGTCGCGGTGGTGTTCCCGGGCCAGGGCAGCCAGCGTCCGGCGATGGCCGAGCCGTGGCGTGACCAGCCGTCGTTCGCGCGGTGGGCCGAAGCCGACGAGCTGCTCGGGCGCGATGTGACGCACCTGGGGCTCGACGCCGACGAGGACGAGCTGCGCGTGCCGGTCAACTGCCAGGTCGCGCTGTTCGTCCAGTTCGTCGTCCAGCACGAGGCGTGGCGTCGGGTCGCCCCGCCCCCGGCCGTGACCGCCGGCCACTCGCTGGGAGAGTACGCCGCGCTCGTCGCGGCGGGCGTGCTCGACTTCGCCGACGGCCTCGCCCTCGTCGACGCCCGCGCCCGGGCTACGCAGGACGCCGCCGACGAGCGGCCCGGGACCATGGTCGCCTGCCTGGGCTACACCGTCGAGGCCGTCGAGGCCGCGTGCGCCGAGGCCGGCGCGCACGTCGCGAACGACAACGCGCCCGGGCAGCTCGTCGCCGCGGGCGAGGCCGCGGCGCTCGACCGGCTGCGCGACGTCCTGGCCGACAGCGGCGAGCGCGGCAAGGTCGTGCCCCTGCAGGTCGGTGCGGCGTACCACAGCCCGCACATGGAGCCGGCCGTCGCGCCCTTCGGCGACGCGCTGGACGGGGCGAGCTTCGCCGATGCCGCGGTGCCCGTCGTGGCCAACCTCGACGCGCGCCCGCACCGCGCCGCGGCGGACTGGCCCACGGTGCTGCGCGGCCAGCTGACGTCGCCGGTGCGCTGGCGGGACACCGTCGCGACGTTCGCCGGGCTCGGTGTCGAGCGCGTCGTCGAGCTCGGGCCCTCACCCGTGCTGACGGGGCTGGTCAAGCGCACCGACCGGTCACTGGACCGGCACACGGTCATCACGCCCGGCGACCTGCCGGAGGCCGTGCGGTGAGCGCGTCAGCGATCACCGGACAGGCCGGGGGCCAAGCTGCTCGCGCCAGCGAGGAGGTTGGGCCATGACCTGGGCGCTGGTGACCGGATCGTCCAAGGGCATCGGCGCCGCGGTCGCCCGCGGGCTCGCCGAGGACGGCTTCGACGTCGTCGTCCACTACGGCCGCGACCGGGGAGGAGCAGCGGCGGTCGCCGAGGCCTGTGGTGCGCACGGGGTCGACACCCGCGTGGTCGGCGCCGACCTCGCCGCCGACTGCACCCCGCTGCTCGACGTCATCGGGGACGTCGGTGGCATCGGCGCGCTGATCAACAACGCCGGCGCGACCGCCGACGGGCTCGCGATGACGATGTCCGACGAGGACTTCGCCCGCACCTGGCAGATCAACGTCGCCGCCGCCTTCACGCTGACCCGGGCCGCGCTGCGCCCGATGCTGCGGGCGCGGACGGGACGCATCGTCATGATGTCGAGCGTCGTCGGGCTGCACGGCAACGCCGGCCAGGCCAACTACGCCGCCAGCAAGGCGGCGCTGGTCGGCATGGCCAAGACCATCGCGCGCGAGGTCGGCAAGCGGGGCATCACGGCCAACGCGGTGGCGCCCGGCTTCGTCGAGACCGCCATGACGGGCGGCGTCGACACGTCGGCGCTGCTGGACCGGGTGCCCGCCGGCCGGCTCGGCACCGCCGAGGAGGTCGCGGCCGCGGTGCGGTTCCTGTGCTCGCCGGCGGCCGCGTACGTCAACGGATCGGTGCTGCAGGTCGACGGCGGGCTCTTCGCCTGACGATGGCGACGACGGCGATGCGCATCGCGAACCGGGTGGCCGCGCCCCCGGTCCGCCGGCTGCTGCGTCCGACGGTCGACGGCGGCCACCTCGTGCCGCGCCGCGGCGGCGCGCTGCTGGCCGCCAACCACGTGTCGAACCTCGACAACTACCTGCTGTCGGCGGTGACCACCCGCCCGGTGTGGTACCTGGGCAAGCACGAGCTCGCCCGGGGCCTGTTCGGCAGGTTCAACGTGGCGATGGGGATGGTGCCCATCGACCGCGGGACCGCGGACCTGTCCATCGTCCGGCGGATCGCCGAGCTGCTGCGATCCGGTGAGCTGGTCGCGGTGTTCCCGGAGGGCACCCGCTCGCCCGACGGCGCGCTGTACCGCTTCCGCAGCGGCGTGGCCCGCATCGCCCACGCCGCCGGCGTCCCCACCGTCCCCGTGGGCCTGCGCGGCACGGCGGTGCTCTGGCCCCGTGACCGCGGACCGACGCTGCGCCGGCCGGCGCCGGGCACCCTCGGCGTCCGCTTCGGCCAGCCGCTGGCGCCGCCCGACGACGACCACGGCCTCGCGCGGCGCACCTGGACCGAGGCGCTGCGCACCCGCGTCGGCCAGCTCAGCGGCCAGCGGCTCGCGGCGCAGTTCGCGCCGGTGGAGCGCGGCGCCTGAACGGGTCCCGATCGATGCGGACCGGCCTCGGCACCGCCGACAGAGGTGGATGACCGGGCTGATCGGGTACGTCTGACGAGGTCCGCGCCCCAGTCCGCGCCCCAAGGAGTCGTCAGATGCCACTGTCCGCAGTGCCACTCACCCCGGAGCACCGGAGCCACAGCCTCCAACGGATGTCCGAGGAGGTGTTCGACGTCCTCGTGGTCGGCGGCGGGGTCGTCGGCGCCGGGGTCGCCCTCGATGCCGCGACCCGTGGGCTCTCCGTCGCCCTGGTCGAGCAGCGCGACTACGCATCGGGGACCTCGAGCCGTTCGAGCAAGTTGATCCACGGGGGGCTGCGCTACCTCGAGCAGCTCAACTTCGGCCTCGTCCGCGAGGCGCTGCGCGAGCGTGCGCTGCTGCTCAAGACCCTGTGCCCCCACCTCGTCCACCCGGTGCAGTTCCTCTTCCCACTGCGCCAGCGCGTGTGGGAGCGCGCCTACGTGGGCGCGGGGGTCCTGCTGTACGACCTGCTCGGTGGCGCGCGATCCGTGCCGGGTCACCGGCACCTGTCCAGGCGCCGCGCGTTGCAGATCGCACCGGACCTGAAGGAGGACGCGCTGATCGGCGCGATCCAGTACTACGACGCGCAGGTCGACGACGCCCGCCACACGATGATGATCGCGCGGACCGCGGCGACGTACGGTGCCGCCCTGGCGACCAGCGCCCGGGTGCGGGACCTGGTGCTCGACGGGCAGCGCGTCACCGGCGCCAGGGTCATGGACCTCGAGTCCGGGGACGAGATCACGGTGCGTGCCAGGCACGTCATCAACGCCACCGGGGTCTG
>CAYVGE010000262.1:4465-5435 GCA_964450395.1 uncultured Actinomycetota bacterium
TGAACGAGATGCTCGGCGGCCAGACGAACCTGGAGGTCCGCCCGTCCAAGGGCATCCACATCGTGATCCCACGGTCACGGCTGCGGCTCGAGACCGGTCTGATCACCAAGACCGAGAAGAGCGTGCTGTTCGTCATCCCGTGGGGGTCGCACTGGCTGGTCGGCACCACCGACACCGAGTGGGACCACGACCGGGCCCACCCAGCCGCGACGGAGCGCGACATCCAGTACGTGCTCGACCACCTCAACGAGTGGGTGGCCGACCCGGTCACGGCCGACGAGATCGAGGGCGTCTTCGCGGGCCTGCGGCCGTTGCTGGCCGAGGACCCCAGCGCCAGCACGGCGTCGCTGTCCCGCGAGCACTCCGTGGTGCAACCCGTCGAGGGTCTGACCCTCGTCGCCGGCGGCAAGTACACGACCTACCGGGTCATGGCCGAGGACGCCGTCGACGCCGCGGCCAGGGTGATGGACCAGACCATCCCCACAGGGGTGTCCAAGGACATCCGGATCGTCGGTGCAGAGGGCTACCAGGCGCTGCGCAACGGCCGGCGCCGCCTGGCCGAGAGCAGCGGCCTGCACGTCGCGGTGATCGACCACCTGCTGGGCCGCTACGGCTCGCTGATCGCCGACGTCCTGGCGCTCGTCGCGGAGCACCCCGACCTCGGCGAGCCGCTGCCCGGCGCCGCCGAGTACATCGGCGCCGAGGTGGTCTACGCCGCGCAGGCCGAGGCGGCACTGCACCTCGAGGACGTCATGGCGCGCCGCACGCGGATCTCGTTCGAGGTGCCCGACGGCGGGTTGGAAGCGGCCGAGAAGGTCGCCGACCTGCTGGGCGGCGAGCTGGGCTGGAACGACGAGACGCGCAAGCGCGAACTCGACCTGTACCGTGCGCGGGTCGAGGCCGAATCGGCCGCGCACCGCGAGCCGACCGACGAGGCGGCAGACGCCGTGCGTGTGCGGGCGCCCGAGGC
>CAYVGE010000263.1:0-5434 GCA_964450395.1 uncultured Actinomycetota bacterium
GAGCATGGCGTAGGGGCCCTTGGCCATCATCTCGTCGATGACGCGGCGCTCGTCGTCGGTGAGCCCGGGGGTGGCGGCCGGCGGGTACAGGACGACGGACGTGCCGGGCTGGTCGGGAGGGCCGACCGTGATCCAGCGCATCCCTTCGTACCCGACGTCGTTGCGGACCTCGAAGCCGAGGGTGTCGCGGTAGAACGCGAGTGCGGCGTCCGGGTCGTTCTGCGGGAGGAAACTGTGGTGAATGGTGATGTCCATGGCGATCACCCTAGGGGCGGCCCGCCGCCGCCGCTTCTCGATTCCTGACCGGTCTGGTCACCTGCTTGGCCACGCACGGCGGCATCCCCGCTGTCGCCTGCGCCGCCTCCCGGCGGTAGACGCTGGGCGGCACACCGACCAGCTCGGTGAAGCGGGTGCTGAAGGTGCCCAGCGACGCGCAGCCGACCGCGAAGCAGACCTCGGTGACGCTGAGGTCCCCACCACGCAGCAGCGCCATGGCGCGCTCGATGCGCCGCGTCATCAGGTAGGCGTACGGCGACTCGCCGTACGCTCGCCGGAACTGGCGGCTGAGGTGGCCGGCCGACATGTGCGCGCCGCGGGCGAGCGCCTCGACGTCCAGCGGCCGCGCGTACTCCCGATCGATCCGGTCGCGCACGCGGCGCAGCCGCGCGAGGTCGCGCAGGTGCTGCGCCGGGACGGGTCTGCTGGTCATGTGCGCGATCGTGCCACGTCGCGTCGGAGTTGCCCAGCGCCGCTGGCGTCCCACGCCACTCCGCGACCGCTCCGCCCCGGTCGCTGGGACAGCGCCGTGGACCTCGACGAGCTGGTTGCCGAAGGCACGGACGTGGTCACCCGACGGGGGTGGAGTGGGCATGCGCGGGCGTCATGCTACGTCGCCGAACGGGTTCGGCCACGGTCGCCATGCTGGCGGCCGGTGCGCGGCGGCCCGGGACCCCTGGGCGCACCGGGGACGCTCCCCTACACTCGCCGCCGGCAGGGATGAGCCGAAGGGGGACCGCGCATGGCCGAGGCGCTGCTCGGGATCGACATCGGCACGGGGAGCACGAAGGGGGTCATCACCCGGCCCGACGGCGCGGTCGTCGCGACCGCCGAACGCAGGCACGGGATCTCGTCGCCGCGTCCTGGCCACTTCGAGCACGACCCGGAGCGGGTGTGGTGGAGCGACGTCTCCGAGATCATCTCGGAGCTGCGGCACGGGGCCGACGGACCGATCCGCGCGGTGTCGGTCAGCGGCATCGGCGCCTGCACGCTGCCGGCCGACGCCAACGGCGACCCGGTGCGCGACGCGATCTCCTACGGCATCGACACCCGTGCCGGCGACGAGATGGCTGAGCTGCTCGAGCGCTACGGTGCCGATGCCATCGTCGAGCGGGCGCTCTCCCGGCTGTCGCACCAGTCGATCGGGCCCAAGCTGCTGTGGATCCGCCGCAACGAGCCCGAGGTGTGGGAGCGCACCGAGCAGCTGCTCATGCCCAACTCGTTCGTCGTCGAGCGCCTCACCGGCGAGTACACGCTCGACTCGATCTCGGCGTCGTTCTGCATCCCGATGTTCGACCCGCGCGAGCGGGCGTGGGTCGACGAGTGGACCGAGGACATCGCGCCCGGCCTGGCGCTGCCGCGCATCGTCGAGCCGTGGGAGACTGCCGGCACCGTCACCGCCGAGGGAGCCCGGCTGACCGGTCTGCCCGAGGGCATCCCCGTGTGTGCCGGCACGATCGACGCCTTCGTCGAGTCGGCCAGCGTCGGCGTGCGCGATCCCGGCGACGTCATGCTGACGTACGGCACCACCATGGGCATCGCCGGCGTGCTCGACGAGCCGCGACCCAGCCGCAGCCTCAACAGCACCCCCGGCGTCTTCCCCGGCACGCACATCATGATCGGGCCGACGGCGACCTCGGGCGCGCTGACCGACTGGGTGCGCGAGGTCTCCGAGGGCCAACCCTACGAGCGGCTGCTCGACGAGGCCGGCGAGACCCCGCCGGGCGCCAACGGCCTGGTCGTCCTGCCCCACTGGGCGGGCGAGCGCACCCCGATCTGGGATCCCGACGCCCGAGGCGTCATCGCCGGATTGACCATCAACCACACGCGCGGGCACCTGTACCGGGCGATGCTCGAGGCGACGGCCTTCAGCTGCCGCGCCATCATCGACGCGCTCCACGACGACGGCGTGCGCACCGAGCGGGTCGTCGCGGTCGGCGGCGGCACCAGGGGGGCGCTGTGGACGCAGATCGTGTCCGACGTCACCGGCATGCCCCAGGAGCTGTCGGAGATCACCATCGGCGCCTGCTACGGCGACGCCCTGTTCGCGGCGCGGGCGGCCGGCTTCGTGGACGACCGCGAGACCTGGGCCCGGACGTCCGACACGGTCGAGCCGCGGCCCGAGCTCGCCGAGCGCTACGACGAGCTGTACGCGATCTACGGGCAGCTCTACACGGCGACGAAGGAGCAGGTGCACGCGCTGACGGCCATCCAACACGCGGAGGGCTTCACCCCCGAGGGCGACTGAGTGCCTGCGCCCCGGTCTGATGCCCTCTATTGCACACCGCGGCACGCCGTTATCATCCAGGATATGATCGATCGGCGCACCGCCGAGCCACGACGGCCGCGGCGCCCCGCACCGTGGGGGCGCCGGACCGGCGATCCATCGGACCGTGGCGCCCCGCGGATCTCCGCCACTCGATGACCGAGAGCTCGATGACCAGGCGGCTGGACGCCTGGGCGGCGCGCCGCGGGTTGCGACTGCGGGGCTTCAACCCGTGGGAGATCGCCGTCGGCGCTGTCCGCGCCGCCAGCGACCACCGCATCACCGGCTTCGCCGCCGAGATGGCGTTCTTCGCCTCGCTGGCCCTGATCCCGTTCACCGCCGCGCTCGGCGGCATCCTCGGCTACGTCGAGGACCTGGCGGGCCCCACCGGCGTGCGGGACGTCGAACGCGTCGTGCAGGAGATCATGACGGTGATCCTCGGTCCCGAGCTCGCGATCGACGTCGCCGTGCCCTACGTCCAGGCGCAGCTCGCCGAGGCCCGCGGCGGCCTGGCGCTGACGGGGCTGGTGGTCGGGCTGTGGCTGTCGAGCCGCGTGTTCCTGCCGGCCGTGCACGCGCTGGACCTCGCCTACAACGCCATCGAGCGGCGCACGATCGTCAAGCGGCGGGCCATTGCGCTGGGCCTGGCGTTCGCGTCGCTGTTCGTCATCACCCTGCAGGTGTCGCTGCTGGTGTTCGGGCCGTTGCTCGGCGGCGCCCGCGAGATCGCCCAGCTGTTCGACCTCGGCCTGACCTTCCAGCTGCTGTGGAGCATCTTCCGGTGGCCGGTGCTGGGCTTCGTGCTCACCGTGTTCCTGCTGGCGGTGTACCGCTACGTGCCCGCGCGGCGGATCGGCTGGCGGCGGTCGCTGCCGGGGGCCATGACGGCCATGGCCGTGTGGCTGCTGGTTGCCGTGGGGTTCCGCGCCTACCTGGCGACGGGGGTCAACCCGGGACAGGGTCCGGAGGTCACTGCCGAGGCGATGGCCTCGGTCGGCCGCGCCGTCGGCGCGCTGGTCGCGACCGTGCTCTGGGTGTTCCTGTCGAGCATCGCGGTGCTGTTCGGCGGCGAGATCAACGCCGCGGTCGAACGGCAGCGCGATCGTGGGGGCGGCTCCGGCTGACCCGGCCGCGGCCCCCACCCGCGGGTACCGTACGGACGTCCGTGCCGTCCGGATCCCCCGACCCCGATCCCGGTCCCGCGCCCCTCCATGACGTCAGCCGCCGCACGCCCCACGATCGCCCGCCGCACCGCGTTCGGGTCGATCCTGGCGTTGACCATGGCGGGCTCGACGTTCGCGTTCACTGCCTTCTCGGTGCTGTCGACCCCGCTGCTGGAGACCTTCGGCATCAGCCGCTGGCAGCTCGGGGCACTGGTCACGGCCACCGCAGCGCTCGGTGCCGTGCTGTCACCCCCGATCGGCCGGGTGGCCGACCGCATCGGCGGACGCACGGCGCTGCTGGCGACGCTCGCCCTCAGCGGGGCGTCGCTGGCCGCCATCGCGGTCTCGCCCGTGTACCTGCTGATCGTCGGCGCGTCACTCGCCGCCGGCGCCGCGCAGGCCGGCGCCAACCCGGCGACCAACAAGCTCATCGGCATGCACGGCGATCCCGGCAGCCGGGGCACGCTGACCGGCGTCAAGCAGGCCGGGGTGCAGGTCGGGGTCTTCCTGGGGGGCGCGCTGCTGCCGCTGGGCGCTGCCACCATCGGATGGCGCCAGACGCTGCTGGTGGCGGCCGCGCTGCCGCTGCTCGGCCTGGTCGCGGCGCGTTGGGTCGTCCCCGCCGACCTGCCCGACGACGCCGACGACGGGCCCGGGACCGACCGCACAGGCGCCGCGGCGGGCTCGACGTTCCTGGTGCGCCTGGCCACCTACGGCTTCCTGCTGGGCGCCGGCTGGTCGGCGGTGTTCACCTACCTGCCCGACTACGGCCAGCACGAGCTGGGCTGGAGCCCCGCCGCCTCGGGCCTGGTGGTGTCGGCCGCGGGGATCTGCGGGATCGCCGGGCGCATCGGGTGGAGCCGGCTCGCCGAGCGGCGGCTGGGCTCGCCGACGACGCTGCTGGTGATCGCGACGATCGGCGTGGCCGCGGTCGGAGCCGTCGCGGCCGCGCCCGCCGTCCCCGCACTGCTGTGGCTGGGCGCCGCCGCCTTTGGCGCCAGCTCCGGCTCGTGGAACTCCGTGGGCATGTTCGCCATCATCGAGCGGCTCCCCCAGCGCGCCGCCGGCGCCGCCTCCGGCGTCGTGATGTTCGGGTTCCTGATCGGCCTGGGCGTCGGCGCTCCCGCGTTCGGCTGGTCGGTCGACGTCACCGGCGCCTACGCCGCCGGCCTGGCGGCGGCGACCGCGGTCCACGTGCTGGGCGTCGTGCTCGCGGTGGCGTTGCGCCGCGCCGACGTCGGAGTCGCACCGTGAGCGGACCCCCGTGGGACGTGCCGCCGCTGCGGGCCGCGGCGGCCGATCAGCTGCTCGACGACGGCATCGCCCTGTTCGACGGGCTGGCGGACCGGCCCCGACCGGTGCTGCGCTGGTACCGCAGCACGCGTCCGGCGATCGTGCTGGGGCGGGGACAGGGCGCCCTGGCCGTCGATCCCCACGACGTCGCGATCGTGACCCGGTTCTCCGGCGGCGGCGCGGTGTGGTTGTCACCCGACGTGCTGTCGCTCGATGTGCTGCTGCCCGCCGGCCACTCCTGGGTCGGAGACCGCCTGACCGACGCCTTCGACCGGGTGGGTCGGGTGTGGGCCGACGCGCTGACCGGGCTGGGTGTGCCCGACCTGACCGTCCACGCCGGCCCGTCCACCGCCCGCCGGCGGGGCACGGCGCGCGAGCGGTTGCTGGCGGCCGTGTGCTACGCGACCCTCGGCCGGGGCGAGGTGTTGTGGCACGG
>CAYVGE010000264.1:0-5369 GCA_964450395.1 uncultured Actinomycetota bacterium
CTGCGTGCGCTCGCGGCGGCAGCGCTTGCAGGTGGGTCCGGTGTACCGTGCCATGATTCCTCGTGATCGTTCGGTGCGATGCGACAGGCTGTCCGCGTCGACGCCCGTGGTGCGGGCGTCAGCCGCGGCGGCGCTTGGGGGGACGGCAGCCGTTGTGCGGGATGGGGGTCACGTCCTTGATCGCCGCGACCTCCAGGCCGTTGGCGGCCAGCGAGCGGATGGCGGTCTCGCGACCGGAGCCCGGGCCCCGGACGTAGACGTCGACCTTGGTCACGCCGTACTCGGCGGCGCGCTTGGCCGCCTGCTCGGCGGCGAGCTGGGCCGAAAAGGGCGTCGACTTGCGGCTGCCCTTGTAGCCGACGTTGCCGCCCGACGACCACGCCAGCACGTTGCCCTGCTGGTCGGTGACCGTGACGACCGTGTTGTTGAACGAGCTCTTGATGTGCGCCTGCCCGTGGGAGACCTGCCGGCGGTCCTTCTTGCGCTGCCGGCGCGCACCCTTGCCCGATCGCTGCTGTGCCATCTTCTGCTTCCTGTCCGATGTGATCCCGGGACCGGCCCGGACCTCAGTGCTTGCGCTGCTTCTTCTTGATGCCGCCGACGGCCTGGCGCCGGCCCTTGCGGGTGCGGGCGTTGGTGTGGGTGCGCTGGCCGCGGACGGGCAGGCCGCGGCGGTGGCGGATGCCCTGGTAGCTGCCGATGTCGACCTTGCGCTTGATGCTCTGGGCCACCTCGCGGCGCAGGTCGCCCTCGACCTGGTAGTTCGCCTCGATGTGGTCGCGCAGCTGCTTGACCTGGCCCTCGTCGAGGTCGCGCACCCGGATCGACGGGTCGATGCCGGTCGCGATCAGCGTGTCGCGGGCGCGCGTGCGGCCGACGCCGAACACATAGGTCAGTCCGATCTCCACGCGCTTCTCGCGTGGCAGGTCCACACCTGCGATCCGTGCCATGTCTCTCTCCTGTCCGGCCTGCGCCGGGTGGTCGTGCTGTGGTGGTCCGTAGGTCCGACCCCGGAACGCGGACCGGGCGGCGGGTGTGGCCGACCCCTGCCGGGTCAGCCCTGGCGCTGCTTGTGCCGCGGGTTCGAGCAGATGACCATCACGCGTCCGCGGCGGCGGATGATGCGGCACTTCTCACAGATGCGCTTGACTGATGGCTGAACCTTCACCGTGCTCCTCCTGCGTCCACCAGGACGATCCGCCCGCCGGTGCCGCGGGTCGGCTCCCGGCTGTCACTCCACTGATCACGTACGATGCGTCGCGTCGCACCAGGATCTCCAGTGGGACAGCGCGAAGGCCCCGGTCGTCGACGTCGCCGTTCCGATGCGGTGCAGCAACCTGCAGCGCTCCGGCGGGATCGCCGTGGAACTGCGCGCACGCGACAACAGGGCCGTCGGGCAAGCCTAGCAGGCGCATCCGGCATGTTCCACCAGCGCATCACGCCACGTCGGCGGTCGGCACCAGCTCCGGCGACCGCAGCGGCCACTCCGGTTCGTCGCTGCGTGCGGTCAGCACGCGCGGGCCGTCGGCGGTGATCGCCACCGTGTGCTCCCAGTGCGCCGACAGCGCGCCGTCGGCCGTGGTGACGGTCCAGCCGTCGGCCTCGACCTGGGTCTCGTGCGTGCCGAGGTTGAACATCGGCTCGACGGCGATGACCAGGCCCTCGACCAGCCGGGGGCCGCGGCCGGCGCGGCCGTAGTTGGGCACGTGCGGGTCCTCGTGCAGCGCCCTGCCGATGCCGTGGCCGACGTACTCGCGCACGACGCCGTAGCCGGCGCCCGTGGCGTGCGCCTCGACCGACGACGAGACGTCGCCCAGCCGGTTGCCCACGCGGGCGGCCGACAGGCCGGCCCACAGGCCCGAGCGGGTGCGGGCGACCAGCTGCGCCACCTCGGGCGCCACCGCGCGCTCGCCTCCCACGATCCAGGTCACCGCCGAGTCGGCGTGGTAGCCGTCGACGATGGCCCCGGCGTCGATCTTGATCAGGTCGCCCTCGCGCAGGGTGACCTTGGGCGACGGGATGCCGTGGACGATCTGCTCGTTGACCGACGTGCACAGGGTGGCAGGGAACGGGACGCGCCCCGGCGAGCCGCCGTAGCCCAGGAACGACGGCACCGCGTCGGCGGCCCGCAGCTCCCGCACCGAGATCTGGTCGAGGTCCTCGGTCGTGACCCCGGGCGCCACAGCATCCCGCAGCACCTCGTGGAGGTGGGCGATGACCTTGCCGGCGCGGGCCATGATCTCGACCTCGGCCGGCGACTTGCGGACGATCATCCCTTGGCCACCTCGCGGACCGCGTCGAGCACGCGCCGGCGCACCTCGGCGATGTCACCCTCGCCGTCGACGTCGCGCATGATGCCCCGCTCGTCGTACCACGCCGCGAGCGGCTCGGTCTGCTCGCGGTACACCGCCAGGCGGTTCTCGATGACCCTCCGGGTGTCGTCGCTGCGCCCCTGCTCCTCGGCGCGCTTGAGCAGCCGCGCGACCAGCTCCTCGTCGTCCACGACCAGGCGGATCACACCGTCGATGCGGTGGCCGTCACGCTCCAGCACGCGGTCCAGCGCCTCGGCCTGCGCGACCGTGCGCGGGAAGCCGTCCAGCAGGAACCCGTTCACCGCGTCGTCCTGCCCGATCCGGTCATCGACCATGTCGATGACGATCTCGTCGGGGACGAGGTCACCGCGATCCATGTACTCCTTGGCCCTGCGACCGAGCTCGGTCTCGTTGCCGACGTGCTCGCGGAAGATGTCACCGGTGGCGATGTGCGCCAGCTCGAACTCCTCGGCGATGGCGACCGCCTGGGTCCCCTTGCCGGCCCCCGGTGGCCCGAACAGGATCAATCGCATGCCGTGGTCCCTTTCCTAGCGCCGCAGGAAGCCCTCGTAGTGCCGCTGCATCATCTGGCTCTCGATCTGCTTCATGGTCTCGAGCCCGACGCCGACCACGATGAGCAGCGTCGCCCCGGCGAAGGGGAACGGCACCCCGGCGATGCCCAGCGCCAGGAACGGCAGGATCGCCAGCGTCGCAAGGTAGAGCGAGCCCGGCAGCGTCAGCCGCGTGATCACCCGGTCGAGCTCCTCGGCGGTGCGTTGCCCGGGACGGATGCCGGGGATGAAGCCGCCGTACTTCTTCATGTTGTCGGCGACGTCGATCGGGTTGAACGTGATCGCGGTGTAGAAGTACGCGAAGAACACGACGAGCACGAAGTAGGTCCCGACGTAGACGGCGTTGATGTTCTGGCCCGACAGGTAGGTGTCGACGAAGTTCACCAGCCAGGGCTGGTTCGAGAAGATCGAGGCCGCCAGCACCGGCACGTACAGCATCGACGACGCGAAGATGATCGGGATCACGCCCGACTGGTTGACCTTCAGCGGGATGTACGTCGAGCTGCCGCCGTAGCTGCGCGTGCCGACCTGGCGCCGCGCGTACTGCACGGGGATGCGCCGCTGACCCTGCTCGACCACGACGACGCCGACGATCAGCAGCAGCCCCACCAGCAGGACGATGCCCAGCACGACCGGACCGCTGGACTGGAGGATCTGGTTGCCCTGGCTGGGCAGCTCCGAGATGATCGCCGCGAAGATGATCAGCGACATGCCGTTGCCGATGCCGCGGGCGGTGATCAGCTCGCCGAGCCACATGATGAACGCGGTGCCCGCCGTCAGCGTCAGCACCATCAGCGCGCGCATCGGGATCGAGTCGTCGGGGATCAGCTGGACCCCCGGGGGGAGCTGGGCGCCGCCGAACAGCGCGCCCGCGCCGGTGCCGCCGCCCGACTGGATGACGGTGATCAGGGTGGTCGACTGCAGCACGGCGATGCCGACGGTCAGGTAGCGGGTCCACTGGTTGATGCGCTTGGAACCCGACTCACCCTCCTTCTGCCACTCCTCCAGGCGCGGGATCACCACGGTCAGCAGCTGCATGATGATGCTGGCGGTGATGTAGGGCATGATGCCCAGCGCGAACACCGCGAGCTGGGTGAACGCGCCACCGGAGAACAGGTTGATCAGCTGGGCGGCACCCGTGGCCGTGGCCTGGTCGAGCAGCTGGCGCAGCGCGCTCGAGTCGACGCCCGGGATCGGGATGAACGACCCCAGCCGGTAGATCGCGATCATCGCCAGCGTGAACAGGATCTTGCCACGCAGGTCGCGGATCTTGATGGCGTTGACGAACGCGCTGAGCATAGGGGACCCCTTGCGCTAGGCGGAGGTCGAGGACCCGGAGCTCAGGACCTCGGTGCTGCCCCCAGCCTCGCTGATCTTGCGCTCCGCCGACGCCGAGAAGGCGTGGGCCGAGATCGTCAGCCGCGTCGACAGCTCGCCGTCGCCGAGGATCTTGACCGGGGCGTCGCCGCGGCGGACCAGGCCGGCCTCGCGCAGCGCCGTCGGGGTGACCTCGGCACCGTCGTCGAACGCGCCATCGAGGCGACCGACGTTGACGGTCGCGAACTCGACGCGGTTGCGTGGCGTGAAGCCGGGGAGCTTGGGCAGGCGCTGGTGCAGCGGCGTCTGGCCACCCTCGAACCCGATGCGCATGGTGCCGCGCGCGCCGGTGCCCTTGGTGCCCCGACCCGCCGTCTTGCCCTTGCCCGCGGCCTCGCCGCGCCCCTTGCGGGTGCGCTTGCGGTGCGCGCCGGGCGCCGGCTTCAGGTGATGGAGCTTCATGTCATGTGACCTATCGCTGCTCGCTGCTTGAGGTCTGCTGGTCCTCGTCCCCGGTCTGCGGCTCCTGGCCGGGCTCGAGCCCCATGGGGTCGTCGTCGCCGGGCCGGCGCACCTCGACGAGGTGTGCCACCCTGGCCAGCATGCCGCGGATCTCGGCGCGGTCGGGCTGGCTGACGGTGTGGTGGATCCGACGCAGCCCGAGGGCCCGCAGCGTGCGCCGTTGCGCGCGCTGCGCGCCGATCAGGCTGCGCACCTGCGTGATCTCGATGAGCGGCGATGCAGAGCCTGGTTCCGCATCGGCCCGGGTGCTCTGGTCCGTGTCGGCCATCGTCGTCGTGTCTCCTCGTGCCGCGAGCGGCTAGGCCCGCATGTTCGCGAGCATCTTGCTCGGCAGGATCTCCTCGAGCTCGACGTCGCGCAGCCGGGCCACCTCCTCGGGGCGGCGCAGCGACTGCAGCGCGTCGACCGTCGCGTGCACGACGTTGATCGGGTTGGACGTGCCCATCGACTTGGCGAGCACGTCGCTGATGCCGGCGCACTCGAGCACGGCGCGGACGGCGCCGCCGGCGATCACCCCGGTACCGGGCGCGGCCGGCTTGAGCAGCACGCGTCCCGCGCCGCTGTGACCGATGACGCCGTGGACGATCGTCTTCTGGATCATCGGCACGGAGAAGAAGTTCTTCTTCGCCTCCTCGACGCCCTTCTG
>CAYVGE010000265.1:0-2659 GCA_964450395.1 uncultured Actinomycetota bacterium
CTGGGAGCAGCGGGTCGACTTCGACCGCCTCCGGTCCTACCGCCTGGAGCGCGCCCGCCGGGCGCTGGACGACTCGGACCTGGGCGCGGTGCTGTGCTTCGAGACGTCGAACATCCGGTACCTGACCGGCACCCACATCGGCTACTGGGCGTGGAACAAGGCGGAGCGCTACGCGCTGCTGACCCGCTCCGGTGAGCCGTGGATCTGGGACTTCGGCTCGGCAGCCAAGGCTCACCGCCTGCAGGCCCCGTGGCTGAACCCGGAGCAGTCCAACGGCGGCAACACCGGGCTGCAGGGCGCCATCGCGCCGACCTCGGGGCTGCCGGCGCGTGCCGCGAAGGAGATCGGCCGGGTGCTGGAGGACGAAGGCGTCGCCAACGAGGCGCTCGGCGTGGACATCGTCGAGATGCCGATCCTCGAGGCGCTGCAGGCCGAGGGCATCACGGTCCGCGACGGCCAGCAGACGATGCTGCGGGCACGCGAGATCAAGAACCCCGACGAGATCCTGTTGCTCAGCCAGGCGTGCGCCATGGTCGACGGCGTGTACCAGGACATCTACGAGTCGCTCAAGCCGGGCATGCGCGAGAGCGACGTGGTCGCGATGGCGACCAAGCGGCTGATCGAGATGGGCTCCGAGCACGTCGAGGCGATCAACTCGATCGCCGGCGAGCGGTGCAGCCCCCACCCGCACGTCTACTCCGACCGGCTGATCCGCCCCGGTGACCAGGCGTACTTCGACATCATCCACGTCTTCAACGGCTACCGGACCTGCTACTACCGGACCTTCGCGGTCGGCCGTGCGACGTCCGCACACCACGACGCGTACCGCAAGGCGCGCGAGTGGATCGACGCGGCCATCGCGCTCGTCAAGCCGGGCGTGACCACCGACGAGATCGCGCGGGCCTGGCCGGAGGCGACCGAGTTCGGGTTCCCCGACGAGATGGAGGCGTTCGGCCTGCAGTTCGGCCATGGCGTCGGTGTCGGGCTGCACGAGCCGCCGATCATCAGCCGGCTGAACTCGCTCGACAACCCGATCGAGCTGCAGGAGGGCATGGTCTTCGCGCTGGAGACGTTCTGCCCGGCCAGCGACGGCCACTCGGCGGCGCGCATCGAGGAGGAGGTCGTGTGCACGGCCGACGGCGCCAAGCTGCTGACGCTGTTCCCGGCCGAGGAGCTCGTCATCACCAACAAGTACTGAGTCCGCGGCGACGGCGGACCCTCGACCACGCAGCCGACGAGCGGAGCGACACTGATGAGCTTCACGCAGAGCACGGAACCCCAGCTGCGGATGATCAGCGAGGTCGGGCAGCGGCCCGACGAGGCGACCCGCCTGGAGCTGTACCGGATGATGGTCCGGATGCGCTCCTTCGAGGAGCGCGCGTACAAGCTGTTCATGCGCGGCCTGGTCAAGGGCACGTCCCACCTCGGCACCGGCATGGAGGCCATCGCCGCCGGCGCCTCGGTGGCGATGCGCCCCGACGACTGGACGTTCTGCACCTACCGCGGCCACAACCACACCCTGGGCCGCGGTGCGTCGATGACCTCGCTGCTCGGCGAGCTGATGGGCCGTGCCAACGGGATCTGCGGTGGCAAGGGCGGGTCGATGCACCTGACCAGCGTGGAGCACGGCGCGATGGGGTCGTACGCGATCGTCGGGGCGCACCTGCCGATCGCGGCGGGCGCGGCGTGGTCAGCACAGGCGCGCGGGACCGACCAGGTGGCGGTGTGCTTCTTCGGCGACGGCGCGACCAACATCGGGGCGTTCCACGAGGCGCTGAACCTGTCGGTGGTGTGGGAGCTGCCGGTCGTGTTCGTCTGCGAGAACAACCTGTACATGGAGTACACGCCGATCGATGCGGTGACGGCGGTCCCGCACCCCGGCGCCGACCGGGCCGGGGCGTACGGGCTCGAGTCGATCCTGGTGGACGGCAACAACGTCGAGGTCACCTACGAGCAGATCGGCGACGCGCTGGCCAAGGCCCGCGACGGTGGGGGACCGACGCTGATCGAGGCCGAGACCTACCGCCACGGCGGGCACTCTCGTGCCGACCCCGGCAAGTACCGGCCGCAGGAGGAGGTCGACTCCTGGCTGGCGCGGGACCCCATCCCGGCCTACCGCCAGCTGCTGCTCGACGACGGCGTCGATGCGCCGGCCCTCGACCAGATCGAGGCGGACGCGGACTCCGAGGTCGATCAGGCCGAGCAGGAGGCGACGGCGGCCCCACCGCCGGACCCCTCGGTGATCACGACGGACGTGTGGGCTGACGGAGGTTCGTCATGGCGGAACTGAGCTACCGCGACGCGGTCGCATACGCGCTTGCGCAGGAGATGCGCCGCGACGACCGCGTGTACCTGATCGGCGAGGACATCGCCGACGCGGGTGGGGTGTTCAAGACCACGCCCGGGCTGGTGGAGGAGTTCGGCGACATGCGGGTGCGCGACACGCCGATCTCGGAGGAGGCGATCACCGGGGCGGTGATGGGCGCGGCGATGACGGGCCTGCGGCCGGTCGCCGAGCTGATGTTCTCCGACTTCTTCGCGACCTGCTGGGACATCGTGGCGAACCAGATCGCCAAGACCCGTTACATGACCAACGGGCAGGTGACGCTGCCGCTGGTCATCAAGACGGCGAACGGCGGTGGGCTGCGGTTCGGCGCCC
>CAYVGE010000265.1:2669-5347 GCA_964450395.1 uncultured Actinomycetota bacterium
CGACGACGACCCGGTGATCTTCTTCGAGCACAAGGGGCTGTACGCGACCAAAGGCGAGGTCCCCGACGGCGAGGTCGTCGACACCCTCGGCACCGCCAAGGTCCTGCGGGAGGGGACCGACGTGACGATCGCGGCGTTGGCGGCCATGGTCCCGCGCGCCCTCGAGGCCGCCGAACGGCTCGCCGGCGAAGGCATCAGCGCCGAGGTGATCGACGTGCGCAGCCTGGTGCCGCTCGACACCCAGACACTGTGCGGATCGGTCACGAAGACGAGCCGGCTCGTGACGGTGGAGGAGACCCCGCGGCTGTGCGGGGGGGGCGCCGAGCTGGTGTCGATCGTGGTCGAGGAGTGCTTCTGGGGCCTCGACGGCCCACCGACGCGGGTGACGACGCCGCACGTGCCGTTGCCGTCGGCCGGTGAGCTGGAGGACCAGACCATCCCGACCGCCGACCGCATCGTCGAGGCCACCCGGAAGGTCATGTGATGACGGCGCTGCCGCTGACCGTGGCGAGGTGCTGCGCCGGGCCTTCGAGCTGATGACCGACCGCGCGGGTGCGCTGGCCGAGCTGATCGTGCTCGAGAACGGCAAGACGCTGTGCGACGCAGGGCGAGGTGGCCTACGCGGTCGAGTTCGTCCGATGCTCCCGACAGGCACGGTCTGCGAACGCCCGGCCCGGAGCGTGGGCAGGGGCGCAAAGGATTGCAGAAAGCTCTGGACCCGTTCAGTGACGCTGTACTAACCTGCGCCCAGAGGATGGGCAACAGCGGGGCGACGCGCCCCGGAGGGAGCCGTACCAATGGTCGACCGCATCGTGCTGCGCAATGGGTCCGTCGTCACGATGGACGCCGAGCTGGGGGATCTGCCCACGGCCGACGTGCTGATCGAGGGGGACACGATCGCCGCCGTCGGCCCCGGCCTCGACGTCGGCGACGCCGAGGTCGTCGATGCCGCCGGGTGCATCGTCATGCCCGGGTTCATCGACACCCACCGCCACACCTGGGAGACGGCCATCCGCGGCTGTGCGCCCAACGCCACGCTCGACGACTACTTCGTCGAGGTGCTCGACACGTTCGCCCCCATCTACAGCCCCGAGGACGTGTACGCGAGCAACTACGCGGGCGCTCTGGAGTGCCTGAACGCCGGCATCACGACGCTGGTCGACTGGTCGCACATCAACAACACGCCCGACCACCCCGATGCAGGTATCCAGGGCCTCAAGGAGTCGGGCATCCGCGCCCAGTACGCCTACGGCAGCGCGAACCTGTCGCTCAACGACTACTGGAACGGCAGCTCGATCCGCATCCCGGGCGACGACGTCCGCCGCATCCGCGACACGTACTTCTCGTCCGATGACGGCCTGCTGACGATGGCGCTGGCCACCCGCGGGCCCGGCTTCTGCCAGAACGACGTGGTGCAGGCCGAGTGGGAGTTGGCGCGCGATCTGGGCATCCCGGTGACCGTCCACGTCGGCATGGGCCGGTTGGCGGGCCGCTTCGGCATGGTCAAGCAGCTCGCCGACCTCGACCTGCTCTACGAGGGCACGACCTACATCCACTCGTGCTACCTGAGCGACGAGGAGTGGAAGCTGGTCAAGGACAGCGGCGGCATGGTCTCGATCGCCGCCCAGGTCGAGATGCAGATGGGCCACGGCTGGCCCCCCACCGGCAAGTGCTACGCCCACGGGTTGCGCCCGAGCCTGTCGATCGACGTGGTCACCACGGTCCCCGGCGACATGTTCACCCAGATGCGCGCGGCGTTCGGCTGCGAGCGGGTGCAGGTCAACGCGGTCGCGTGGGAGGCCGACACGCCGATCCCCGAGTCGACGGTGACCGCCCGCCACATGGTCGAGATGGCCACGATCAATGGCGCGCACGTCGCCGGCGTCGAGGACCGCACCGGGTCGCTGACCGTCGGCAAGCAGGCCGACGTGATCGTCCTGGACGGCACGATGCTCAACGCCACCCCGCTGTTCGACCCCTACGCGACCATCGCCCTGTGCGCCGACGTGTCCAACGTGCGCGACGTCTTCGTGGCCGGCCAGGCGCGCAAGCGCGACTTCGCGATGGTCGGTGACGTCGCCGCGGCGCGCGACAAGGTCGTCGAGGCGCGCGACCGCCTCGTCGGGCAGGTCACGCACCAGCAGGCGTGGTCGGCGCTGGGTCAGCGCTGAGGCGCCGGCAGATGGCCCGCAACCACTTGATCGTCCGCCCCGACGACGCCGACTGGACGGTCCCCGCCGAGCTGGCCGGCGCGAGCGGCGGCTTCCGCCGCTGGGCGGCGATCGACGAGCACAGCCCCTCGGTGCACATGGGCTTCAGCCTGTGCGAGCTCGAACCGGACGGCCGGGTGGGATGGCACGTGCGGTCGTTCGAGGAGAGCTTCTACGTCGTCGAGGGTGAGGTGATCTGCGACACCGACGAGGGCGCCCACCTGCTGGGGCCCGGTGACTACGGCATCGTCGGCGTCGGTGCGGCGCACGCGTGGCGCAACGTCGGGGACACGCCGGTGCGGTGGGCCGAGATGACGGCGCCGCAGCCGCGGGCGGCGGTGCAGCACACCTTCGAGGTCACCGACCGCCGTCGGCTCGAACCCGTGCCGGTGGACGTGCGCGATCCCCGGACCCGCTCGTTCGGCCACGTCTCGCCCGAGAACATGGAGGTCGACAAGCAGACCCAGG
>CAYVGE010000266.1:0-4962 GCA_964450395.1 uncultured Actinomycetota bacterium
GACGTCAGGCGGGCCGGTTCGTCGGTGCGCAACGTCAGCGCGTTGCCACGGCCGACGAGCGTGGCGTCGACACCGTCGACCGATAGGTGAAGGTCGGCGTCAACCAGCACACGCCGACCCGGTGCCGGGCCGGTCACTGAGCGCCATTGTCCTCGTCGGTGGTGGTGACGCGCAGCGTGCCGTGCAGGCGCCACGTGGCACGTGGCGCGTCGGAGCCGGTCTCGCGCGGGACCTCGATGAGCATGTCATCGAAGGTGTAGTTGATCGCGGCGCCCTTGCCGGTCAGGAAGCTCCACATCTCCTTGCCGAAGTCGGCGAACGACGTCTCACCGTTGGTCATGATGTGGCTGTCGGTCACGTCACTGGACATCGCGTCTCCCTTGCGGCCGGGGTTCGGTGGCATCCATGCCGTCGCGTGACGCAGGGCGGTGCGTCCCCGACGCGTCGTCG
The DNA here is from genome assembly GCA_964450395.1 of uncultured Actinomycetota bacterium. GTDB lineage: Bacteria > Actinomycetota > Nitriliruptoria > Euzebyales > JAHELV01 > JAHELV01. The sequence goes on from CAYVGE010000266.1 coordinate 451, forward strand.
TACATCGTCTGCAACGCTGCGCTCACGTCGATCCGCAGTTGCTGGCTCGCCACGGCGAGGGCGGTGCTCGCCGGCACGCCGTCCGGTGTCTGTCGCCGGTCGCTGGGCATGGCATTCCTTGTGCTCGCGTTCACCAGGGGTTCGTGCGCCGACTGTCATTCGGATGCAGCCTCTCGTATGGTGATGGCAGACGTCGTCGTCGACGACGGTCGACGCGGCGTCCGCTCGTACCGCGGGAGTCGTGATGGTGGCGTACATCGACCAGGCTCGAGAGGCGTTCCGCCTGCACGCGTGGGGGGATGCCTACGCGCATCTGTCGGTGATCGACGCGGACGGCTCGATCGCGCCCGAGGACCTCGACCGCCTGGCCCGCGCGGCGTACCTGACCGGTCGGGACCCCGAGTGCGAGGACGCCTGGGCGCGGGCCCATCAGGCGTTCCTCGACGCCGGCGCGGTGGCACAGGCCGCGCGGTGTGCGTACTGGCTCGGGGTGATGCTGTTCAACCGCGGCGAGGAGGCGCGTGGCGGCGGGTGGATCGGCCGCGCCGGACGGCTGACCGCCGAGCTCGGACCGGACTGCGCCGAGCAGGGCTACCTGCTCCTCCCCGCGGGCCTGCGACGGCTGGGTGCCGGCGAGCCCGCCGAATCGCTCGCGCTGTTCGACCGCGCGCTGGACGTCGCCGAGCGGTTCGCCGAACCGGACCTGCGCGCGCTCGCTCGGCTCGCGGCCGCGCAGGCCCTGATCGCGATGGACGAGCCCGAGCGCGCGGTCCGGGCGCTGGACGAGGCGATGGTCGCCGTCGAGACCGGTGAGGTGTCGACGATCGTCACGGGGATCGTCTACTGCGGGGTGATCCTGCAGTGCCGGCGGCTGCTCGACCTGCGCCGGGCGCAGGAGTGGACGCGGGTCCTGAGCGCCTGGTGCGACGCGCAGCCGGACCTGGTGCCCTACCGCGGCCAGTGCCTCGTCCACCTGTCGGAGCTGGCGCAGCTGCGCGGCGACTGGCAGGCGGCGATCGCCGGGGCGCAGCGCGCGTGCGCGCGGCTGTCGGACCCGCCGGGGCAGTCGGCGATCGGGCTGGCCTACTACCAGCGAGCGGAGCTGCACCGGCTGCGCGGTGAGTTCGCCGACGCCGAGCGCACGTACGGGCTGGCCGGCCGGGCGGGTCGAGGGCCGCATCCGGGGTTGGCGCTGCTGCGCCTGGCACAGGGTCGGCTCGGCGATGCGGAGGGCGCCATCCGTCGCGTCGTCGAGGAGGCGCAGGGGCTCGGCGACCGCGCGAAGGTGCTCGCCGCGTGCGTGGACATCCTGCTCGCGACCGGCGACCTCGAGGTGGCCCGGACTGCGGCCGACGAGCTGGCCCAGCTCGCCACCGAGCTCGACAAGCCGCTGTTGTGGGCGATGTCGGCGCAGGCGGAAGGCGCCGTGCGGCTGGCCGAGGACGACGCGCGCGGCGCCGTCTCGGCGCTGCACCGCGCGCAATCGGCGTGGCAGGAACTGGGGGCACCGTACGAGGGGGCCTGCGTCCGCGTGCTGCTGGCGTCGGCGTGTCGGCGGCTTGGCGACGCCGATACCGCACGGATGGAGGAGGCCGCGGCGCGGGAGATCTTCGCCGAGGTCGGCGCCCGACCGGACCTGGCGCGGCTCGACGAGCTCGCCGGACGCGGTCAGGCCGACGCTGCGGCCGGCCTGACCGCCCGCGAGGTCGAGGTGATCCGACTGGTCGCCGCCGGACTGACGAACCGCGAGATCGCCGACGACCTCGTCATCAGCGAGAAGACCGTGGCCCGCCACCTCAACAACATGTTCACCCGGCTGGGTCTCGCGAACCGCGCCGCGGCCACCGCCTACGCCTACGAGCACGAGCTCGTCTAGCGCTGCACCTGCACAGAACGACCCATTTCGCGGGGTCGCGCTGATCTGGGTCGTCCTCCCGACGCGGCATCGTCGGTGGCTTCCTAGCGTCGACGACGCGGGTGGATGCAGGACTGACGATCCCGCCGACGAACACCGACCGCGTTCCTCGCGGCCGTCCGCGCCGCGCTGGACGACCCGCCCGAACCATCGATCACGGGAGCACATCATGACGACCGCACACACCACGCAGACCGCGCCGACGCCGGAGCAGCTCCGGGCCGGCTGGGACCGGGTCGCACCCGGCTTCGACGAGTACCTGACCGCGCCCAACATCGCGTTGGGCGACAAGGTGCTGCGCCGCCACGGCGTCACCACCGGCACGCGGGTCCTTGATGTCGCGGCGGGCAGCGGGGCGCTGGCCATTCCTGCCGCCCGGCTGGGCGCGCAGGTCGTGGCCTCCGACATCTCGCCAGTGATGATCGAGCGTCTCGCCGCCCGGGCGGGCAGGGAAGGGCTCGCGATCGACGCTCGGGTGATGGACGGCCACGCCCTCGACCTCCACGACGACACCTTCGACCTGGCCGTCTCCCAGCACGGTGTCTCGTTGTTCCCCGACATGGCGCGCGGGGTCCGCGAGATGGCGCGGGTCACCCGTCCCGGCAGTCGTGTCCTGATCGTCGCGTTCGGCCCGCTGCCGCGCGCCGAGTTCCTGACGTTCTTCTTCGGCGCGGTGCGTGCGGTCGTCCCCGACTTCACCGGCCTGCCGACGGACCCACCGCCGCTGCCGTTCCAGGTCGCCGACCCCGAGCGGCTGCGCGACAAGCTGACCGGTGCCGGCCTTACCGACGTGCGGGTGGAGTCCGACGTGTGGGATCTGCCCGTCCGTTCGGCGGGCCACCTGTGGGACGTCGTGACGAACAGCAACCCGATCGGTGCGGCCGCAGTGGCTGACCTCACCGCGGAGCAGACCGCCGAGGTCCGGCAGGTGCTCGACGGCATGCTCCGCGAGCGCTCCGGCGGTGCGCCCGAGGCGGTGCTGCACAACGCCATCAACGTCGGCGTCGGCACGGTGTGACGCCGGCCGACGAGCACTGGACACCGCGACGGAGGAGGCAGGACAGCCATGCCACGCACCGGCGCACACGCCCTCGTGGTCGGTGCCAGCCTGACCGGGCTGGCCACCGCCGCAGCGCTCGCCGACCGGTTCGACCAGGTCACCGTCGTCGAGCGCGACGCCCTGCCCGCCGATGGGCGCCCCCGCACGGGCGTCCCGCAGGGCCGGCACGGCCACATCCTGCTGCCATCGGGCCTGCAGGAGCTGACCGCGCTGCTGCCCGGGATCACCGACGACCTGCTCGCCCACGGCGCCCACCTCATGCCTGTGGGCGAGATCCGGTTCCACGTCGCCGGCGACCACCTCGCGCTGGACGACACCGAGCTGCAGATCCTCGGGGCGACGCGCCCGCTGCTCGAGTCCGTGGTGCGCAGCCGGGTCCGCGCGCTGCCGAACGTCGAGGTTGCTGACCGCCTCGACGCCCGTGGCCTGGTACTCGATGGCGAAGCACGGGTGACCGGTCTGCGCGTGCGCCGACCCGACGGGGGACCGGAGACGACACTCCACGGGGACCTGGTCGTCGACGCCGCCGGCCGCGGATCACGTTCGCCGCGCTGGCTGGCCGACCTGGGGTACCCGGCACCTGACGAGGAACGGTTCGACGTGGGCGTGCACTACGCCACGCGGTTGTTCCGCCGACGGCCGGCGGACCTCGACGGGTGCCGCCACGTCGTGGCCGGCGTACGGCCGGACGGACGCCGCGGCGGGTTCGCCGTCGCCGTCGAGGATGAGCGCTGCCTGGTGACCCTCGTCGGGGTCCTCGGCGAACGGCCACCGACCGACCTCGACGGGTTCGTCGCGTACGCGAGCACCCTGGAGTCCGACGACCTGCAGGTCCTCGCCGAGGGCGCGCAACCGGTGAGCGAGCCGGCGACTGGGGCGTTCCCGGCCTACCTGCGCCGCCGCTACGACCGGCTCCCGGCCCTGCCGGCCGGGTACGTCGTGGTCGGCGACGCGGTGTGCTCGTTCAACCCGCTGTACGCCCAGGGGATGAGCATGGCGTTGCGCGAGGCCACCCTGCTCGGCCGGGTCCTCGACCGGCATGGCCCGGGCGCGGCGGGGGCGGCGTTCTTCCGCCAGGCAACGCCGATGATCGACGCCGCCTGGACGATGGCGACCAGCGCCGACCTCGGCCATCCCGAGATCGGGGAGCCGCGAACCGTGGCGTGGCGACTGCTCAACCGGTACTTCGGTCGCCTGCTGCGCGCCGCGCACCGCGATCCCGTCGTCGCGAACACCTACCTGCGGGTGATCGCGATGGTGGCGCCCATGCAGGCGATCGTGCATCCCCGCATCGCCTGGCGGGTCCTCGGAAGCCATCGGCAGCGGTCGCACGGGACCGCATCGGGCGACCGTCAGCGGTCGACGTCGATGGCCGGCGGGTGAGTCGCACGGCCTGGTTGGTCCAGCCACGAACCTTTGGGTGCGGTGCCGCGCCGGTCGCGGACGCCGATCAGCGCGGCCCGTCGCTGTCGTCGAGCGCATCGGCTCCGTCGCCCCGCACCGCGGCCGCACCCCCACCGTCCGCACGAGTGTCGGG
>CAYVGE010000266.1:4972-5310 GCA_964450395.1 uncultured Actinomycetota bacterium
CTGGTTGGTCCAGCCACGAACCTTTGGGTGCGGTGCCGCGCCGGTCGCGAGGCAGTGGACACCAACGGCCACTTGCACTCCGCTTGCATGTGCAGCGGCCCCGTGGGGCAGCACGCAAGTCGGGCCTCCAACGCGACCACGCGCTCGCGTTCCACTGGCACGCTGCCGTCAGAACGCCCGCGATCTGAGCTGTTGTGTCATCAGTGTGTCACGCTTGTCGAAATCGCCGCCGCGGAGGACATCGCCTTGCACCGCGATTTGGGCGTTTTGCCTGGTCAGACCGTGTTTTCGGGTGGAGCCGGGACGGGGAATCGAACCCCGGACCTGCTCATTACGAG
>CAYVGE010000267.1:0-5298 GCA_964450395.1 uncultured Actinomycetota bacterium
AGCACGTCGGACTGCCATCCGTCGCCGACGACGTTGTGGTCGGTGCCGGCGTCATCGAACGTCCAGGTGACGGTGGTGCCGGGTCGCACCTGGATGACGGGAGGCGCGAACGCGTCGTTTCGGATGGTGACGGTGTGCACGCCGGCGACGGGGTCGGATGCGGCGGGGTCGTCGATCAGTCGCGCCAGCGCGGGAATCATGATGACGAACGCCAGCACGACGACGATCGCCACCACGGTGGCGAGTATGCGCCGCCGCCGGCGGCGGGTGGGTGTCGGACGGTCTGTGTGTTCGCGTGTGGCGGTGGCGTGTGACACGGTGCTGTCTCCGGTCCGGTACGGGGTGGGGGATGTGATGTGCGGTCGGAGGTCTGCGGGCGCGCGTCATCATCGGTTCGCGGACGTGACGTCGCGCCCGTGATTTCACGGGGTTGTTCGCAGGCGTCGGTCGGTCAGCCGAGCGGTGCCAGGTCAGGCGTGGGTGCTGGTGGCGGAGAGACCGGCCGCGCGTGGAGCAGCGAGGTTGTTGCGACCAGACCGCTGATCGCGAGGATGAGCGAGCCGGTGATGACCGTCGCGTACCCGACGTGGCCGGCCAGGGCGAGTCCCGCCGCGCCGGCGACGTCCGAGCAGAGCACGGCGAGGCTGGTCTGGAACGTGTAGTCGGTGCCGGCCAGCTCGGGCCGACTGTAGTCCATGGCGACGGTGAAGATCGCGGTGCCGACGCTGGCGTTGGCGACGTTGACGAGCACCGCGGCGCCAACGACGACCGGCAGCGTGGCGCCGATCAGCACCATGGACAGCGCGGCGATCGCTGCGAGCGCGATGAGTCCGAAGGCGAGCAGGGCGGTGCGCCGGGGGACCGTGCGCAGCACCGCGCCGGCGGCGAGCGCGCTGATCATGGCAACGACGCCGCCACCGAAGCCGGCCACGACGCCGATGCTGTCCAGTGGCCAGCCGCTGTCGACCAGCAGCGGCGTGATGAGCTTGTACGCCGTCGCGATGCCGATGTAGTTCAGCGGCAGCACGAACAGCAGCCATGGCACGGTCCCTGGGCGGCGGAAGAAGCCGACGAGCATGCGCAGTGAGACCCTGCGGTCGCGCCGCCCTTCGAGCGGCGTGCTCGGCAGTTGTGGCTCGCGGTAGCGGAGCACGAAGGGGATGGGCAGGGCGGTGATCACGGCCAGGGCCGTCACCGCTGCCGGCCACCCGAGGTGATCGTAGATCACGAGCATCCCGCCGCCGCCGATGATGAAGCCGAGGTAGCCACCGGCGAACTGGATGCCGTTGGCAAGCCCGCGCTCCGACGGGCGCAGCAGCACGACGGCGGTGGCGTCGGCGGCGATGTCCTGGGTGGCCGACAGCACGGCGATGACCACGACCAGGACGAAGATGGGGGTCAGGTCGCCGTGTACGTCACACAGCACCAGGGCGAGGACGGCCACCACGGTGAGGCTCTGCAGGACAAGCAGCCACCCTCGGTAGTGGCCGAGACGACGCCATCGGTAGCGGTCGACGGCCGGAGCCCATACAACACTGATGACCCAGATCAGGGCCAGGAGCTGCAGCGCGCCGAGCTGTTGCAGAGGCACCCCGCGTTCGCGCAGGACCGCGGTGAGCGCGTAGTAGACGAAGCCGAGCGGGAAGAACTGGCTGGCGTAGAGCAGCGCCAGCAGCCGGTATCGCTCGAGCTTGCTCACCGTCGGCCCGATCACCGCGCTCGGCCGGCGTGGTCCACCCGGCGTCGTGGACCACCGGGCTTGACGTCGTGCGGCACCATGTCACGGGAGGGCAGTGGCGCGCAAGACTTTGTTCGACCCGTCACCGCCGCACGACATGTTGTACGGCCGAGAGCCCGAACGCGACACCATCGGCACGCTTCTGCGGGAAGCTGCTGAGTGCCGCGGTGGCGCCTTGGTCGTGTCCGGTCGACCCGGGGTGGGCAAGACCGCGCTGCTGGAGGACGCGGCACGGCGGACCGACGCGCGGGTGTTGCGTGTGCAGGGCATCGAGTCGGAGTCCGAGCTGTCCTTCGCGGGGTTGCAGTGGTTGCTCCGACCACTCGTGGATGATGTGGACCGCCTCCCGGAGCCGCAGGCAGAGGCGTTGCGCTGCGCGCTCGGGATGCGTCGCAGCGACACGAGTCCGGACCGCTTCCTGGTGTCGGTCGCGACGCTCGGCGTGCTGTGCGCGGCGGCCGACGAGCGTCCCGTGGTCGGTCTGGTCGACGATGCGCACTGGCTTGACACGGCGTCGACGAGCGTCTTGACGTTCGTCGCGCGCAGGCTGGCGCTCGAGCGGGTGGCGCTGATCTTCGCCGTCCGGGAGGGCGAGGCGGATGCCGTCGACTTCGGTGGGCTTCCCGTCCTACGGGTCGCCGGGCTGGACGCAGCGGCCGCCGCCGCGCTGCTCAGCGACCGCGCAGGGCTGCCGGTCAATCCGGATGTGGCCGCGCGGCTGGTGGACGAGACCGCCGGCAACGCGCTGGCGCTGGCCGAGCTGCCGGCGACGTTGGCGCCGGATCACCTGCGTGGGGACCACCCGCTGCCGTCGCCGTTGCGTCTGCCGAGCGATGTCGAAGCGGCGTTCCTGGGACGCGTCCGGCGGCTGCCCGATGCTGTCCAGGTCCTGCTGCTCGTCGCCGCAGCGGACACCACACAGCGGGTCGCGGTGCTCGTGCGCGCCGCCGAGCTGCTTGGCGTGCCGGCGGAGCGCCTTGACGCGGCCGAGCGGGCCGGTCTGGTGGCAACCCGGGACGGACGGGTCAGCTTCCGCCATCCACTGGTGCGCTCGGCCGTCTACCAGGCCGCCACCGACCGTGAGCGTCGGCGGGCGCATCTCGCGCTCGCGTCGGTACTGGACGGCGACGAGGAGATCGAACGGCGGGCCTGGCACCGGGCGGCGGCGGCGCTCGGCCCCGACGAGGGGGCGGCCGCCGACCTGGACGCTGCGGCCCGACGGGCGAACGCGCGGGGTGCGTACGAAGTCGCGTGCGCGGCGCTGGAACGGGCCGCGGAAGTAACCGCGGACAGCGAGCCGCGTGCGCGGCGGTTGGCCGCCGCGGCACACCAAGCGTGGCGTGGCGGTCAGCTGCACCGGACTGAGGCGCTGCTGTCCCGGGCCGGCGGGCTCACGCTGGTTCCGGAGCTACGCGCCGAGATCGGTCGGCTGCGGGCGTGGGTCGAGATGACGGTCGGCTCGCCGGTGGCTGCCGTGGAGCTGTTGCGCGACGCCAGCCGCCGCATCGCGGCGATCGACCCAGACACGGCGTTGGAGATGATCAGCGAGGCGGCCGAGGCAGCGTGGGTCGTCGGGGATCATACCGTCGCCAGGCGGTTGACCGGTCCGCCCGCCGAACGCATCTCCGTCGATGGGTCGCGGACGCGCTTCTTTGTCCACCTGATCAACGGGCTTCGGGGTCTGCTCGACGACGACCTCGGGGCTGCCGTCGATGCGTTGCGCAGCGCGGTCGACATCGCCCGCAGCTCCGACGATGCCGGGCTGATCTCCCGCGCTGCCCACGTTGCGTTCTACGTCGGCGACGACGCCGCCGCCCGCGAGCTCAACGCGCGGCTGGTCGCGCGTGCCCGGACGGCGGGTGCCGTCGGCGAGCTGCTGCCCGCCCTCGAACGCCTCGCGCACGCCGAGGTGGTGACCTCACGATGGCAGGCCGCAGTCGCGAACGCATCGGAGGCGTCCCGACTCGCCGTCGAGACCGGCCAGCACCAGCTCGCGGCACTCCCGACCGCCTGGCTCGCCCTCATCGCGGCCCTGACCGGCGACCGCGACCGGTTCCAGGAGGCGATCACCGACAGCCAACGCCTCGCCGGCGCCCGGCCACTCGGTGCCTACGAGCCCAGGATCCACGGTGTCGTCTGCTGGGCCCACGGCGTGCAGCTGGCCGCCGACGGACAGTCCGCATCCGCGCTCGGATGGTTCGAGGCGATCTCGCATCCCGTTGTCGCCCGTATGGCCGCGCTGGATCGCATTGAGACCGCGCTGCACGCCGACCAGCGGCAGCTCGCGCGCACCTGGCTGGCGTCGTTCGAGCCGTTCGCGCACCATACGAGTTCGCCGTGGGCCAACGCGCGCGTCGCGCACTGCCGGGCACTGCTCGGCGACGCCGCACACGCCGGGCAGCACTTCGAAACGGCGCTCGCGCATCACCGCCACGCCGACCGCGGGTTCGAACGCGCACGCACCGAACTGGCCTACGGCCGCTTCCTACGACGCACACGGCACCGCGTCCAGGCGCGCGGCCACCTGCGTGCCGCACTCCACGTCTTCGACGGCCTCGGCGCCACGCCGTGGTCGGAACGCACCCGGCAGGAGCTTCGCGCCTCGGGCGAGTCCGCACGCAAACGCGATCCATCCACCGTCCGCGATCTCACGCCGCAGGAACTGCAGGTCGCACGCTTCGTCGCCGAAGGGCTGACCACCAAGGACGTCGCCGCGCGGCTGTTCCTCAGCCCACGCACCATCGAGTTCCACCTCCACAACGTGTTCGCGAAGCTGCAGATCAGCTCACGCACCGAGCTGGCCCACATCCCGTTGGAGTAACGGTCCCGCTGGCCGCCGGATCCCCGTGGATTCACCGGTGCGAGCGGACAGCGGGTGATGTCAGCTGGCGGTCGGCCGTCGGATCCCATCCGACCGATCAGCGAACGGAGACGTCCATGCCCGCCGTCCCATGGCGACAGCGCGCCCAGCCACATGCTGATCAGCGCTACCTGATCATGGCATCGCGACTGCCGCTGCACTCGTACACGACCATCCCCAAGTTCCTCGGCATGACGTGGGCCGTCGCCCGCCAGCTCGAACACAGCGACGGACTGATCGGATACAGCCTGCTGGCCCAGCCGACGAAGAAGACGTTCTGGACACTGTCAGCCTGGCAGGACCGGCCCAGCTTGCAGGCCTTCGTCCGCGCGCTGCCACACGTGCGGATCATGACGACGCTGCGCCCCCACATGGAGCCCACCAGGTTCACGACGTGGGACGCACCCGGGTCATCCTTGCCGATCAACTGGCCCGACGCGATCGAACACCTGAACTCCGCGCCCAGCCGAGGCTCGGCTGGGCCACCGGCCTCCAACTGACAGAACACACCTGTCGGTGTCGCTGCTCGGCTGTGCGCAGCACTCACCGCGCAGTCCTGCAGCTTCCCGCGAGTTGCGCCGTTCCCTGAAGACCTGGGGCCGACGATGGACCGTGGCTGGGACGCGTCACTCGCTAGTGGCGTCAGCAACATCTTCACCAAGCTTCAGATCAGCTCACGCCACGAGCTTGCACACATCCC
>CAYVGE010000268.1:0-2405 GCA_964450395.1 uncultured Actinomycetota bacterium
GGCATCTCGGCGACGATCGGGATGTGGGTGTTGATCCACACGCAGCCGAAGTCCAAACCCTTGGCCATGCGCATCGCGCGGCCGTGGTTGGCGGTCCACACGCTGGCCGCCAGCCCGTACTCGACGTCGTTGGCCCAGGCCAGCGCCTTCTCCTCGTCGTCGAAGCGCTGCACGGTGATGACCGGTCCGAAGATCTCGGTCTGGATCATCTCGTCGTCCTGGCGCAGGTCCGCGACCACCGTCGGCTCCCAGTAGAAGCCCTCGGACGGCGTGTCGCCGGGCCGGGCGCCGCCGGTCACGACCTGCGCGTGGTCGGGGCGGCGCTCGATGAAGCCGGCCACCCGCGACAGCTGCGTGGCGTTGTTCAGTGGGCCGTAGTCGACGCCCTCGTCGTAGGGGCCACCGGTCCGCGTGCCCTTCGCCTGCTCGGCCAGCGCGGCGACGAAGTCGTCGTGGATCCGTGGCGCGGCCAGCACCCGAGTCGCCGCCGTGCAGTCCTGCCCGGCGTTGAAGTAGCCGGCGCCCGCGATCGTCGAGGCGGCGGCCTCGAGGTCGGCGTCGTCGAAGATGATGACCGGCGCCTTGCCACCCAGCTCGAGGTGCACCCGCTTGAGGTCGGCGGCCGCGCCCGTGGCCACCTCGCGTCCCGCACGGACGCTGCCCGTGACCGACGCCATGGCCGGGATGTCGTGGGCCACCAGGGCGCGGCCGGTGTCGCGGTCACCGCACACCACGTTCATCACGCCCGGCGGCAGGAACTCCGCCATGATCTCGGCCATCATCACCGTGGTGACCGGCGTCGTGTCCGACGGCTTGAGCACGACGGTGTTGCCCGCGGCGATCGCCGGTGCGAACTTCCACACCGCCATCATCAGCGGGTAGTTCCACGGCGTGACCTGGGCGCAGACGCCCACCGGCTCGCGCCGGACCATCGACGTGTGGCCCGCGGCGTACTCGCCGGCGGCGCGCCCCTCGAGCACCCGCGCCGCCCCCGCGAAGAAGCGGATCTGATCGACCGACGACGGCAGCTCGTCGTCGAGGGTGATCTCGTACGGCTTGCCGGTGTTGTCGCACTCCGCGCGGATCAGCTCCTCGCCGTGCTCCTCGAAGGCGTCGGCGATGCGCAGCAGCGCCAGGCTGCGCTCGGCGGGTGTGACGTCGCGCCACACCTCGAAGGCCCGCGCCGCTGCGTGGCATGCGGCGTCGACGTCGGCCGGACCCGAGACGGGCGTCGTGGCGAACCGCTCGCCCGTCGCCGGGTCGATCAGGGGCGCCGTGTCCCCGTCGATGCTGTCGCGCAGCTCACCGTCGATGAAGTTGCGCACCCTGAGCTCAGCCACCCCGCTGCTCCTCTCGCACGCGTCGGCCTGCCAGCAATGTACGTCCTGGCTGACCACTCCGGCCACGCCGCGACGACCGCTGCGCGTGCTGGGCGCTGGCGGCCGCCGTCACCGGGCCGCCTGGCCCGGGGTGGCGTCGATGGCGAACAGGCCCTCGCCCTGCTGGACGACGGCGCCGGGCTCGGCCAGCAGCCGCGACACGACGCCGTCGCGGGGCGCGGTGATGTGGTTCTCCATCTTCATCGCCTCGAGCACGACGACCAGGTCGCCGGCCGCGACGGTGTCACCCTCGCTGACCGCCACCTTGACCACCGTGCCCTGCATCGGCGCGACGACGCGGTCGTCGGCCGTCGCGCCGGCGCCGCCCCGACGCCGCCGCCGCGGTCGGTCGTCGGCGCCTACCGTCGCCGGGTCGAACACCGCGACCTGCAGCGCACGCCCGTCGACCTCGACGGTCCAGGTCTGCGACGGGGCCATGGGGCCGTCGCCGGGCTCCGCGTCGGCATCGGCGGGCAGGCCCGTCAGGTCCCACTCCTGCTCGACGCTGACCGTCGACACCGTGCCGTCGACGAGGTCGGGGTGCTGCAGCGCGAAGCGGTGGAACGGCAGCGTCGTCGGCACGCCCGCGATGACGAACTCGTCGCAGGCGCGGGCCATCGCCCGGCGGGCGTGGTCGCGGTCGGCGCCGTAGGTGATCAGCTTGGCCAGCAGCGAGTCGTAGGCGACGGGCACCTCCCAGCCCTCGGCCACCCCGGCGTCGAGGCGGACCCCGGGTCCCGCGGGCGGCACCCAGCGGGTGATGCGCCCGGCGGCGGGGGCGAAGTCGGCGGCGGGCCGCTCGGCGTTGATGCGGACCTCGATCGCGTGGCCGCGCGGCGCGATGTCGTCCTGCGTCCACGGCAGCGCGTGGCCGGCGGCGACCCGCAGCTGCCAGTGCACCAGGTCGATCCCCGTGACCAGCTCGGTCACGGGGTGCTCGACCTGCAGCCTCGTGTTCATCTCCAGGAAGTGGAACGCGTCGTCCTCCACGAGGAACTCGACCGTCCCGGCGCCGACGTAACCGAC
>CAYVGE010000268.1:2415-5272 GCA_964450395.1 uncultured Actinomycetota bacterium
CCTGGCGGCTGACCGCGACCGCGGCCGCGCCCAACGCCTCCCGGACGGCGGGATCCAACCCCGGCGCCGGCGCCTCCTCGATCAGCTTCTGGTGGCGCCGCTGCATGGAGCAGTCGCGCTCGCCGAGGAACAGGCACGACCCGTGGCTGTCGGCCAGGACCTGCGCCTCGATGTGGCGGGGGCGTGCGAGGTACCGCTCGACGTAGACCTCCCCCCGTCCGAACGCCGCGACGGCCTCGCGCTGGGCGGCCTCGAGCGCGTCGGCCAGCCCGTCGGGCCCCTGCACGACCCGCAGGCCGCGTCCGCCGCCGCCGAAGGCGGCCTTGATGGCGATCGGATAGCCGTGCTCGTCGGCGAACGCGCGGACCTCCGCGGGGTCCTCCGTCGGCTCCAGCGTGCCCGGCACGACCGGCACGTCGGCTGCCTGGGCGGTCGCCCGTGCCGACAGCTTGTCGCCCATGGCCACGATGGCGTCGGCGGGCGGGCCGACCCACACCAGCCCCGCGTCGGTGACCGCGCGTGCGAAGTCGGCGTGCTCCGACAGGAACCCGTAGCCGGGGTGGACGGCCCGGGCGCCGCCGCGTGCGGCCACGTCGAGCAGCCGCTCGACGTGGAGGTAGCTCTCGGCCGGCGCGGCGGGACCGAGCAGGAACGCGTCGTCGGCACCCGCCAGCCACGGGGCGCCGCGGTCGGCCTCGGAGTACACACCGATCGTGCGGATCCCGAGCTCCCGGCACGCGCGGAAGATGCGCCAGGCGATCTCGCCACGGTTCGCGACCAGCACGGACTCCAGCGGCGGCTCGGCGGTGGGCACGGGTGGGCGACCTCCGGGTCAGTGGGGCGAAGGGATGGTACCCCCGGGCCAGGTGCGACACGCCGCGGCTCGGGGCCGCCGGACCGCAGGGCCGGGCGTCGGTCATCGCGTCGCGCCGTGCACCGGCCGGCGGCCGCGCGGCCGCGGACGGCTACAATTCGCGCGCGTTTCCACCACCCGCGCCGCGGCGGCCGTTGCCGCCGGCGCGTCCACGACACCCGTGAAGCGAGGGACGAGAACCGATGGGCCGACTGCTGCGCCTGACCGCCGCGTTGCTCCTGGGCCTGCTGGCGACGGGCTGCCTCAGCTCGGAGCCGAAGGTCGCCGAGATCGAGCAGGTCGCCGCGGTGCAGCGCGAGGCGATGCAGGCGACCGAGGGCGCCGCCGGCGGCGAGGACGAGGGCGCTGGCCCGGCCGTCTTCATCGCGGTCGACATCGCCTACGAGCAGGCGCCGCCGGAGGTCGCCGCCGGGACCGTCGAGATGGAGCTGGTGAACGAGGGGACCATCGAGCACAACGTGGTGATCGAGGAGCTCGATGACGAGCTGGTGGTCGAGGCTGCCGGCGGGGAGTCCGACACCGGCTCCGTCGACCTCGAGCCGGGCACCTATACGTACTACTGCGACATCGCCGGCCACCGGGCGGCCGGCATGGAGGGCCAGCTCACCGCGGCCGAGTGAGGCGCATGGGGCTGTCGATCGGCGGGTGGCCGCTGGCCTCCAGCCGCGCCGCCAGGATCCACCGCGACGTCTCGGCGGGCTGACGGCGTGCTGCGGCGATGGTCGTCGACTGGCGGTGCCGGGCGATCGCGGCGACCACGGCGGCGAGTTCGGCGTCGGTCGGGTGGCCCGAGGTGACCGTGATGCGTGCGGCGCCGTCCAGGTCGTCGCTCACCGCCCGACCTCCTCGCTGGCGCGCGGGAGTCCTCCGCCCGGCGGAGCCGTCCCTGGGCCGTTGGGAGGCGAGCGCCAGCGAGACGACCAAGCTTCGTGGAACCAGGCTCCGCGAAGTCGCCCCCCGGCCGGTCCTGTGACCGCTGACGCGCTCACAGTGGGATGTTGCCGTGCTTGCGGGGCGGTCGCTGGACCCGCTTGGTGCGGGCCAGGTGCAGCGCCTTGATCAGCTTCGGCCGGGTCTGCGAGGGCTCGATGACCGCGTCGAGGTAGCCGCGCTCGGCGGCCCGCCACGGGTTGGCCAGCTCCTGCTCGTACTGCTCCACGAAGGATGCGCGCGCAGCGTCGCCGTCCTCGGCGGCGGCGAGCTCGCGGCGGTGCAGGATGTTCACCGCGCCCTGCGCCCCCATCACCGCGATCTCGGCGGTCGGCCACGCGTAGTTCATGTCGGCGCCGCAGTGCTTGGAGCCCATCACGTCGTAGGCGCCGCCGTAGGCCTTGCGCAGGATGACGGTCAGCTTCGGGATCGTCGCCTCGCAGTACGCGTACAGCAGCTTCGCGCCGTGGCGGATGATCCCGCCCCACTCCTGGTCGGTGCCCGGCATGAAGCCCGGCACGTCGACGAACGTCACGATCGGGATGTTGAAGGCGTCGCAGGTGCGCACGAAGCGGGCGCCCTTCTGGGACGACTCGGTGTCGAGCACGCCGGCGAGGTGCATGGGCTGGTTGGCGACCACCCCCACGGACATGCCGTCGAGCCGCGCGAACCCGACGACGATGTTGGGCGCCCAGTGCGGGTGCACCTCGAAGAACTCACCATCGTCGACCACGCGGCCGATGATGTCGCGCACGTCGTAGGGCACGTTGGCCGAGTCGGGCATGAACGTGTCGAGGCGGTCATCGGTGCGCTCGGGGTCGTCGAGCGGCGTGACGACGGGCGGGTCGTCGAGGTTGTTCGACGGCAGGTAGCTCAGCAGGTAGCGGATGTCCTCGATGCAGGTCTTCTCGTCCTCGGCGGCCAGGTGCGCCACGCCGGACCGGGTGCTGTGCGCCATGGCGCCGCCGAGGTCCTCGAACGTGACGTCCTCGCCGGTGACCGTGCGGATGACCTCAGGACCCGTGATGAACATGTGCGAGGTCTCCTGGACCA
>CAYVGE010000269.1:0-2050 GCA_964450395.1 uncultured Actinomycetota bacterium
TCGCAGCGGCTGATCAACGAGACCTACAGCGCCTTCGTGCAGGGCTTCATGCCGACGCTGGCGCGGCCCGAGGTCGATGTCCTCGACGGCCTGACCACCGCGATCATCGTCGACCAGGAGCGGATGGGTGCCGACGTCCGCTCCACGGTCGGCACCGCCACCGACGCCAACGCACTGCTGCGCATCCTGTTCAGCCGGCTCGGGCAGCCGCACATCGGGCCTCCCGGCGCGTTCGCCTTCAACGTCCCGTCGGTATCCGCCAGCGGGTCGATCGCCGTCGGCGATGGCAAGCGCGAGCGGGTGACCTTCACCCGCACCGGTGGCATGTGCCCGCACTGCGAGGGACTCGGCACGGTCCCCGACATCGACCTCACCGAGATCTTCGACGAGTCCAGGTCGCTCGCCGACGGCGCGATCAAGGTCCCCAACTACACCGCCGACGGCTGGATGGTGCAGCTGTACACCGAGTCAGGCTTCCTCGACCCGGACAAGCCGATCCGCGACTACACGGAGCGGGAGCTGCATGACTTCCTGCACCACGAGGGGACCAGGATCAAGGTCAACGGTGTCAACCGGACCTACGAGGGCCTGCTCGTGCGGCTGCAGAAGTCGATGTTCTCCAAGGACCGCGACTCGCTGCAGCCACACATCCGACGGTTCGTGGACCGGGCGGCCATCTTCAGGGACTGCCCCGAATGCGACGGCACCCGGCTGGCCGAGGCGGCGAGGTCCTCGAAGATCGCAGGGATCCACATCGGCGAGGCGTGTGCGATGCAGGTCAGCGACCTGGCCGGGTGGGTCCGCAACCTCGACGAGCCGTCGGTGGCACCGTTGCTCGACGGGCTGGAGCAGATCCTCGACTCGTTCGTGGACATCGGACTGGGGTACCTGGCACTCAACCGGCCGGCGGGCACGTTGTCAGGAGGCGAGGCGCAGCGCGTCAAGATGATCCGCCACCTCGGCTCCTCGCTCACCGACGTCACCTACGTCTTCGACGAGCCGACGATCGGGATGCACCCGCACGACGTCCAGCGGATGAACGACCTGCTGCTGGCGCTGCGGGACAAGGGCAACACGGTGCTCGTCGTGGAGCACGAGCCGGAGACGATCGCGATCGCCGACCACATCGTCGACCTCGGCCCCGGCGCCGGTACCGACGGCGGCACGATCTGCTACGAGGGCACGGTCGAGGGGCTGCGAGCCAGCGACACCGTCACCGGCCGCCACCTCGAGGATCGGGCCGCGCTCAAGGAGTCGGTGCGCACGCCCAGTGGCGCGCTGGAGATCCGCGGCGCGACGACGCACAACCTACGCGACGTCGATGTCGACATCCCGCTCGGAGTGCTCTGCGTGATCACCGGCGTGGCGGGCTCCGGCAAGAGCTCGCTCGTGCGCGGATCGATCCCCGCCGGCGAGGGCGTGGTGGCGATCGACCAGAGCGCCATCCGGGGCTCGACGCGGAGCTACCCGGCGACGTACACCGGACTGCTCGATCCGATCCGCAAGGCGTTCGCCAAGGCCAACGATGTGAAGCCGGCGCTGTTCAGCGCCAACTCGGAGGGTGCCTGCCCCACCTGCAACGGCGTGGGCGTCATCTCCACCGAGCTGGGCTTCATGGACAGCGTCGAGACCACGTGCGAGGACTGCAGCGGCAAGCGGTTCCAGCCGGCCGTGCTGGAGTTCACCTTCGGTGGCCGGGACATCGCAGAGGTGCTCGCGATGTCGGTCGACGAGGCGCTGGAGTTCTTCGGCGAGGGCGAGGCCCGCATCGCCGCCGCACACAAGATCCTGCAGAGGCTCGCCGATGTCGGTCTCGGCTACCTCAGCCTGGGCCAGCCGTTGTCCACGCTGTCCGGCGGTGAGCGCCAGCGGCTCAAGCTGGCCACCCACATGGCCGACAAGGGCGGCATCTACATCCTCGACGAGCCGACCACCGGTCTGCACCTCGCGGACGTCGAGCACCTGCTCGGCCTGCTCGACCAGCTCGTCGAGTCAGGCACGTCGGTCGTCGTCATCGAGCACCACCAGGCGGTCATGGCGCACGCCGACT
>CAYVGE010000269.1:2060-5269 GCA_964450395.1 uncultured Actinomycetota bacterium
CACCTCGCGGCCTACGTCGGCACCTGACCGAGGCCATCCTCGACACCGTAGGACGGGTCGGCGCACCGAGTGCGGCGATGGGTCGGCGCATGTCATCAGGCGAGGCGGGGTGAGCCCTGACTCTGCCCGGTTCTCCGAAGTGCATGTCGTGACGCATCGCGATCTGCCGTCCGCTCCCTCGACCTGCGCATGGCCACAGCGATTGGCGTCATGCTTCTCGTCCTCGGACGTCAGCCAGCTCCTGTGCGAGGACTGCAGCTCGTTGCAGGCTCAGGGTGCGGCCGCGGGCATGGGCGCGTGCGATTTCGGTCTCGTCGAGCGTCGGGGACGCGGTGACGGTTGCTCGGTCCTTCTCCCATCGGAACGCTTCGGGTGTGAGGGTTTCGCCGACCTGCTCGCGGAGACGCTCGGCGACGCCCGCCAGCACGCAGCCGCGCTCCGGCTCGCCGCGGAGGACCGCTACCTGCCCCAAACGGTCGAAGTCCATGGCGATGCCGGGGAGGTCTCCCAGCTCCAACGCGATGCTCACGCAGCCCCGTAGCTCATCGCGGGCCTGGTCGTAGCGCTGCTGGCGCAGGGACGTCAGGGCCAGGGTGCGCAGCACCTGCAGCTCGTACCAGCGTTCTCCGACCTGCCGGGTGCCCTCCAGGCACATTTCGCCGTATCGCCGGGACTCCTCGAGGTCACCGGCGAGCAGCCGCATCACCTGCACGGCTGCCAGCGCGAGGCCGGTCGCCATCAGGTCGTCGTGGCCGCCGACCAGGTCCCAGAACTCGGACTCGAACTCCTTCGCCTCGGCGAGATCCCCCCGATGGCAGGCCAGCGTCATGCCCAGGCCGAACAGCGCGTCGAGATGCAGCCACCAGTCGAGGTCCCGGGCCGCTTCGCGGGCCTGCCGATAGGTGGCCTCAGCGGCGTCGAGGTCGGACTGCCAGTAGCAGATGCCCGCGAGGCCGAGCAGCGCACGCAGGTGCGGCAGCGGCGACGATCCCACCAGGTCCAGCGCTCGGGTAAGCCACCTGCGTCCTTCGGCGAGGTGTCCGCGGAGCTGCCAGTACCGCCACAGCCCCGCGGCCATCTCAAGGGCAAGATCCGCTTCGCCCGCCTCGACGGCCCAGCCCAGGGCGGCCCGAGCGTTCGGGTGTTCGACGTCCAACCGGTCCAGCCAGTGGGCCTGGCCGGCTTGGGTGAGCTGTGGTGCGGCCTGCGCGACCAGCGTCGCATGGAAGGCTGCATGCCGCTGCCGCACGTCGTGTTCCTCACCTGCGGCCTGCAGCTGCTCGAGGGCGTACGCGCGGACGGTCTCGAGCATCCCGTACCGCGGCGGCTCCTCGTCCGTGGGCCGGCCGAGCAGGCTGGCCTCGACGAGCGCTGCGAGGCTGCCGACGACATCGCTGTGCTCGTGGTCGCCGATCACCGCCTGCGCGGCCTCGATCGTGATGCCACCGCGGAACGGTGCCAGCCGCCGCAGCACGACCCGGTGGCGGGGATCGAGCAGGTCGTCGCTCCACGCGACCGCGTCGCGCAGCGTGTCGTGGTGCCGTGGCTGCTCGACCGTGCCACCCGCCAGCAGCGAGACCGCGGGCTCGAGCCGCTTGTGCAGGTCGGCGAGAGCGAAGGACCGCAGCCGAGCAGCGGCCAGCTCGATCGCCAGGGGGAGCCCATCGAGTCGCCGCACGACCCCGGTGACCAGCGACGAGTTCTTCGGCGTCAGGACGAAGTCCGGGTCGATGGCCGTGGCCCGTTCGACGAACAACGTCACCGCGTCGTTGTCCCCGATCTCCTCGGCTCGGGCGTCCCCCGGCGGCACGGGCAGCGGTTGCAGCGGGTACTCCTGCTCGCCCGCGAGTCGCAGCGGTGCCCGGCTGGTCGCCAACACGGTCAGCTCCGCTGCCGCATCGAGCAGCGAGGCGACCTGCGGGGCAGCGTCGAGGACGTGTTCGACGTTGTCGAGCACCACGAGCACCCGGCGGGAGCGGAGGTGTCCAACGAGGGTGTCCAGGACGGGCTGCTCGGGCACCGCGGGCACGCCCATGGTCGTGGCGATCACGGACGGAACGAGCGCGGCGTCCTCGACCTCGGCCAGCGGCACGATGAACACGCCGTGGGGCCAGTCGTCGACCAGCCCGGCAGCGACCTCGACCGCGAGGCGGGTCTTGCCCGCGCCGGGCGGGCCCGTGACTGTGACCAGCCGGCGGGTCCGGAGCAGCCCGTCCAGGTCGGCCAGCTCCCGGCCGCGCCCCACAAACGAGTCCCGCGGCGCCGGCAGGTTGTGCTGGGGGGCAGAGGCGCGAGCGGGTTCAGGGGCGTCGAGGGCCGGGTCCTGCAGCAGGATCTGCTCCTGGAGCCGGCAGAGCCAGCGGCCCGGCTGCAGGCCCAGCTCGTCCGCAAGCATCTCCTGGGCGCGACGGAAGGCCTCCAGCGCGTCGGCCTGCCGCCCCGCCCGGTACCGGGCGACCATCAGCTGGCCCCACAGCCGCTCCCGGAACGGGTGGTCGGCCAGCAGGGCCTCGAGGTCGGTGATGATCGCGTTGTGGTGGCCGAGCGCCAGCTCGGCGTCGACCCGGTCCTCCACGGCTGTCAGGTGCAGGGCACCCAGGCGGGCTCGCTCGACCTCGAACACCGCGAGGTCGCCGAGATCCTCGAAGGGGAGGCCGCGCCACAGGCCCAGCGCCGCATCGAGTTGGCTCGCGGCCGCCTGAGCGTCGCCGCGAACCATCGCGCGGCGGCCCTTCGCGACGAGGTCCTCGAAGGTCCGGATGTCGAGCTCGCCGTCCGACACCTTGAGCTGGTAGCCGAGCGGGCGGGTCTCGAGCCGCACGGCCTGATCGCCCAGAGTGCGCCGCAGCCGGTGCACGTATCCCTGGAGGGTGTGTCGTGCCGTGGGCGGAGGTGCACCGTCCCACAGGCCATCGGCGAGCCGGTCGTAGGTCACCGGGTCGCCGGCGTGCAGGAGCAGCAGCCCGAGCAGCCTCCGCTGACGCGGCGTCCCGAGGTCGAGCGACTGCCCCTGATCGCTGACCTCGAGCGGGCCCAGGACCCGAAACTGCACGACCTACCTCCGGCGTCGGTTCGACCCTACACGGGATCGTCGGCAGGGTCGCGGGACTCCAGGATCGCCTTCAGCCGTTCGAGGTCCTGCCGGTACATGCGCCTGACCTGCCGGGCAACGAACGGGGCGACCAGCCGCCCGAACACCCCGCCAGGCA
>CAYVGE010000270.1:0-5247 GCA_964450395.1 uncultured Actinomycetota bacterium
CGGAGCTGTTCGCGGACCTCCGCCGGCCGCAGACCGGCGGGGCGTGCACCGCGTGCTCGGCGTACGACGCCTGCCGCGGTGGGTGCATGGCTGCGAAGTTCTTCACCGGGCTGCCGCTGGACGGCCCCGACCCGGAGTGCGTGCAGGGGTACGGGCAGGACCTGCTGGCCGCCCGGCCCGATCCGCTGGCGCGCCCGGTGCCGTCACAGGACCACTCGCGCCCCGTCGGACGCCGCGTGCTGCCCGTGCTGGCCGTCACCACCGGCGGCGGCCACCCGGACCGCGCCTGCGACGAGAGCCCCCTGGCCGGCTTCGACCCCGCCCGCTCCGGCTGTGGAGCCGGATGACCCGGCGCCGCGGGGCGCCGACGTGGCGGATCTGACCTGGCCGGAGGTCACCGCGCGGGCCGACGGCGCCGTGCTGGTCGTGCCGGTCGGTTCCTGCGAGCAGCACGGGCCGCACCTGCCGCTGACGACCGACACCGACATCGCGGTGGGCATCGCCGCGGGCGTGCGCGACCGCCTGCCGCAGGTCGTCGTCGGCCCGCCGGTCACGCTGGGGTCGTCGGGCGAGCACGACGGCTTCGCCGGCACGCTGTCGATAGGGCAGCAGGCCGTCGAGTTGCTCCTGGTCGAGCTGGGGCGCTCGGCCGGCGCGACGTTCGAGCGCACCCTGCTGCTGTCGGCGCATGGCGGCAACGCCGAGCCGGTGGAGCGTGCCGTCGTCACGCTGCGCGCGGAGGGCCGCGACGTACGAGTGTGGTCGCCGTCGTTCCGCGGCGACGCCCACGCGGGTCGTACCGAGACCTCGCTGCTGCTGCACCTGCGCCCCGAGGTCGTGCGCACCGACCGGCTGGCGGCCGGGGCGACCGCGCCGCTGGGCGAGCTGCTGCCGGCGCTGCGGTCCGGTGGCGTCGCAAGCGTGTCGCCCACCGGGGTGCTGGGCGACCCGACGGGAGCGACCGCCGCCGAGGGTGCCGAGCTGCTCGCCGTCGCGGTCGACGACCTCGCGGGCGTGCTGCGGTCGTGGCTGGACGCCGGCACGGAGGCGCGGACGCATGATGCCCGGGCGTGGGCGCGCGATGGCGCTCCGACGGACGGTGGTGCCCGATGAGCCGTGTCGCCCTGGTCACCGGCGCCGCGCGCGGCATCGGTGCCGCGACCTGCCGCCTGCTGGCGGCCGGCGGCTGGGCGGTCGTGGCGGTCGATCGCTGCGCGGACGACCCACGCCTGCCGTACCCGCTGGGCACCCGCGCCGACCTCGACCGGACCGCGGCGGCGTGTGCGGACGCTGGCGCGGCGGGGGTGCGCACGGTCGTCGCCGACGTCGCCGACCCCGGGGCCGCCGGGACGGCCGTCGGCGCCGCCGAGGAGGCCTTCGGTGGGCTCGACGCCGTCGTCGCGGCGGCCGGGGTCGTCGCCGGGGGTGCGCCGCTGTGGCAGGTCGATCCGGCCGGCGTCGACGCGGTCCTCGACGGCAACCTGCGCACCGTGCTCAGCCTCGCCCACGTCGCCGTGCCCGCGCTGCTGCGCCGCCCGGAGCCCCGCGCCGGTCGGTTCCTGGCCGTGGCGTCGGTCGCCGGGCACCGGGGGCTGCCGCAGTTGGCCGCCTACTGCGCCGCCAAGGCGGGGGTCCTCGGGCTGGTCCGCGCGCTGGCGCTGGAGCTCGCCGGCACCGGGGTGACCGCCGCCAGCGTCAGTCCCGGGTCGACCGACACGCCGGTCCTCGCCGAGACCGCGCGTCTGTACGGCCTGGAGGGCGGCGCGGCCGACTTCGCCGCGCAGCAGCCCGTCGGCCGCCTGCTCGACCCCGAGGAGGTCGCAGCGACGCTCGTGTGGCTGGCCGGCCCCGCCGGGGCGGCGGTCACCGGCTCGGACGTCCTGGTCGACGGCGGGCTGGCGCTGTGACGGGGGCACCGGTCTCCGGCGGCCGGCCGTGGCGCCCGTGACGGAGGGGTTTGGCACCGGCGCCCCCCGGGGCGTGGGCGCCCCCGCCGGGTTCCCACCCGGCGCCGGGCTGCGGCTGGATCCCGACACCCAGGTGTTCGACGGCGGCCGTCTGCTGCTCGGTGGCGCCCGTGGACGCGCGATGACCCTCACCGCGGCCGGGACCGCCGCGCTGGAAGCGGTCCTCGACGACCGCCCGGCGAGCGATGCCCAGCGACGGTTGGCCCGCCGCCTGGTCGACGCCGGTCTGGCCCACCCGGTGCCGAGGGTCCGCCCGACGGCGGTGGGGCAGGTGACGGTGGTCGTCCCGGTCCGCGGGCGGGTGGGCGAGCTCACCCGCTGCCTCGACGCGCTGACCGGGCTGCCGATCGTGGTGGTCGACGACGGGTCCGACGTCGCCGACGCGCGGGGCATCGCTGCCGCGTGCGCCGCAAGGGGGGCGCAGGTGGTCCGCCACCCCCGCAACCGCGGTCCCTCGGCGGCACGCAACACGGGGCTGGCCCGTGTCGCCACGCCGTGGGTCGCGTTCGTCGACTCCGACGTCGAGGTGCTCCCCGGCTGGCTCGACCGTCTGACCGCGCACCTCGCCGACCCGGCGGTCGGGCTGGTCGCGCCGCGGGTCGTGCCGACGTTCCCCACCCGACGGGACACCCTGCTGGCGCGCTACGGCGAGCACCGCGCGCCGTTGGACATGGGTCCGCACCCGGCGGCCGTCGAGCCGTACGGCCGGGTGGGCTACCTGCCGAGCGCCACGATGCTGGTGCGCCGGGCAGCGCTGGCTGGCCAGCCTCACGCCTTCGACGAGGCCCTCTGGTGCGGCGAGGACGTCGACCTGGTGTGGCGGCTGCTCGACGCCGGGTGGGTGGTGCGCTACGAGCCGGACGCGCAGGTCCACCACCACGAACCCTCGACGTGGCAGGGGCTGCTGCGCCGCCGGCACTTCTACGGCACGTCGGTCGCCGGCCTCGCGGTGCGCCATCCGCATCGGGTCGCCCACGTCCGGGCCTCGCCGGTCGCCGCGGGCGTGCTGGGCGCGGTGCTGACGGGCCACCCGGCGGCGGCCGCCGGGATCGCCGGGATCACCGTCGCCCGACTCGCGCCACGCCTGCGCCGGCTCGGGGCACCGGGCGCCGCGGCCGTCGGCATGACCGCCCAGTCGGTGCTGTCGGCGGCGACCGGGCTGGCGCGGGCCACGACCATGCTCGGCTGGCCGGCGCTGGCGGCGCTGGTGATCGGCTCGCGCCGTCGCGCCGGGGCGGTCACCGCGATGGTCGTGGGCCCGCCGTTGCTCGAGTGGTGGCAGCGACGCCCGGCGGGGATCGGGCCGCTGGAGTGGACCGCCGCCAGCCTGCTCGACGACCTCGCGTACGGCGCCGGGGTCGTCACCGCCAGCGTGGCCCATCGCACCGCCGCCCCGGTCCGCCCCCGCCTGGCCCGCGGTCCCACCGACCCTGGCGCACGCTGACGTGTCGACGCTGCGCCGGGTGGGTCGAGTTTCGGCGTCAGGTGTTGCGATGTCGACCCGGAGTGGGGCGGTGCGGGGGTGTGGGTTGAGTTTCGGCGCCAGGTGTTGCGATGTCGACCCGGAAGGTGTCGGGGACGTGGGTGCGGCGGGCGCACGCCGCTCGGACCGGGGATCCGTGCCGCCCACAACGCGCTGTCGCCGCGCCGCCACGCAGCGTCCACGGCTGGCGGGAGTGACCGCAGGACGAGCCGCCCGGGATTCGACTGGTCCGTGCCCGGCCCGCGCGGATACACCTTGGGTGCGGCGGGGTCACCCGGAGCACTGCTCCGGGGCGTGGCGGGGGCCGGTGTCCACAAGGCACCGGCCGCGATCCAGTCGGAGGCGATGCGGGAGATGGCCGACACCACGGCGTTCATGGAGGCGGTCGCGGCGGCGATGCTCGACGGCATGACCCTGTCCTTCGTGCCGATCGACGTCGAGGGCACCCACCTGCCGACCGAGTTCGTCGTGAGCGTGCGCCACGACGTCGACGGTCGGACCTACGGCAACTCCGCACGGGTCGGCTTCTCCGAGCTGGTCATGTCCGGCATGCCGGACGAGGTCCTGGCCGAGGCCATCTCCAACGCCATGGCGCCTGTGGCCGACGCGGCGATCGAGGACCGCGAGCACGCTGTCGCCTGAGGCGCGGCCCGCGCGTCATCCGACGTCGCGTCCGTCGGGCAGGCGCACCACCC
Source organism: uncultured Actinomycetota bacterium (assembly GCA_964450395.1). GTDB lineage: Bacteria > Actinomycetota > Nitriliruptoria > Euzebyales > JAHELV01 > JAHELV01. Next base: position 4,146 of record CAYVGE010000270.1, read on the forward strand.
GGTCGACGACCGCCAGCAGGTCGGGCGCGTGGGTGGCGACGCGCGGCACCCCGTCGAGCACGTCGCGCCACACCTCGGGTGCGTCCGCGCGCAGCAGCCCCTCGTCGAACGGATCGCGGTAGGTCCCCGCGACGGGCGCGGTCACCTCGACCGCGGTCCCGTCATCGGCGTCGGCCCCCACCAGCGCGACCCGGTCGCCGGGCGCGACGTCCGCGGCCGCGGCCAGCGTGTCGGGCAGCCACACCCCGTCGCCCCCGCCGCGGCTGCCCCGCTGCACGCGGACGGGTCGAGCAGCCCGTCGCGGTATGTCAGGGCGCCGGGCAGTACCGCGCCGTCGGGGCCGGCGACGCCAGTGGCGTCGGGCGACCGCTGGAACGCCGCGGTCAGCGACGCGACGGACGGGTCGAGCTGGGGCAGCCGCGCGACCTCGTGGCGGACCCTGCGGTGGACGGTCGTGATCGCGGTGGGCCGCGCGGCCCCTCGCCGGTCATCAGCAGGCCCGGCTCGTCCTGCGTGCCCGCCCGGAGCAGCCGCGTGTAGGCGGCGGCGCCGGCCGAGGACACGAGCAGCGGCGCCGACGCCGACGACAGCCAGCATGAGGACCGCCGCGGTGATCGCGACGGCGGCCCCCGGGTGCGACCGCAGCACGAGCGGTGCGCGGCTCCACATCGGATCCATCCGCATCGGTGCGTCCCGGTTCCCTCCGCCCGGCCGTGTCCCCGGGCCGTGGGTCCGGCGGGGCGCTGGTGGGCATGGTGCCTGAAGGCCACCGGGCGACGGAAGGGATGCGACGTGGGCCAGGACGACCGTGCCGATGTGATCGTCGCGACGCTGCAGGACATGTTCTCCGACATCATGCGGGCGGCGCCCGACGCGTTCCGCACGAAGTTCCGCAAGATGGCGCGCGATCCGTTCGCCTTCTTCCGCGGGTCGGCGGCGCTGTTCTGGCACGACCTCGGGCCCGACGGCGACTTCGGCGGCCGCGACGACCAGTGGATGACCGAGCACGGCGACCGCGTCTGGATCCAGGGCGACCTGCACGCCGAGAACTTCGGCACCTACATGGACGCGGACGGCCGGCTGGTGTTCGACGTCAACGACT
>CAYVGE010000271.1:0-5241 GCA_964450395.1 uncultured Actinomycetota bacterium
GAGTACGGGCTGCTGGCCAAGCGGCTGCGCGACGTCGACGGCATCGCCGCGCTCGAGGTCAACATCTCGTGCCCCAACGTCGAGGACCGCGGCACCGTCTTCGCCTGCCGGACCGGGCCGACCGCCGACGCGATCAGCGCGGTGACGTCGACGATCGACCTGCCCGTGTTCGCCAAGCTCACGCCCGACGTCACCGACGTCACCGCGATCGCCGCCGCCGCGCTGGAGGCCGGCGCCACCGGCGTCAGCCTGATCAACACGCTGCTGGGCATGGCCATCGACGTCGAGACCCGGCGCCCGAAGCTCGCGGCGACGACCGGTGGCCTGTCGGGCCCCGCGGTAAAGCCGGTCGCCGTCCGCGCCGTGCACCAGGTCCGCCGCGCCCTCGGTCCCGTGCCGATCATCGGCATCGGCGGGGCACGGACCGCCGCCGACATCGTCGAGTTCGTGCTGGCCGGCGCCGGCGCCGTCGCCATCGGCACCGCCACGTTCGCCGATCCATTGGCCATCCCGCGCGCGGTCGACGACCTCGCCGGGTGGCTGCGTGCCCACGGCGAGCACCGGATCGCCGACCTGCGCGGGGCCGTCGAGGTGCCCGCGTGACGGGCCCGACGACGCCCGACGCCCCCTCGTCACCCGCTGGAGGTCCGCCCATGCGCGCCGGGCCACGGATCGCCGTCGCTCTGGACACCGCCGACGCCGGCCGGCTCGCCGAGCTCGCCCGGGCGCTCGACGGCGAGGCCGACGTGCTCAAGGTCGGGCTGCAGGCCATGCACGCCCTGGGGCCCCGCGCGATCGCGGTCGCCGCCGCGCATGCACCGGTGTTCTGCGACGCCAAGCTGCACGACATCCCCACCACGGTCGCCGGGGCCTCGGCGGCGATCGCCGGGCACGGCGCCAGCTTCGTCACGGTGCATGCCGCCGGGGGACCGGCGATGGTCGCGGCGGCGGCACAGGCCGCGCCAGGCGTCGACGTCCTCGCCGTCACGGTGCTCACGAGCCTGGACGATGCGACGCTGGACAGGTTCGGCATGGGCGCTGCGGCGGGCCTGGTGCCGCGGCTCGCGACGGCCGCCGTCGGGGCCGGTGCTGCCGGTATTGTGTGCGCAGGACACGAGGTCGCGACCGTGCGTGGTCTGGTCGACGAGGACGTCACCCTCGTCGTGCCGGGTGTGCGGCCGGAGGGAGCGGGCATGCAGGACCAGGCGCGGGTGGTCACACCCGCCGCGGCCGTCGCCGCGGGTGCCGACCTGCTGGTCGTCGGCCGGCCGGTCACGGCGTCCGGTGACCCGGTGGCCGCCCTGCGGGCGATCAGGGCACAGATGACAGCTGCTGCGGCAGCGGATGGGGCGTAGCGGCAGTGGGCACCCGAGAACGCCTGGCCAGGCGGATACGGTCGGCGGCGCACCTGACCGGGCACTTCGTGCTGCGGTCGGGCGCCGAGAGCACCGAGTACTTCGACAAGTACCTGTTCGAGGCTGATCCGCCCCTGCTGTGGGACATCGCCGAGGCGATGGCGCCCATGGTCCCCGACGACGTCGACGCGCTGGCGGGCCTGGAGCTCGGCGGGGTGCCGCTGGTGGTCGTGCTGTCCCAGGTCACCGGCCTGCCGGCACGCTTCGTGCGCAAGGAGGCCAAGAGCTACGGGACGAAGCGCCTCGCCGAGGGCGGTGAGATCGAGGGGCGGCGCCTGGTGATCGTCGAGGACGTCATCACGTCGGGGGGCCAGGTGCGCGCCTCGGCGGCCGAGCTGCGCGCGCGGGGGGCCGTCGTCGACCAGGTGCTGTGCGTCATCGACCGGGAGGCCGGTGGGGCGGACCGGTTGGCCGCCGACGACCTCAAGCTGTCAGCGCTGTTCACCGCGAGCGAGTTGTGAGGCGTACCGCTCCCGCGCCGGCCAACGTCTGATCGGACAGGTCCAGCCCGTTGGGGTGGGCCCGGGTTCGTGCTGCCGGACCCCCGGCCGCACACCACCGTTGGACGTTGACCCGTCGGGGCCGCTGGATAGGATGCGCGGACACCCAGGCGCGGTCGTTCGAGGAGGACCTATGCCGTTACCCGAGCTCAACGACGACGCTCGACGCGACGCACTCAACAAGGCCGCCGAGGCCCGGAAGCTGCGTGCCGAGATGAAGCAGCGCCTCAAGGCGGGTGAGATCGACCTGCATCAGGTCCTCGATCGCGCCGACGGCGACGAGGTGATCGCCAAGACCAGGGTGTCGGAGGTCCTCGAGGCGCTGCCCAAGGTCGGGCGCGTCCGCGCGCGGCGGATCATGGAGCGGCTCGACATCTCGTCGTCGCGCCGGTTGCGCGGCCTCGGCGTCAACCAGCGGGAGCGGCTGCTCGCCGAGTTCGCGCCCCGTGACGTCGGGTAGCGGCCGCCGGAGACGTCCGACGTGAGCGCAGACGGGGCAGCGGCGGGGCCGCACGGCGCCGCGGTGGGTCGCGGGGCGTGACCTCCGACCGCGGGGGCGGCACGCCGTCCGACGCCACGACCGGACGCATCGCTGTGCTCAGCGGTCCCGGTGGCGTCGGCAAGGGCACGCTGATCACCGAGCTGCGCCCCAGGCTGCACGGCTGGACGGTGTCGGTCTCGGCGACGACCCGGGCGCCGCGGGCGGGGGAGCGCGACGGCGTGGAGTACCACTTCACGACCGACGAGGAGTTCGACCGCCTGATCGCCGACGGCGAGCTGCTCGAGTGGGCCACCTTCGGCGGCAACCGCTACGGCACCCTGTGGCGCAGCGTCCGTGCGCCACTCGCCGAGGGGCGGTGCGTGCTGCTCGAGCTCGAGATCCACGGCGCGCTCGCGGTCAAGAAGGAGTTCCCGCAGGCGTCCTTGATCTTCCTGCACCCACCGGACCTGCCGACGCTGATCGCGCGGTTGCGCAGCCGCGGTGCCGACGACGACGAGCGGGTGGCGGAGCGCATGGCGCTGGCGGCGTGGGAGCTGGCCCAGGCCGAGGCGTTCGACCACCACGTCACCAACGACGATCTGCCCACGGCCGCCGCCGAGATCGCCCGTATACTGGGCGACGGCTCCGGTCAGGAGCCTCGCTGACGTTCACCGCACGATCACCGCACCCCAAGGAGCCTGTCATCGCTACCATCGACGAGCTGCTGTCGAAGGTCGACAGCAAGTACACGCTGGTGCACCTGGCGGCTCAGCGCGCACGCGAGATCAACGACTACTACCACTCGCTGGGCGAGGGCCTCGGGCAGTACACGCCGCCGCTGGTCGAGCAGGTCGACTCGAACAAGCCGCTGTCGATCGCGCTCGAGGAGATCGCGGCCACCAAGATCGTCCCGCAGTACGCGGGGGACGGCCGCCGCGCGGCTGAGGACTTCCTCGGCGGCGACGAGGGCGGCGCCGAGATCTTCACGCTCGGCGACGCCGGCATCGATGAGCTCGGCAACATCGACGCCGAGATCCCGACCGACGACGATGCCCCGACCGAGGGCGACGAGAGCTGACCACCAGGCCATGACCGCTGCCGGCGAGGTGCTCGCGGGGCGTCACGTGCTGCTCGGCGTGTCCGGCGGCATCGCCGCCTACAAGGCGGCCGGCCTGACCCGGGCGCTGATCAAGGCCGGCGCCACCGTGCAGGCGCTGCTGACGCCGGCGGCCGCGACGTTCGTGGGGCCCGCGACCTTCGAGGGGCTGACCGGTCGGCGCGTGCCGGCCGGTGTCTTCGACGGCACCGACCAGGTGCCCCACATCCACCTCGCACGGACCGCCGACGTCGCCGTGTTCGCTCCGGCGACGGCGAACCTCATCGCCAAGCTGGCGACCGGCGTCGCCGACGACCTGATGACCAGCACGGCCCTGATGCTCGACTGCCCGGTGGTCGTGGCGCCCGCGATGCACGCCGAGATGTGGCACCACCCGGCGACCCGCGACAACGTCGCGACGCTGCGCAGCCGCGGGGTGGTCGTCGTCGGCCCCGACACCGGCCCGCTGGCGGCGGGCGACGTCGGCGAGGGCCGGCTGGCCGAGGAGGACGAGATCGTCGGCGCGGTCGCCGAGGCGCTCGCCGATCCGGGCTCGCCACTGGCGGGTCTGCGGGTCATCGTCTCGGCCGGCGGGACGCGTGAACCGATCGACCCCGTGCGCTTCATCGGCAACCGCTCGAGCGGCAAGATGGGCTACGCGCTGGCCCGGGAGGCGGCCCGCCGGGGCGCGAGCGTCGACCTCGTGGCTGCGCCCACCCACCTGGAGGACCCTGCGGGCGTGCGCCTGCACCACGTCGAGACCGCCGAGCAGATGCGGGAGGCGATCGTGGGGCTGGTCGACGGGGCCGACGTGGTCATCAAGGCCGCCGCCGTCGCCGACTTCCGCCCCGAGCGCTACAGCGGGAACAAGATCAAGAAGGACTCCGGCGAGCTCGCGCGGATCCACCTGCGGCCCAACCCCGACATCCTGGCCGAGCTCGGCGAGCGCAAGGACGGGCGACTGCTGGTCGGCTTCGCCGCCGAGACCGACTTGGCCGAGGACCATGCGCGTGCCAAGCTGCACCGCAAGGGGCTCGACCTCATCGTCGTCAACCGCGTCGACATGGCCGACGCCGGCTTCAACGTCGACACCAACCGCGCTGTGCTGCTGCGCGCCGACGGCGGCCGCCGCGAGGTGCCGCTGACCACCAAGGTGCGCCTGGCGGGCGTGATCTGCGACGAGGTCGAGGACCTGCTGCACGCTCGGTCGTGACCGACCGCCCCTCGACACGACAAGGATCCACGATGCCGCCCGGCCGACCACGCCTGTTCACCTCCGAGTCGGTGACCGAAGGCCACCCCGACAAGATCGCCGACCAGGTCTCCGACGCCGTGCTCGACGCGGTGCTGACCGACGACGCCGACCCCTCGACGGCCCGGGTGGCGTGCGAGACGTTCGTGACCACCGGCATGGTCCTGGTCGGCGGCGAGATCACCACCGACACCTACGTCGACATCGCGCGGATCGCACGGCGCACCATCGTCGACATCGGCTACGACTCCACGCGGACCGGCTTCGACGGTCGCACCTGCGCGGTGCTTGTGGCCATCGACGAGCAGTCGCCCGACATCGCCGGTGGCGTCGACAAGTCCTACGAGCTGCGGGGCGGCGAGCGTGACCTCGACGCCGAGCTCGACAGCCTCGGCGCGGGCGACCAGGGCATGATGTTCGGCTACGCCTGCCGCGAGACCGACGCGCTGATGCCGTTGCCCATCCAGCTGGCGCACCGGATCGCCGAGCGCCTGGCC
>CAYVGE010000272.1:0-5204 GCA_964450395.1 uncultured Actinomycetota bacterium
GGCTTCCTGCGGTCGGAGACGTCGCTGATCCAGACGATCGGCCGCGCGGCACGCAACGTGAAGGGCTCGGTGGTGATGTACGCCGACGAGCTGACGGATTCGATGCGCAAGGCCCTGTACGAGACGAACCGTCGCCGGGAGCTGCAGCTGGCCTACAACGTCGAGCACGGCATCGATCCGCAGACCATCCGCAAGAAGGTCGGCGACATCATCCAGATCGCCCGGGCGGCGGAGGCGGGCCAGCCGTACGCGGCGGCCACCACACCGAACCGCAGGACCCGCCGCGGCGAGCGGGACGGCGACGGCGTGGACGTCTCGGAGATGCCCAAGGCGGACCTGGCCAGGTTGATCCAGTCGCTGAGCGACGAGATGCACGATGCCGCATCGGACCTGCGCTTCGAGTACGCCGCGCGCCTGCGCGACGAGGTCACCGAGCTGCGCCGCGAGCTGCGGGCCATGGAGGACGCTCTGCGCTGAAGCCGCGCGGCCCGGGGCGGGGCGCCCCGGCCGACCGGTAGGCGCAAGCGTCAGGCGGGCTTCCAGGTCCACCTGGTGTGGGCGCTGAACACCTCATGGGGGCCGAGCTGGGCCACGCCCGAGCGGTCCCGGTGGGCGAACGGGTCCGGCCACGCCGTCTGCGGCTCCACGCAGACGCCACGCTCCGGCGTGTGGACCACGACCGTCGACGCGGCGTTTGGCAGCTCGATGGTCAGCGTCAGGTCGGGCCAGCGCACCTCCGCCGGGCTCGAGACGTCGACGTACGCGTGGTCCAGGCGGCGGCGCCCGAGCTTGGCCCCGCCCCGCAGATCCGTCCTGCGCCCGACCTTCGCGATCTCGCCCGTCGGGATGACGTCCCTGGTGGTCTCGAGGACGCCGGCGCTGTCGACCGCCACGGTGATGTCGCCCTTGGGGGGACGGCGGAACCACGGGTGCCACCCGACCGCGACCGGCATCGCCTCGGCACCGGCCTGCACCTGGATCTCCAGCCCGAGGCTGCCGCGCGTCAACGTGACCCGTTGCGCGGCCAGACCGCCGAGGGGCCAGCGGTCGGTGGGCAGCCGGCACAGCAGTTCGACCGCGTTGCCGGCCGACCGGTCGACCCGCCACTGCTGGTCGTAGGTGACGCCGTGGATGGCGTGCTCACCGTGGTTGGCCACGAGGTCCACGGGGGGATCAGCGATGCGCGCGCCGGCGACCCGCCCCGCCCACGGGATCATCGGGAACACGCCCCAGCCGAAGGGGTCGTCGGCGCGGTCGACCAGCCGCTCGGCGCCGCCCGCGCGCAGTGACGCCAGCCGGCCGCCGCACTCCTCGTCGACGACCACGCGGTCGTCGCCGGCGCTGAGCTCGATCACGACTCCTCGATCCTCCGCGCGTCCCTGGCCGGCGCGCGGGCCATCCACCGACCGGCCGGTCCCGATTCCGGTGTCACGGCCGCGGCGACCGATGCTAGCAAGCGGCAGCACGAGGGCTGACCCGGCGCCGGCGGGGTCACCAGCCCCGCTCCTGCCACTCGTCGAGGTGCGGCCGCTCGGCGCCCAGCGTCGTGTCGTCGCCGTGCCCTGGGTAGACCCACGTGTCGTCGTCGAGCACGAACAGCCGCTCCCGCAGCGAGCGCATGATCTGCGCGAACTGGGACGGTGTGGAGGTCTTCCCCGGCCCGCCCGGGAAGAGGGTGTCCCCGGTGAACAGGTGCGCCGACGCGTGGTGCTCGTCGTCGTCGCCGTGCAACAGCACCGTGACGCTGCCGTCGGTGTGGCCGGGGGTGTGGATGACCTCGACGGCCGCGGTGCCGACCGACAGCCGGTCGCCGTGGGTGACGGTGCCGTCGAACGGGACGGGGATCTGCGCCGCGTCGTCGGGGTGGTACAGCACGCGGGCCCCGGTCGTCCGCGCGACCGTCGCCAGCGCCTGCCAGTGGTCCTCGTGACCGTGCGTGGTCACGATCGTGGTGATGTCGATGTCCCCGATGACCTCGAGGATCCGGTCGGCGTCGTTGGCCGCGTCGATGAGGATGCCCGTGCCGGTGCCGTGGTCAGCCAGCACGTAGCAGTTGTTGTCCATCGGGCCCACCGACAGCTTGGTCACCGCGACCGCACCGGCGTGGTGCTGCACGGTGCGGGTCGCCGGCGCGCCGCCGGGCTCGACATGGCCGTCGTAGTCAGATCGCATGCCTCCGACGTTACCGAACGGCGCGGTCGGCGAGCACCTCCACCAGCTCACCCGCCGGGACGGGGCGTGCGAGCAGGTGGCCCTGCAGCACATCGCAGCCCAGCAGGCCGAGCCGCTGCTGCTGCACGGGCTGCTCGACGCCTTCGCCGACGACCAGCAGCCCCAGGTCGTGGGCGAGGTTGATGGTCGCGTCGAGGACGGCGCCCGCCCGGTGGTCCTCGGAGCGGGTGAGCCCCGCCACCAGGGACCGGTCGATCTTGATGAGGTCCAGCGGCAGGTTGGCCAGGCGCATCGACGAGGTGACGCCGGTGCCGTAGTCGTCCAGGGCGACGCGCACCCCACGGGCCCGCACCGCGGTGATCAGGTCGGTGGCGTGCTCGCCGTGGCTGGCGACCGTGCGCTCGGACAGCTCGATGACCAACTGCGCGGGGTCGAGGTGGGCGTGCGCGAGCGCGTCGTCGAGGTGGGCGAGCAGGTCGGGGTTGAGCTGTCGCCCGGACACGTTGACGGCGACGGGCAGCGGCGCGCGCATGTGGTCGCGCCACAGCGCGGCCTGCCGGCAGGCCTCCAACAGGATCCAGCGCCCGAGCTGGCTCATCAGGCCGAGCTCCTCGGCCAGCGGGATGAACGTGGTGGGTGCGATCGGCCCGAGGTCGGGGTGGCGCCAGCGGGCCAGCGCCTCGACGCCCAGCACGTCGCCGGTCCGCCCCTCGCCGTCCACGGCCAGCTGCGGCTGGTAGGCCAGCTCGAGCTGCTGGCTGGTGATGGCCAGCCGCAGGTCGTCCTCGAGGCGGTGGCGGGTGGCCGCGCTCTTGCCGATCGCCGACGTGAAGAATGCGAGCTCGTTGGGGCCGACGGCCTTGGCCCGGTACATCGCCATGTCGGCGCAGCGCACGAGCGCCTCGAGGTCGTCACCGTCCCGCGGCCAGATCGCGATGCCGATGCTGCCGGTGACCTGCACCGCCATGCCGCCCAGCTGCATCGGGGCGCTGAGCTCCGCGAGCAGCTTGCGGGCGACCAGCGCCGCGTCGCCGGCGCGGCCGAGCTGCGACAGGATCACCGTGTACTCGTCGCCGCCGAAGCGCGCGACCGTGTCGCCGTCGCGGATGCGGCGGCTCAGGCGCGCGCCGGCTTCGCGCAGCAGCTGGTCGCCGTGCGCGTGGCCCAGCGTGTCGTTGATGCGCTTGAACCCGTCGAGGTCACAGAAGAGCACCGCGAGCGGGGTGCCGTCGCGGCGGGCGCGGGCGAGCGCCTGCGACAGCCGGTCCATGAACAGCTTGCGGTTCGGCAGCCCGGTGAGGGTGTCGAAGTGCGCGAGGCGCTGCAGCTCGCTGTCGAGGCGCTTGCGCTCGGTGACGTCGCGCAGCACGAGCAGGTAGCCCGTCGCCCCGGTCGCCTTGGACGGCAGGTTGCTGGCGACGGCGTCGAAGTGGAGCAGCCCGCCGTCGGGTGCCGCGAGCTCGAGCTCCGCCCGGGACGGTGCACCGCCGACCCCGTCGAGCAGCGCCCGGACCTCGGGCACCGCCCGCATCAGCTCGCCGGCCGGCAGGCCGAGCGCCTCGCTGCGGTCACGCCCGACGATCGCCTCGGCCGCGGGGTTGCAGTCGATGACGGTCCGCTCGTCGTCGAGCACCAGGATGGCGTCGCTCATGCGTTCGATGACCAGGTCCCGGGCGACCGGCACGACGTCGAACAGCGAGTAGCGCTCGGAGACCCACAGCAGCACCTTGGCGAACACGGCGAAGGCGATCGACGTCGGGTCGAACCGCTGGAAGCCGGGCACCTGGAAGACGACGAGGATGTTCACCAGCCAGGGCAGCCCGACGGCACCGAGGAGCCAGCGGACCTGCGGTGCGGCGGTGCGCGGCAGACGCGCGAGCGACACGATCATGAGGACGGTGCCGATGACCAGCAGCACCTGGATGTACCAGAAGTGGATCCAGAAGAGCGGCCCCGGCGTGACCAGCGGGATGGTCGGTGGCGCCAACGGCTCCTGGTAGACGCGGATCAGCTGGTGGGTCTGTGGCAGTGCGAGCATCGTGACGACCCACACGGGCTCGATCATGAGCGCGATCGCGACGCGGCGGTTCAGCAGCTGGGTCCGCCGGGTGAACTGCAGCACGAAGACGAGCAGGGCCGGCGGGACCACGCTGATGGCGGCGTACTTCACCACGCCGCCGACCACGAGGGCCACGGTGGGGCTGGTGGTGGTCAGCTCGATGGCGTAGGCGACGTTCCAGACGCCGACGGCGAACAGCAGCGTCGCGATGCTGTGGCGGCTGCGCTGCCGGCCCAGGTGCAGCGCGACGACGCCCACGGCCAGTGTCACCACGCCGACCACGAGCGTCACGATGCTCGCCACAGACCAGACCACGATTGCTCCCGCTTACAACACCATACTTGGTGTAGTTCAAATTATACCCAGGGTTGTCCCTCGGTTGTCGAACCGGTGAAGCTCACCCTTCCCCGCCTCGGGCTAGACTCATCACGGGCCGCGGAGGACCGCGGTGCATGCCCTCCACATGTCCGACGCCTCGGCGCAGGTCCGCGCCGCTCGGGCGCACCCTCCTGATGGAGCGATGCTGATGACCCCATCGGTCGGCGACCGGTTCGACCGCGACCGCGACGTGCTGACGGTCCGTGGTGCGCGGGAGCACAACCTTGCCGACGTCGACCTCGAGCTGCCGCGCGACACGCTGATCGTGTTCACCGGCCTGTCGGGGTCGGGGAAGTCCAGTCTGGCGTTCGACACGATCTACGCCGAGGGCCAGCGCCGCTACGTCGAGTCGCTGTCGGCGTACGCGCGCCAGTTCCTCGGCCAGATGGACAAGCCCGACGTCGACTTCATCGAGGGGCTCTCACCGGCGATCTCGATCGACCAGAAGTCGACCAGTCGCAACCCCCGGTCGACCGTCGGCACGATCACCGAGATCTACGACTACCTGCGCCTGCTGTACGCGCGCATCGGCCGACCCCACTGCCCGAACTGCGGTGAGCCGATCGAGCCGCAGTCGGCCGAGCAGATCATCGAC
>CAYVGE010000273.1:0-5147 GCA_964450395.1 uncultured Actinomycetota bacterium
CGGGCGCTCCAGCCGCGGCTCAACAGGCCGCTGTCGAGCAGGAACGCACGGATCGCGGCACGGCCGTGGTGGTCGCCGGACGGCGTGTGCAGGACGGCGTCCGGCGCGTAGAGGGGCAGGAGCCCGTCGAGCCGGCCGCTGTCGGCCGCCTGGATCCAGTGGTGCACGAGGGCGACCGGGCGTCCCACGTACAAGGGGTCGATCGCCGTGTGGTGATGGGTCAGCGGTGCGCGACCCTTCTCCGCGGATGCGCGCTGCCGGTCATGTCACCGAGCCGCCGTTGGCGCGTCGACGTGCGGGTCCCCGGCCGTGCTGCGACACGTACCGCCCTCGCGACGCCATCGACCCGCTGGATGTCGAAGTGCACACGGGCACCGGTCGGCGAGGAGCTCGATGTCGAAGACGTTTCCCACGCGCCGCCTCGTGGTCGTCGAGCAGGTCGAAGAGCAACGTCGCCAGCCCTCCCGCGTTCAAGGCACGGGCGACCGCGACGTTGCGAGGGCTGTGTCGGCTGCTCCCGGAGCCGTGGGCGAAGATGATCAGCCCGACCGGGTCCGGCGGCACGGTCAGTGTGCCGGGCAGACGGGTCGCGCGAGCAGTGATGCGTACGTCGCGCCGCACGGGTTCGGATGACGTGCGGCGTGGCGCTTCACCGGTTCCCCTCGTGTGCTGGCGGGCCAGGAGGGCAGTGACCACGTCGTCGGGCACCTGTCGGAAGTCGGCGTACCACTGGCCGATCGCGATGAACCGCGCCGGCGAGCGCAGGCAGACCAGGTCGTCCACCACGGAGCGCAACGCCTCGACGGTCGCTGACGGCGCGACGGGACGGCCAGCACGACCGTATCCGGCTGCCTGGATCGCACGACCGCGATCGCCGCCCGCGCGGTGTAGGCGGTGGCGAGGCCGTCATCGACGATGATGGCGGTGCGTCCACGGACGGGCACCGGTCGCCGATCTCCTCGGTAGCGGCGGGCCCGTCGGTCGGGCTCGGCATGCTCAGCGGCGGCGATGGCGGCGAGCTCGTCGGCGGTGATGCCCAGGCGCGAGATCAGATCGTCGTTGTGGATCTCCACGCCGTCCTCTGCGATGGCGCCGACACCCAGCTCGGGATGCCCCGGGCACCGAGCTTCCGCACGATCAGGACGTCGAGGGGTGCGCCGAGCCGCGCGGCCACCTCTGCGCCGACGGGGACGCCCCCGCGTGGCAGCGCGAGGACGACCGGGTCGACGAACCTTCGACGCGCCACCGCGCCGGCAGCTGCCGCCCGGCGTCCTGCCGGTCGGCGAACCGTGCCGTACGCAGCGATCGTGTCGGCATGTGGACGTGCCCCGACGTCGGCCTGTTGGGCGGACCGCGCATCGGCCGCGCATCCGGACCTGTGCACACCTCAGCATCGCGCGGCGATGACGGCCGGTCCAGAGCCGAATGTCCCATCGTCGCGGGCCGTCATCCGGAGGGCCCCGGCTCTACCTCCGGCCGGCCGACCTCCTCGTGTGTCGGCGGATGTACGGAGAGACAGGTGGCCGGCAGGCGTGCGGAGCGTCCTGGGACCTTTGCGTCGCAGGTGTGGGACCACCGGACCGCACGGCGACGTGGCGACGACGCGACGGTGGGCCACACACCCCGATCGGATGAGCGGACATGCCGAGGAGGCGTGGCGACGTGATGCTCTTGGTCAGCGTCCTCGCGCTCACGGTGGGCGGCGTCGCCGCGCTGGCCGGCGCGGGCTGGCTCGCCGACGTCGTCTGGGCGGGTGCGACCGCGGCCGTCGCCATCCGGCTCGTCGTCGACATCGTCGCGGACCTGCTGCGCCGGCGGGCCGGCGTCGACGTGATCGCGCTGCTGGCCATGGTGGGTGCGCTGGCCCTGGGACAGTTCCTCGCGGGCGCGGTCATCGCGGTCATGCTGACCGGGGGCCAGGCGCTGGAGGTCTACGCGGCGGGTCGGGCCCGGCGGGAGCTGACCGCACTGCTCGACAGCGCACCACGGGTGGCGCACCGCATGCGTGACGATCACGTCGAGACCGTCGCCGTCGACGCGATCGAGCGCGGTGACCTGCTCGTGGTCCGGTCGGGCGAAGCGGTTCCGGTCGATGCCGTCGTGGTGGACAGCGTTGCGCTGTTCGACGAGTCGGCACTGACCGGCGAGACCCGTCCGGTGTCACGGCGCGCGCATGGTCGGGTCGGCAGCGGTGCGGTCAACGCCGGTCAGCCCGTCCGGGTGCGTGCGGTGACGACCGCGGCGGACAGCACGTACGCGGGCATCGTCCGGCTCGTGCGCGAGGCCGCCGACGCGCGGACGCCGTTCACCCGGATGGCCGACCGGTACGCGCTGGCGTTCGTGCCGGCGACACTGGTCGTGGCGGCGGGGGCCTGGATCGCGTCGGGTGATCCTGTCCGGGCGCTCGCGGTGCTCGTCGTGGCGACACCGTGCCCGCTGATCCTGGCCGCACCGATCGCGCTGGTCTCGGGGGTCTCGGTCGCGGCGCGACGCGGGATCATCGTCAAGGGCGCGTCCGCGCTGGAGCAGCTCGCCGCGGCGACGGCCGTGGTGTTCGACAAGACCGGCACGTTGACGGCCGGCGCACCGCGCGTCACCGAGGTCGTCGCGGTGCCGGGGACCGATGCCGATGAGCTGCTGCGGCTCGCGGGCAGCGTCGAGCAGGCCTCGTCGCACGTGTTCGCCGACGCGATCATCGACGCGGCGCGTGACCGCGGCCTCCGGCTGACGTTCCCGACGGATGTGACCGAGCATCCCGGCGTGGGGATCGCTGCACGGGTGGACGGTGCGGACGTCCGTCTGGGCTCGGCGGCGTGGGTGGCCGACGGCGTCGCCGTGCCTGCGGTCGCCGAGGCCGCGCAGCGTCGGGCTCACATGGACGGCTCGTCGGCCGTCCTGGTCTCGGTCGACGGCCTGGTGCGCGGGGTGCTGCTGCTCGACGACCCCCTCCGACCGGAGTCCGGTCGCGTGGTCCGCTCGCTGCGCGCGGCAGGTGTGACCCACATCGCGATGCTGACGGGCGACGATCGTGCCGTCGCTGAGGTGGTCTCCAGCGCGCTGGGCCTCGACGACGTGCAGTCCGAGCTCGGCCCGGCCGACAAGATCGCCGCCGTCCGCGACCGCCAGGATGTCGACGGCGGGCTGACCGTGATGGTCGGTGACGGCGTCAACGATGCGCCAGCCCTGGCGGGCGCCGATGTGGGGGTCGCCATGGGCGCACGAGGTGCGGCCGCATCGTCGGAGGCGGCCGACATCGTGATCACCGTCGACCGGCTCGACCGCCTCACCGAAGGGATCGCGATCGCCGGTTGGTCACGGCGCATCGCCACGCAGAGCGTCCTCGTCGGCATGGGCCTGTCCCTGGTGGCGATGGGCTTCGCCGCCGTCGGGACCATCGCGCCGGTCGTCGGAGCCATCCTGCAGGAGGCCATCGACGTGGCGGTCATCGTCAACGCGCTGCGGGCGCTGCGCCAGCCCGGCGTCGTCCGGGTGACGGCGGCGGATCGCCGATCCAGCGCGCTGTTCCGCAGCGAGCACCGCGTGCTGCTCGCCGGCGTCGATGACGTCAAGGCCGTCGCGGACCGGCTCGAGTGGGCGTCCGCAGCGGACGCGCGGCGCGACCTCGAGGACGTCCGTCGGTTCCTCGTCGACCGGCTGCTGCCGCACGAGCAGACCGAGGAGCAGCAGCTCTACCCCCGTCTCGCATCCGTCAGCGGTGGAAGGGATCCGACGGAGCCGCTCATCGGCGCGCACCGTGAGATCGAGCGGATGGTCGCGCTGCTCGATCGCATGGTCGCCAACCTGCCGGCCAACGGACCCGGGCCGGGTGACCGCCTCGAGCTGCGCCGGCTGCTCTACGGGTTGCACGCGATCCTGCGCCTGCACTTCGCGCAGGAGGAGGAGCTCTATTTGAGCCTCGACGACGGGGCGGCCGACCCGGCGACGACCCTGGTGGCGACGTGACCGTGCCGTCTTGGCGCTGATCGCTCAGGGGCCGGGTGCTGGGCGGGACCGGCGCGCGCGGAGGCGTGCTGACCCGAAGCGTGAGACCGAGCAGGTGGCTGCGGGTCATCACGAAGTCCGCGGGCACGATCGTGGCGACGTAGGCCAGGTGGAGCCAGCGCGGCGTCAGCCGGAGGTTGTTGCGCTGCACGACCCGTGTGCCGCCGAGCACTTCGGCGGTGAGGTGCCAGGTCCACGCCCAATCCATCGCGACCTCCTCCCGGTCCGCGAGTCGTCCGAAGAGGTGCGAGTCGGAGTGCAGGACGAGCACCGACGGACGTTCGAGCTCGCGCACGGTGAAATAGCACGCGGTCTCGGGCGGACCGTCGGGGATGTGATCGCCGACGGCGAGACGCTGGTGGGCGGGCAGGACCCGGGGCGCGCTCGGCCCGTTGGCGGGGAACAGCGACGAGGCCATCGGGGTCAGAGACGCGCTGCAGCTCCTCGAGGCGAGCGATCGGCGTGTGGTGGCTGGACGTCGAGGACCCGACCCCCGAGGAGCTGGACGTCGTCGCCGGCGCCGCAGGCACCGCGCCCGAGCACCTCGCGGCGCGGCTGGCCGCCGGCCGCTCGATGTTGCGTGTCGGTCGCGAGCGGACGACCGTCCTCGTGCCGTTGACGCTGGACGCCGCATCTGGGAGGTCAGCGACGACCTGGACGATCGCTCGCTGCCGCCGAGCGGACGTCGCTGGACGATGCGGTCGCGGCGCACCGTGCGCTCCAGGCGCTGCGGCGTGACATCCTCGCGCTGCATCGGGCGCTCGGTCCACTGCGACGGACGCTCGCGAGCCTGACGGAGGAGGCCATGGGCCTCGGCGGGTCCCACGCCGCCGACGTCCGCCAGAGCCACGACGCCGTTGTCGAGCTGCGGGGACAGATCGACACGCAGCTCCTCCTGCTCAACGGCCTGTCGCAGACCCAGGTGGTCGGGGCGTCGCACCGGGCGAACGAGGTCATGCAGGCGACCTCGTCATGGGAGCGATCCTCGTCGTCGCGACCCTCATCACCGGTGTCCACGGGCATGTACTTCCGTACGATGCCCGAGCTCAGGTGGGAGTTGAGCTACCCGTTCGCGCTCGCATTGATCGTCGCCAGCACCGCAGCGCTGTATGGCCTCTTCATGTCGCGCGGCTGGCTGTGACACG
>CAYVGE010000274.1:0-5118 GCA_964450395.1 uncultured Actinomycetota bacterium
TGATCGAGATCGTCCGCGACCACGCCCACCGCGTGAAGCACTGGTCCTCCGGTGACATGGCGCTGCGGTGGGCCGCCGCCGGCATGGTCGCCGCCCAAGCCCAGTTCCGCCGCGTCAAGGGCTACCGGCAACTACCCGAACTCGCCCGCGCGCTCGAACGCGCCGTCGGCTACCAGCCAGCCGCGTCCGACGTCGCCCACGCCGCCACCGCCTGACCCTACGATGCACCACAGCACGGAGGCCACTCACCGAAGTTCCACGACACCCGGGGCATCCTCGTCTTCCATCGGTTGCCCCCTTCTACGGCAGTTTGCCGGCCTCACCCGGCCTGTACCCGGCCCTGGCGAGGACCCATATGTGCTGTACCAGGTACATGCCGGACACGGTGGCTCCGATTGGTGGAGATTTCCTGACCGCGCTGCACACGTTGCTCTACACCGTTCGCACCGAGCGTCACGTGCTCGACGCGAGTGCCGCGGTGGTGGTCGACCTGACGTGAGAGATCCGCCGGGCCGCCTGGTAGCTCGAGAACCTCGACGCCCTGCACACGCTGTTCGGCCCGGTACGACGCACCCACGCGGCGAAGCTCGACCAAGCCGCCGTCGACGATGCGCTCGACGTACTCCAGTTCAGGCCATTGTCGCTGCTCGTGACCACGCACGTACGAGAGGCACTCGGGGATCTGCGGCGGTCGGAGAGCTGGCGCGCGAAGGTGTGATCGTGCGCAGGCGCGGGCACATGCTCGACGTGTTCGACGGGTTCGCACTCGAGTACGTGCAGGTCGCCGAGGCGTCACTGCGCGTCCGCCACGGTGGTACCGGGTCGCCCGTGCTGCTGCTGCACGGCCACCCGCGGACGCACACCACGTGGCACCGCGTCGCCCCGCTCCTCGCGGCTCGTCATACCGTCGTCTGTCCGGACCTGCGCGGGTACGGGCGGTCGTCGAAGCCGCAGACGACAGCCGATCACGCGCCGTACTCGAAGCGGGCGATGGCCCGAGACTGCGTCGAGCTGATGCGAGCGCTCGGTCACGACCGGTTCGTGGTCGTCGGGCACGACCGCGGCAGCTACGTGGCGTTCCGCCTCGCGATGGACCATCCGGACATCGCGACCAGGTTGGTCGTGCTCGACAGTGTGCCCATCGGTGAGGCGCTGGCGCGCTGCGACGCCCGGTTCGCCGGCGCGTGGTGGCACTGGTTCTTCCTCGGCAACCCCGCCGCGGACGCCCAACGGGTGATCAACGCCGATCCTGACGCGTGGTACCGCGTCCACGGCAAGCAGGGGTCCATGGGACGCGAGTCGTGGCTGGACTTCGCCGCGGCGGTCCGTGATCCGGCGACGGTGCATGCGATGTGCGAGGACTACCGTGCCGGCCTGACCGTCGATCGCGCCCACGACGACGCCGACAGGCGCGCTGGGCGGCGCGTTGCCTGCCCGACGTTGGTCGGCTGGTCCACGCGTGATGACATGGAGCAGCTGTACGGCGACCCGGTCGCGGTCTGGCGCGGATGGGCTGACGACGTCGCCGGCGTCGCGATCGAGTCAGGTCATCACATGGCGGAGGAAGCTCCGACAGCCGTCGCCGAGGCGATCCTCGAGTTCACATCTGACGCCCAGCGTCGCGACTGACATCACCCCGCCCCTCGGAGAACCGGGGATCCCCGACACATGGGTCGCGACTACCGCTGCGGTCCCGCAGTTCCGCATGGACCGCATCAGCCTCCATCGGGACGGGGAGGTAATGGCAGTTGCAACTAGCGTCGTTGACCAATGAGCAACTGCCTTCTCGCTGAACTCCCCGTGAAGCTCTCGTCCACGCAGGTGAGACCGTTTCTAGCGTTGGCCCCAGCTACTTCTCGCTGCGAACCCCTTGTGCTGATACGGGCTAACATCCAAGATGCGTCCGGTTTCGCTGCGCGCTGAAGCACTGCTTGGTACTAGCACCGACCATTGCGGCACGCAACGACATCAAGTGACTCGCGCGCAAACGAGTTGGATACGAAGGCACCCTATGAGGCGACCTTCGTCCTCGTCCATCCCTACAGCACGAGAATGAGGACGACGATGACCGCGATGATGAGGGCGGCGATGGCGATGTTCCTGGTGCTCATGATGGGGATCTCCTTCGGTGGGTCGCTCAATCGTACGATGCGAACGCGGTCCACGCGGCGAAGGACCGACATGGCGCCGGATTCGCAATGACCCCCCGGGCCAGAACTCGGCCCCGCCTCACATCGCCAGAGGGGACCTGCCGGGAACCGGAGGGGATCTCGGAAGTTTCGCCGAGTGGATGCCCTCGACGATCACCCATCGAACCGAACGCAAGTGCTGACCCATCGAACCCCCGCGTCAAGTCCACGCAGAGTCGCCCCTCGACCGAGTCCGACCTTGGCGCTTGGCGCTGTCGTTGCTGTAGCGGCCATCCGCGTGAGGGCGGGCGGCGGTAACGTCTCGTTATCGCCGGCTGCTCCCGTGTGGGTCTGATCGCCGGTCGCGACGCGACGGTCACAGGTCGAACCCCAGCTGAACTTCAGGGCGCCCACGGGCGACGGCCTTCTCGACTTCGTCTTGGAGCGCCAGGCGGGTGGTCAGGCGCCTGAGGCCGCATCGCTTGCACGCCCACGCGACGTGCGAGATCAGCCATGGGCGGGTCGGCAGGCCCACCAAGCGCGGCGTGCGGCTGCCGAGGAACTCGACCGGGCCGGGCTGGGGGGTCATCCTCGCCGAGGGTGAGCTCTGGGTCACCCTGCACGGGTGACAGCAGTCCGCAGATGGCGTGGCGTCGACCGCATACGCAAAGCACCCGGCCTCTCGGCGGCACCGGCGGCCAAACCTCCGGGTACGGAGCGCATCTTTGGAGCTGGGGGCGCCCACAGCACCGTGCAGCGACGGCGCGTCATCTCGACGATCCACGAGCTCAGTAGAATCCAACGATCACGGCGGGGGTGTGTTGGGGTGAGCAGCCATGGCCCATGCGGAACGCGCCTCCCACCCTCTCGGAGCAGGTGGACGGCTGTGGCGCAGCGTCCAGCGGAGGGTCGAGTCAGGACGTCACAGCTGGGTGGCGGCGATCGTCACCATTTACTACGTCGGCGTCCAGCTCTACTACTGGCGTTTCGATGTCGCGCACTGGGACGTGCTGGCGCTCTCGGGTTGGCTGACCGTCACGGTCGGGCTGCGCGTCGCCGAGGCGCTGCCGGATCGTCTGCACCAGATGTTGCAGCGCCTGACGAACCGGGGACTGCTGCCAGACGACAGCGCGGACACGAGCCTGACGTCGGCACTGGATGACCGGTCCCGCCGTTGGTCGTGGATCGGCGGTCTTGCGGCCGCTGCGGTCATGTTCATCGCGTCGGCCGTCGCCTTCTCCGGGGAGCTCAGCTCCAGGTGGCCGTTCCTCGCCCTCGCCGTGCCCGGCGGCTTCCTCGTCGGGTTCCACCTCGGCCGCATGACGTCCTACGGGCGCCTTGGCGCGTTCCTCGACGAGCACTACGCGCTGCCCAAGGTGGTGCCCGGCCACGTCGACGGGGCCGCCGGTCTCAAGCCGATCGGTGACTTCTTCTTCTTTCAGGCGGCACTGGTCGGGATACCCGCCCTGTTCCTCGCCGTCTGGTGGTTCCTCATCCCGATCGGTTGGCCGGAACGCTACGGCTACTGGCGCGACCCATACCTGGGGATGCTCGTGGGCGCGGTCCTCGTCGAGATGTTCGCCTTCCTTGCCCCGATGGTGCGCTTCCACCGCCACATGGTTGTCAGCAAGCGCACGCTGCTCACGGAGGCCGACCGGCTCTCCAAAGAGATCACGCAGCTCGAGGCTGCACTCGCCGGGGGCGACGTGAAGGACGAAGGCGCCATCCGGAGTCGCACGCAGCAGGCTCGCGAACAGTACCTGGCGATCGAGGCGCTGCCGACCTGGCCGGTGGACACAAGAACCCGCCGGAGGTTCGGTTTGAACAATGTCGGGCTGCTCCTGCCGCTGGTGGGCCGCGTTATCGAGCGCTCCAGCCCTTGGGACGCCATCGGCGATGTGCTGCGCAACCTCCAGACGTGACGCTAGACCCTGCGAATAGGGATGGGGTCGTGCGTCTACGGCGAAGCATGGTTCATCCACTGAGCGCGGGACTCGGGCGATTTAGACGAATCAGCGAAGTAGAAGTCGGCCGTGACCACCATGCCGTCCGTGAACTCCACGATGCCGATGACGGTCCATGGTAGAGCCCTCGACCGCGCCCGAACGCCGAATCCGGCTTGTCTCCCGACCCCACCCGACACCCGCAGCTGGCCGTCACGTAGGCCACCCACGCATGTGAACTCATGCGGTGCACCGAGCCGCCACGAGCGACTCCACCCATTCCCTCAACCGAGTCTGCTCGAGAGACGAGCCCCGGCGTCGATCAGGTCATCGAGCCTTCGCAGCCCAGCGGAAAACGCGTCTCGGCCGGGACTCCTCCCGAGGTCACCCTACGTGACCACCGCCCCGCACACGACGGGACAACACACAGATACAGCGGTGACGCTGGACGAGTGCCGCGCTGTCGGGTACCCATGAATGGACGGGGCGTGGCGCTCCGTCAGCGAGGCCAAGGAGCCATCCCATGGCAGACAACCGCATCGTCAAGTACGACGGGCCGGGCAAGGTCAGCGTCGTCGACACGGATTACCCGAAGCTCGAGATCCCGCAGGAGGTGGCGGACCACTTCGGCGTTGCGAAGGACGCTCCGCACGCTGCGATCCTCCGCATCGTCACGACCAACATCTGCGGCAGCGAC
The DNA here is from genome assembly GCA_964450395.1 of uncultured Actinomycetota bacterium. GTDB lineage: Bacteria > Actinomycetota > Nitriliruptoria > Euzebyales > JAHELV01 > JAHELV01. The sequence continues at coordinate 4,770 of CAYVGE010000274.1, forward strand.
CAGCACATGGTCCGCGGTCGCACCACGGCACCCGAGGGGCAGACACTCGGGCACGAGATCACTGGGGAGGTGGTCCAGAAGGGCGACGATGTGCTGTTCGTCGACGAGGGCGACATCTGCTCGGTGCCGTTCAACATCGCCTGCGGCCGCTGCCGCATGTGTGAGGAGCGCAAGACCGGCGTCTGCCTGAACGTCAACCCGGCGCGTCCCGGCGCCGCGTACGGCTATGTCGACATGGGCGGGTGGCTCGGCGGCCAGGCCGAGTACGTGATGGTCCCCTACGCCGACTTCAACCTGCTGAAGTTCCCCGACCGTGACCAGGCGCTCGAGAAGATCCTCGACCTCACGA
>CAYVGE010000275.1:0-5110 GCA_964450395.1 uncultured Actinomycetota bacterium
GCACTCATCGCGCCCGTGCCCATCGAAGCGCTGACGCCGATGACGAAGATGAGGGTCAGCACACCGGTCGGCAGCAGAATCGTGCCTGCCTGCGACGAGAAGCCAGTGTGGGCGGTGACCCACGAAGCGACGATGAAGCCGAACCCGGCGACAGCTCCGACCCAGCCGAGCCATGGCCGGCGCCGGGCTGCGGCCACCGCGCCGCCCAGAGCGAGCAGCGCCGCGCCGTTTGAGAGGTGGAACACGGCGCTCAACCCTTTCTCGATCGCCCGGACGCTGTCGGCCACGACAAACGCGCTGTCTTGGGCGGCCCCCGGTGCCGCCGCCTGCCAGGCATCGACTGCGTGCTTGAGCGCCACGCCGTCGACGGCCATCTGAACCGCGAACACCGCAGTGGCAACACCGACCGCAAGCGCTCCGACGACAGCCAGGTCGCCGGCGGCCCCACCATGAGATCGCAGTCTCGTTGTCAGAGCCACGAGCGCGATAGCGACAAGGAAGAAGGCGACGAACTGGCCGAGATGCACCGCCGTCCACGATGTGGATGCCGCGTACTCGTTGAAGGCCGCTGCGGAGTCGTTGGGGTTCGCATTAGACGGGTGCAGGAACAGCTCCAAGGCAAGTTGCGCGATCACGCCGGTGATCCCCGCTACGGCTCCCAGACGCATGAGGGATCGATGCTCGGACGGTTCCGTGCCGGCCGTTGCGCGGCCTGAGTCCGCGTGGCGCGTCATGACTTCCTCCTGGTTGTCGCTGTTCGGCGCGGCGGTTGGTGCGGTGAGTGACGACGTCGTGTCCATGACGGATAACCCCCGCCTGCGGCCGGCGGCACGCTCACGGCATCCCGATTGGCGTGGGGATTGCCGGCTCAGGATCGGGCGGGTCCGCCGTGGCGGCGGCCGGCGGCGTGCTTGCCGAGCGAGCGGCTCGCAGCACGTCGAACGCGAGGAGCGCGAGGTTGCCGCCGGCTACTGCGCCTGTGATCGAGGTGAGGAGCGCGAGCTCGACGGTCGCGACGTGGAACCCCAGCCACGCGCCGACGATCACGGCGGCGCCCACGGCTGCGGCGCCGGCGCGCCTGGTCGAAGTCGTCCAGTCGCGCCGGGTCCAGGCGTAGTAGATGCCGACGCCGATCGGCACCGCGGCGGACGGCACCACCACCAGCGGGTCGGTGGTCGGGATGCCGGGCATGGTCCACAGGACGAACAGCGCGCCGAGCGACCAGCCACCCAACCCCAAGACGATCGGGAAGAGTGAGCGGAGCGCAGCCGCAGCGACTCGGCCCACCCGGCCACGGGCGCGCACCCTTCGGGCCAGCACGACCAGCGACAGCACCATGATCGCCGCGAGGCCGAGCAGCGCGGCGAGGACGATCCGCGCGTACACGCGGTGGGTGGACGGGGGCGTGAAGTCGACGAGTTCGGGTCCGTAGCGCGAGACGTCGACAGCGCCGCTCTCGAGGAAGGTGTTCACGAGCTGCGTTCCGGCCTCCGACTGCTGGTTGAAGAAGCTGACCGTGTGTCCGAAGCCGGGGAGGACGACCTCCTGGCCGTTGGGCAGGTGCGGCATGAGGTTGCGGCTCGCAAGCTGCGGCGGCGTCATGACGTCGAGCGCGCCGTTCACGACCAGCGTCTCGACGGCGGAGGTGCGCACCCGTTGGTATGACTCCGCCTCGGCCGCGGCCGGCCAGACATCGACCCAACGCCCGGCAGCCCAGGGGGATGCCGTCGCGGCGCGGCCGAGGTTGGACAGGTCACCAGGGCCGTCGTCGAAGTACTCCCGCGCCGCTGGGTAGTCGATGCTCACCGCGGCCGCGCGCTGGCCGGCGATGAACAGGTCGGGGAACATCACGTCGATGAGGACCGAGTTGAACCAGAACCCGCTGGTGTCACCTTCGGCGGCTGACAGCCAGGTGTCGATCATCATCGGCGCGGACGCGGCGCCCGTCGGTGCGGTCTCCAGCAACCCGTACAGGGTCGCCGCCCGGAGGTTCGATTCCTTGATCGGCAGGAGCCCCCAGCGGCCGGGGAAGTCGGCGGCCGTGCCTCGCATCGTCGCCGTCAGGTCGGGCGTTCGTGCCCGGCAGGCGTCGTCGGCGTCACACAGCGCGGCGAATCGGGCGAGCTGCTCGTCGGTGATGTCCGGGTCCAACAGGAACGCACCTGGCGGGTTCACCCCCACCATGACCGACCGGCGGATCGAGTCGGGGTGCCGCCAGCCGTAGATCATCGCGGTGCGGGTTCCCGCGCTCTCGCTCAGCAGGTTGATGCGGTCGTAGCCGAGCGCGGTGCGCGCGGCCTCCATGTCATCGATCTGCTGGACCAGGCCGTAGCGGGTGACGTCGATCCCCTCGTCGGCGAAGCGGCTGGCGCATGACCCGTACGCATCGGCAACGCCACTGAAGAAGGCATCGCTCAAGATGTCCGTCGAGCGTGACTGCGCCCGGGACACCTCGGGGCAGTCGAGGCGTACCGACCCGTCCGCGCCTCGGTATCCCACCATAACGAAGTCGCGGTTGGTGACATACCGGTCGGCGAACTGAGAGGCGAACTCGATGTTCGATTCCCCGGGGCCGCCCGTGAGGAAGAACAGCGGCTCCTGCGGATCATTCGTGAGCGCACGGACACGGATCACCGGCAGCGCAATCAGCGGCGACGCAGCATCTGCGGCGTCCTCCGCCACGACGAGTGTCCCGCAGTCCGCGGGATACGAGCCGCTGTCGGCTTCGAACTCGCAGGGCTCGAGCAGCAGGTCGCCCGCGGCTGCTCCGGCGGGGACGGCGAGGATGTCCCGATGACGGTCGAGGCGCAGGGCGACGAGGCCGGAGACCAGAAGCGTGATCAGGCCCAGGGCGGCGAGGCGAGTTCCGGTGAGGATCTTGGTGTCCGCGGCGTGCATGACGGCTCCAGTGGTGGCAATGCGAAGTGGGGTCGACGGTAGGCAGCGGCTGGAGGCAGGGCGTCGGCCGGAGCTCTGATTCGCATATCCTCCGGACCGACGATCACGTCTCCTACCTGCGGAGGACGCGCGCCGCGGGACCGCGGCAGTACCGTCAGCCCGTGAGCAGGGTCAGCCACGTCATGCGGCGCTACGGGTTCGACGCTCTCATCGTCTTGGGGGCGATCGCAGCGGCGCTGGAGGTAGCGCTGCTCAAGGAGCCACTGCGGACGCCAGCGCAGCACCCCTTCTTCGCCGTGCCCGCGATCGCGCTCATGGTGCTGTTACTTCTTGGCCGCCGGCGCTTCCCCTTCGGCGCGACCTCGGCCGTCTGGCTGGTCGCCACGACGCTGTCGTTCCTCGACGGCCAACTTGTGGCGATTCTCAGCACGGTGTTCCTCGCCGGCGTCGTGGCAGCGTTCCTGCTCGGCACGCTTCGCGACCCGTTGAAGCAAAAGGTTGGGCTCGCCGTAGTGCTCGGGGGCGCGGCACTGATCGTTTACAACGATCCGAGCCATGACGCCAGTGACCTCGTCCTCACGCCGGTGCTGTTCGGGATCGCCTGGGTCGGTGGGTTCGCCGTTCGCCAGCGCGCCGCTGAGGCGGATGCGGCGCGGGAGCGCGCGGCCCACGCAGAGCGGGAGCGCGAGATCAGTGCGCGGATGGCCGTCGCCGAGGAGCGCATCCGCATCGCGCGCGAGCTGCACGACATCGTCGCCCACGCCGTCAGCGTGATGGTGCTGCAGGTCGGCGCGGTACGCCACAACCTCCCCGCCACCCACGCAGCGGACAAGGAAGCGCTCGAAGCAGTCGAACAAACGGGACGGAGTGCACTGGCGCAGATGCGACGCCTGCTCGGCGCGATGCGCCAGGACGGCCAGCGGCTCGCCCTGACGCCCCAGCCCGGCCTCGACAACCTCGATTCGCTCGTAGAGGACGTCGTGCGCGCCGGGCTCCCCGTGGACGTGCACGTCGAGGGTGCCCCGGTCCCGCTCTCTCGCGCGATCGATCTTTCTGCGTACCGGATCATCCAGGAGGCGCTCACCAACGTGCTCAAGCACGCCCGCGCGGGCAAAGCGGAGGTGACGATCCGCTACACCCCTGACGCACTCGAAATGGCGGTGGTCGACGACGGTCGGGGCTTCCAGCGCGCGGACGGCGTCGGCCACGGTCTGGTGGGCATCCGTGAGCGGGTGAAGATCTACGACGGAGAGATCAGCACAGAGGACGTGCCTGAGGGCGGGTTCGTCCTGCGCGTGCGCCTACCGCTGAGGAGCGATCGACAATGACGATCCGCGTGCTCGTCGTCGACGACCAGTCGATGGTGCGGGCCGGGTTCCGGATGCTGCTTGCCGGTGAGGACGACATCGACGTCGTCGCCGAAGCCAGGGACGGGCTGGAGGCAGTGGACAGCGCCGCGCGATTCCACCCCACGGTCATCCTCATGGACATCCGGATGCCCCAGCTCGACGGGCTCGAAGCAACGCGGCGCATCCTCGCGGCCGACGCCACAGCTCGAGTGCTGATCCTGACGACGTTTGACCTCGACGAGTACGTGTACGAGGCGCTGGCGGCCGGGGCGAGTGGGTTCGTGCTGAAAGACGACCCCCCGGAGCAGCTGCTCGCGGCCATCCGAACGGTCGCCGCCGGCGACGCCTTGCTGTCGCCCGCGGTCACCAAGCGCGTCATCCAGCAGTTCAGCCGCCTGCCGCGCCCCAGCGCGCCGCCTGAGTTCGGCGATCTCACCGCACGCGAGCGCGAGGTCTTCCACCTGATGGCTGACGGCCTATCGAACGCGGAGATCGCGGCGCAGCTCGTCATCAGTGACACCACGGTGAAGACCCACATCACGCACATCCTCCAAAAGCTCGATCTCCGCGACCGGGTGCAGGCGGTCGTTCTGGCGTATCAGAGCGGGCTGTTCGGCGAGATGGACGAGTCCGCACCTCGGCGCGACTGGTCGTCTTGATCATCCAGTTCCAAGAAGCGGTACAAGCTCGTTCGCCCAGTCCGACATCCATCGGCGGGACGGTCTAGCCGATCCTCGTGAACGACAAGCATGGCTCCCGCAGCAGTTGCGTTCTTCTCCGCCAGACATGTCGATGCGGGCATCGGCTGGGGTCGACCTTGCGCGGCGCCGCCAACGCTCGGGTATCGGCTGCTATCGCATGAC
>CAYVGE010000276.1:0-5106 GCA_964450395.1 uncultured Actinomycetota bacterium
CGGGCTTACCGGGGTGCTTGATCCCGGGTCGACGCACCGAGGTTCGACAACTGACCACGGGCCCTTGGTTCGTTCGGTCGCTCAGGCGGTGATGACCGCTTTCCCTCGGGCGTGGCCTTCTCCGACGTACGCGACCGCATGGGGGGCTTCGCTCAACGGGTAGGTCCGCTCGATGACCGGCGAGACCGTGCCTGCCTCGATCCACGCGCCGAGCGTCAGCAGATCGTCGGGTCTCCATGCCTGAGCCGAGAACCGGGCGCGTTTGCGGCTGAAGACCGTCGACGCTGCCGCGCCGAGCATGCGGGGCAGGTTGGCCAGCCACTTGCGGTCGAGCATGCCGGCGTTCGGGATGAGGATCCCTCCGTCGGTCAGGACCCGGAGGGTGCTGGCCAGCGAATGGCTCGCCGCGTTGTCGAAGACGACGTCGTACTGTGCTGCGCCTGCCGTGAAGTCCTCTTTGATGTAGTCGATGACGTGGTCGGCACCGATGGCCCTGGCTTGGTCCACGTTGCGTGTGCTGCAGACCGCGGTCACCTCGCCTCCCAGTGCCTTGGCGACCTGGACCGCGTACGTCCCGACACCCCCCGATGCCCCGTTGACGAGCACCCGCTGACCAGCCTCGACCCCGGCAGTGTCGCGAAGCCCCTGCAGCGCCGTGAGCCCGGCTATCGGGACGGCGGCCGCAGTGTCGAAGCCGAGACCGGCAGGCTTCCGGGCCAACCGCTTCTCCGGTGCTGCAGCGTACTCGGCAAACGACCCGAATCCACCTCCGAACACCTCGTCACCCGGGCTGAACCGCGTGACCTTGGCGCCTACCCGCTCGATTGTGCCGGCGAGGTCCTGACCGATGACCGGCCGCCTCGGCCTCGTTACCCCGTACACGGGTCGGATGACGTAGGGACTGCCTTTCACGATCGCAGGATCACCGGCGTTGACACTGGCTGCTGCCACTCGCACCAGCACCTCGCCATCTCCGATCGTGGGCACGTCGACGTCACGGAGCTCGAGGACCTCTTCGGGTGGCCCGTACCGCTCGCGGACGATCGCCTTCACGGTGTCGCCACCGGCCTCCTGGGAACCCACATGCGCTTCCTCATCTTTCTTCCTCCCCAGCATCGAGGTCAACGCGTCGAAGAGGGTCGCTTCCGTCACGTGACGGCTGCCTACCGACAACGCGGCAATCTCACGGGATCCGGGGCTCTGCGACGGTGGCAGCGGAGCCAATCTGCAGGTTCAACGGGGCGGGCTCGGTGTACGGCTTGGCGACCCGACGGGGCGGTCGGCCCCGAGACTTGAGCGACTGTTGAGGTTGTGATGCGGATCACGGGGCGATGGTCAGCCGCGGGACGGTCGTGCGGGTGCGATGACTGCCAGCATCTCGTCGCGGCGGTCGAGGAAGTCGAACGTCGCGAGTCCTGGCTCGAGGTGCAAGGTGGCGTGCGGGATGCGCGAGGCCATGAACCGGGCCATCGACGGTGGGTGCACGGTGTCGGCGGTGCCGTGCCAGATGGTCGTCGGCACCGCGATCTTGTCGATGTTGAACCCCCAGGGTCGCGCGAGGAGCCGGAACTCGCGTGCCGTGGCCGCTGGCGACTGCGTCAACTCGCCCACGGTGGCTACGGTCGTCGGCCAGTGCTGGGGGCTGGTCAACACGGCACGGTCGCGCGGTGGTCGCGTCGCCACGAGCATCGCTGCGGCCCGCTGCGGCGCGCGCCGATACACGGCCGCCAGCATCCGGTACTGCAGCGCGATCACCCACGGCGCCCACCGCGCCGCACGGAAGCTGAACTCGACCACCGGGCTCATCCCGTCGAACGCGCCCGGCGCGTCCAGTGGCCCAAGACCCGCGAGGATCCCCACATGCGAGATGCGTTCGGGGTGACGGTAGGCACCGGCGAGGGCGAACGGCGCGCCTCCGGACTGGCACCACAGTCCGCACCGGTCGACGTCGAGCTGCGACAGCAGGTGGGCGAGGTCCTCGGCGAACGACAGCAGCGAGCCATCGGGATCAGGGGTCGACTGCTCGAAGCCGGGACGGTCGGGTGCGATCAATCGGACGCCTCGCCGCAGGGCGATGTCGTGCGCGTCACGCGCCAGCGTCCGCGAGCCGGCGCCGTCGAGCACCACCACAGCGCGGCCGTCGACCGTGCCGAAACTGGCGTAACTGAGCCTCCGATCTGACGGCAGCCGAACCTGACCGCTGCGATCGTCTGCCAGCGACATGCGCCCTCCACCGATCCGCGTCAGCGTACCGCCACCACCGGGACAGCCGGGCACCGTCGCGTGACCGGGGATGCAGGCGGCAGAATCGTCGTGGCGCCGTCGTGCTTCATACGCTCGAGTCGAGGTCGTGGGCATGATGCCTGTGCTGGCGTGAGGGCGCTGCGGTGGAGGGCTGGGTGCGACGACGGTCGCGGTTGCGCGGGTTGCTCGGTCTGCCGGACCGGACGGACAGAGTCATGGTCCATCCTGACCTCGAGGTGCCGATGCGTGATGGTGTCGTGCTGCACGCCGACCGCATCGTGCCCGACGGGCGAGCGGACGCGCCGGTGTTGCTGATGCGCAGCGCCTATGGACGCGGACAGCCGTGGCGGTGGCTGTACGGGCGCACGTTCGCTGCCTATGGCGTGCAGGTGGTAATCGCCAGCTGCCGCGTAACGGGCGATACCGGCGGGCGGCCGGACCCGTTCGCCGAAGGCGACGACGGCGCCGACACCGTCGCGTGGCTGCGTGCGCAGCCGTGGTACCCGCACCGGCTTGTGCTCGCGGCGCCCAGCTACATGGGGATGGCGCAGTGGGCACTCGTCGACGCGGTCCCGTCGGAGGAGTTGGCCGCGGTCGCGGCGATCCTGACATCGTCAAAGTTGGCGCGTTCGGTGTTCGGCGACGGTGCCTTGTCGTTGCAGTGGCTGGACTGGAGCGCACTGGTCGCCGACCAACGGGCGCGCGGCACCGGCATCACGACGCTGCTGGCGCGCACCGCTCGCGGCCGTCGTCTCGCGCGCGCGCAGCGCCATCTGCCGTTGTCAGAGGCCGACCGCGTCGCGACCGGTCGCACGCTGCCCTGGTGGCAGCAGTGGCTCGCGCACCCTGACCCTGACGATGGCTTCTGGCGCGACCGTGACTGGTCGCCGGCCGTCGCCACGCTCCGCGCGCCGACCGTGATGATCACGTCCTGGCACGACCACTTCCTACCTTGGCAGCTCGCGGACTGGACGCGGCTGCCCGCGGACACGACCCGGCGGCTGGTCATCGCACCGTGGGTGCACGAGGACCCCAGGACGCTGCGCCTGTACCTGCGGGAGGCCGTCGGCTGGGTTCGGGCGCATGCCTTCGGCGACACCGGTGAGCTCGCGGGCGGTCCAGTTCGCTACTACGTCGGTGGCGCCGATGTATGGCGTGACGCGCCGTCGTGGCCACCGGCGGGCGCGGTCGACCAGCGTTGGTACCTCCAAGCCGACGGATACCTGGCGATGGTCGAGCCGTCGACCGCGTCGTTCAGCGGGTACCGCTACGACCCCGCTGATCCCACGCCGGTCGTCGGCGGACCCTCGGCGCGTGGGACCCCGTGGAAGTCCCAGCACCGCGTCGAGGCCCGCGACGACGTGCTGGTGTTCACCAGCGAACCGCTCCACGCGCCACTGGAGATCGCCGGTGCACCCCGCGCCACCGTGCACCTGCGATCGAGCGTCGCGCACACCGACGTCGTCGTGCGGCTGTGCGACGTCGACACGAAGGGCCGTTCCCGCAACGTGTGCGACGGCATCCGCCGGGTGCATCTGCCCGACCTGCCGTCGGACTCCGCAGGCATCCACGCGGTCGAGGTCGACATGTGGCCGACGGCGCATCGATTCGGTCGCGAGCATCGCCTGCGCGTCCAGATCGCGAGCGCGGCGTTCCCGCGGTATGCCCGCAACCTCGGCACCGGCGAACCTCCAGCCAACGCGACCGAGCATGTCGTCTCCGATCATGTGGTCCACCACGCGCCGACCTCTCCGAGCCACATCACATTGCCCGCCGTCCTCGACAGGGTCGCCACCGCGCCACAGTAAGCGACATCCACGAGCCCCAGACACCGGCCGAGCAAGCCACGGACGGCGCACATACGGCACACGGTAACCGGATCTCGTACGATCAGCGGGCGGGTATATGTCAGGTCGTGCACACGTTCCGACGCTGGACAATGAGGATGGTTATCCTCGGTACAGCCGTGCTGATTGTCGCGTGGGCCGCGTCGTTCTACCGAAGCAACACATTTGGCGACGACGGATGGCAGTTGGTCGCCGCACGCGGCCAGACGCTCACCCTCGAGGTCACCACGAGTGCCTGCGCCTGGATCCATCGACCCTCGGTGTTCGAGTCACCTCACTCAGTCGAGATCCATGTCCGTTGGACCCAGCAGCCGCTCCCCTGCTCAGGACAGGCAGTGGCGAGCGAGGTGACCGTCACACTGGACAGGCCTCTCGGCGAACGGACGCTCGTGGGATGCCAGGGCCCGACCTATGGCTTCGAGCCGTCGTGCCGCGAGTCGTGAGAGCCGGGGGCGGAGGTGCGGGGGTCGATACAGCGCCCTCCGAGAACCCCGGATATCTGCTGTCTTGCTCGCGTCGTCGCGGGCGCCTGAGCGATCACAGGCCGATCTCGAGAGGTTGCTCGAGTCCCCGGGTCGGGCTGCGGAGTCCAAGGACCTGCTGCAGCTTCCGGTTGGTGTTGGGCCCTTGATCGACGGCGAGCGCGTGGCTGCGGCGTCGGCCGATGGCGTCCATCCACGCGCGGTCGTGGGTGGCATAGATGCGGTTGGTAAGGCGTCCGCGGGACAGCGCAACGTAGGCGCGTTCGGCCGATGACCCGGTCGACGGCGCGAAGAGGCTGTGGTCGACCGTGGCGCCTTGGGCGGTGTCGACAGTGCGGGCGTAGCCGTAGTCGACGTGCGTGCCGACGTAGCTGGCGGGCAGCTTCACAGTGGCGCGTTCGGCGGGGAGGCGGTGGGTGGCGTCGAGTTCGACCGTGATCTCGCGGCGGCGGGTGGCGGTGACGCGGCCGGTCATGCCGTTGCGCACCGCGACGGTCGTGCCGTCGGGCTGGGGGAGCCGCGTGTTGCGGCGC
>CAYVGE010000277.1:0-5095 GCA_964450395.1 uncultured Actinomycetota bacterium
AAGAGGCCATCGAGCAGCAGGCGCTGCGGGTCAACATGCCCTACGTCAACTTCCGCTGGCTCGGCGGCATGCTCACGAACTTCGAGACGATCAAGACCCGGCTGACGCGCCTGCGTGAGCTCGAGGACATGGAGACCGACGGGCGCATGGAGGTGCTGCCCAAGAAGGAGGCGCTGTCGCTGCGCCGCGAGCACGACAAGCTCGAGCGCAACCTCGGCGGCATCCGCAACATGAACAAGCTGCCGTCGGCGATCTGGGTCGTCGACACCGTCAAGGAGCACATCGCGGTCCGCGAGGCCAACCGCCTGGGCATCCCGGTCATCGCGGTGGTCGACACCAACTGCGATCCCGACGAGGTGCAGTACGTCATCCCCGGCAACGACGACGCGATCCGCTCGGCCGCCCTGCTGACCCGCCTGGTGGCCGACGCGTGCGCCGAGGGCTACCAGCTCATGGCCAGCCGGAGCCGCGACGACGTCGTGGCCGAGCAGGCCGCGGCTGCGGCCGCGGCCGCCGACGCCGGCGCGCCGGTGACCACCAACGCCGCCGGCGAGCCGCTGGCGGAGTGGGAGATCGCGCTGCAGCAGGAGGAGGCCGCCCGCCAGGCCGCGCAGGCCGCGGGCGGCGAGGACGCGGCCCCCGCTGATGCCCAGCCGGCCCCCGTCGCCAAGGCCGAGCCGGCCCCCGTTCCGGAGGCCGAGCCGGCCCCCGTCGCCGAGGCCGAGCCGGCCCCCGAGGAGGCGCAGACTGCGGCGACCGCGACCGCGCCGGCCCCGGAGGAGCAGCAGCCCGAGCCGCAGCCGGCGGACGAGCAGCCGCAGCAGTGACGCCGGCGCCGCCGGCACCATGACGCGAGGCGTCCGGGCCACGCCGCCCTGACGCGCACGACCAACGAGGGACCCAGCAGATGCCAGAGATCACCGCGGCCGACGTCAAGCGCCTCCGCGAGGCGACCGGCGCCGGCATGATGGACTGCAAGCGCGCGCTCGTCGACGCCGACGGCGACTTCGACAAGGCCGCCGACCTCGTCCGCGAGCGGACCGGCGCCAAGATGGGCGACCGGGTGGGCGACCGCACCGCCAGCGAGGGCATCGTCCACTCGTACCTGCACGCGCCGACCCCCGGGCTGCCGCCCAGGGTCGGGGTGCTGCTCGAGCTCAACTGCGAGACGGACTTCGTCGCCAAGGGCGACGGCTTCCGCGAGCTGGCCAACGACATCGCGCTGCACATCGCGGCGATGCGCCCGGTGGTCATCAGCGAGGACGAGGTCGACGCCGACCTGGTCGCGCGCGAGCGGGAGTTCGCCGAGAAGCAGGCCCGCGACGAGGGCAAGCCCGACCACATCATCGACAAGATCGTCGACGGCAAGCTGGCCGCCTTCTACAAGGAGCGCGTCCTGCTGAACCAGCCGTACGTGCGCGACGACAAGCGCACCGTGCGCCAGCTGGTCGAGGACTTCCAGCGCACGTCGGGCGAGAAGATCGTCGTGTCGCGCATGGCGCGGTTCGAGGTCGGCGCCTGACACGTCGGGTACCCTGCCACCCAGCAGCGCCGGGCGTGACGCCGCCGCCGGCGGCCACCGGGGCGGACCGTCCGCGACCAGGTGGCACGGCACCCGCGGCCGGCGCAGCAGCGAAGCGAGAGGCCGTCTGACGTGACATCGAGCCAGCGCCGCCACGAGGCACCCGACCGCGTGCTGGTCAAGCTGTCGGGGGAGGCGTTCGCCGACGATCAGTCGAGCATCAGCCCCAAGATCCTGATGTCGATCGCCCGGCAGGTCGCGGAGATCAACGGCGACGGCGTCCAGCTGGGCATCGTGGTCGGCGGCGGCAACATCTTCCGCGGCACGTCGCCGCAGGCCACCGGCATGGACCGGTCGAGCGCCGATTCGATGGGCATGCTCGCCACGGTCATCAACGCCCTGGCGCTGCAGGACGCGATCGAGAAGGAGGGCGTGCCCACCCGCGTGCTCTCGGCGGTGGCGATGCAGGAGCTGTGCGAGCCCTACATCCGCCGCCGCGCCATCCGCCACCTCGAGAAGGGGCGCGTGGTCATCTTCGCTGCGGGGCTGGGCGAGCCCTACTTCTCGACCGACACCGCGGCGGCGCAGCGGGCGCTGGAGATCAACGCCCGCACCATCCTGAAGGCGACGAAGGTCGACGGGGTCTACGACAGGGACCCGGTGCTGCACGGCGACGCCCGGCGGTTCGAGACCCTGACCTACCTCGAGGCGCTGCAGCTCGGGTTGCGGGTCATGGATGCGACCGCCCTGTCGCTGTGCATGGACCACAAGCTGCCGATCGTGGTCTTCGACGTGTTCACCGAGGGCAACATCCGCCGGGTGGTGCGCGGTGAGCCGATCGGGACGGTCGTCCAGGCAGGCGATGTGAGCGACAGGTGATGCCAGGTGATTGACGACGTGCTGACCGAGGCCGAGCTGCGGATGTCGGACACGGTCGACCACACCAGAGGCGAGTTCGCGAAGATCCGGACGGGGCGGGCCAACCCGGGGTTGATCACCAACCTGCCGGTGGAGTACTACGGCACCAGGACGCCGCTGCAGCAGATCGCCGGCGTGAGCGTGCCCGAGCCCCGCATGCTGCTCGTCAACCCGTACGACCACAACGCCCTGCGTGACATCGAGCGCGCCATCCAGTCGGCGGATCTCGGGATCAACCCGACCAACGACGGCACGGTGATCCGGGTCGTGTTCCCGGAGCTCAGCCAGGAGCGCCGGCAGGACTTCGTCCGCCTGGCCCGCGAGCGTGCCGAGGAGGGCCGGGTCGCCATCCGCAACATCCGCCGCGGCGCGAAGAGCGACCTCGACACGTTGGAGAAGGACGGCGAGATCTCGCAGGACGAACAGCGCCGGAGCGAAGCCGACCTGCAGAAGCTGACCGACACCTACATCGCCACCATCGACGAGCTGCTGGCCAACAAGGAGCGTGAGCTCCTCGAGGTCTGACGCGGCGGCGGGGCGACGGGCGCGGTCGTGCGGCGACGCGGAGGTGCGCATGACCGGCCGCGAGGGTGATGCGGTGGGCGACGTGACGGGGTGCCGGGGAGTGCCGCGGTGGGCCACATGACGCGGCCCGAGGGATCCGATCCGGAGGCCGGCGCCGACGGGGCGGGGGCGTCGCGGCGGCGGCTGCGCGGGGGGCGCGACCTGTCCGCCGCGGTGGGATCGGCCGTGGTGTTCGCCGTCGCCTTCCTGGCCAGTGCCTTCGTCAACCGCTGGGTGCTGCTGTGCTTCATCGCCGTCATTGCGGCCATCGCGGTGCTCGAGCTCGACGCGGCCCTGCGGACCGCCCAGCTGCGGCCGCCGACCATCGTCGTGCTGGGGGTCGGCGTGGCGATGCTGCCCGCCGCCTACGTCCACGGGCCCCGCGGGCAGCTCGCGGGGCTGGCGGTCATGGTGGTCGGCGTCGTCATGTGGTCGCTGCTCGATCGGCGCGACCCCACCCCGCTGCACAGCGCCGGCGGGGCGCTGCTGATCGGCGTGTGGGTGCCGTTCCTCGGCAGCTTCCTGGCGCTGCTGCTGGCCCGGCCCAGTGGCGAGTGGTACATCATCGTCACCGTGGCCCTGACCGCCGCGAGCGACATCGCCGCCTACGCGGTGGGCTACCAGCTGGGCCGGCACAAGCTCGCGCCGGCGATCAGCCCGGGCAAGACGTGGGAGGGGGCCGCCGGCGGGCTGCTGGCCGCGATGGTCGTGTCGGGGATCGGGGCGCCGCTGCTGCTCGACGGGCTGTCGGTCGGTCGTGCGGTCGCGCTCGGCGCGCTGGTCTCCGTGGTGGCCGTGCTGGGCGACCTGGCCGAGTCGGCCGTCAAGCGCTCGCTCGGCGTGAAGGACCTGGGCCACCTGCTGCCGGGTCACGGTGGCATGATGGACCGGGTCGACGCCATGTTGTTCACCCTTCCCACCGCGCACCTCGTCCTGCTGGCTGGCGGGCTGTGACGCCCACCGACGCCACCACCCCGACCGACGGCACGCCCGCCGGCCGACGGATCGACCCCTACCGCGTCCCGGACGGCGAGCTCGACCGCCTGCTCGAGGGCCAGCCGGCCTTCCGCGGTCGCCAGCTGCGGCAGTGGCTCGCGCGTGGCGTCACCGACCCGCGGCACATGACCGACCTGCCCTCGGCTCTGCGCGAGCGCCTGGCCGGGACGTTCCCCCGGGAGCCGACGACGCTGCGCCACGTGACGGCCGACGACGGCCTGACCCACAAGGTCCTGCTCCGCCTCGGTGACGGCGAGGCCATCGAGAGCGTGCTGATGTGCTACCCGGCGGACGGGAGCAGGCAGCGCGGCAGGGCCACCGTGTGCATCTCGACGCAGGCCGGCTGCGCGATGGGCTGCCCGTTCTGCGCCACCGGGCAGGCCGGGCTGCGGCGTCAGCTGCGCACCGACGAGGTCGTCGCGCAGGTCGTGGCCGTCCAGCGGCTGCTGCGCGACGGGGTCGTGGACGCCCCCGGCGTGCCCGACCACGTCACCAACGTCGTCTTCATGGGCATGGGCGAGCCGCTGGCGAACCCCGAGGTGACGCTGGCGACGCTGCGCTGGCTGCTGGACCGCGACGGGTTCGACCTGTCGGCGCGCAGCGTCACGCTGTCGACGATCGGGCTGGTGCCCGCCATCCGTCGGCTCGTGCGGCTCGAGGCGCCGATCACCCTGGCCGTCAGCCTCCACGCCCCGACCGACGAGCTGCGCGACCAGCTGGTCCCGATCAACCGGCAGCACCCGCTGGACGAGCTGCTGGCGTCCTGCGACGAGCACGTCGCCGCGACCGGCCGCAGGATGACCTTCGAGTACGTGCTGATCGACGGCGTCAACGCTGCGCCGGAGCACGCGCGGCAGCTGGTCGATCTGCTGGCGCCGCGGCGGGCGCACGTCAACCTCATCCCGATGAACCCCACACCCGCGGTGCCGTGGGTGGCGCCGTCGGTGACGGCCCAGCGACGGTTCGCCGAGATCCTCGACGGCGGCGGGCTTGCCGCCACCATCCGCCACAACCGGGGGACGACCATCGACGCCGCGTGCGGCCAGCTGTACGCGAACTACCAGGTCGCCAGCGGCCGGCGCCTGCCCGCGGCCG
>CAYVGE010000278.1:0-5080 GCA_964450395.1 uncultured Actinomycetota bacterium
CGTAGCTCAGTGGATAGAGCTCCGACCTCCTAAGTCGGGAGTCGCAGGTTCGATTCCTGCCGGGGGCGCGCAGGTCAAACCGGTGTTTGTGCTGGTCAGACGGCCATAGGCCGTGTCGAGCGTCTGCCACTCCTTGCCGCGCATTGCCACTCGTGGCCGGCCTCACCCGGCCTGTACCCGGCCTGGCCAGGACCGTACGGCCACATCGCATCACCGGCGGCGCGCGTGACGACCAGCTCGGTTCCGACCCAGGCGCGGTCGGGCCTACTCACGGGGCGCTGTGACTACCCGAAGGGCCGGCATGTCACCGGCTTGACACCAACGTCAAGGGTCGACGCCCCTCACAGACGGCCACCCGGACGATCGATGGACGGCGGAGTGCCGGGGATACGGGCGGGTCGACTGCTCAGTCTGGCGTGCGCGTCAGCCAGTCCTGGACCGCGCGGACGCACTCGTCTGGTCGTTCGATGGGCAGCAGGTGGCCGGCGTGTTCGACCGCGTGGGGGGTCCATCCCGGGCGCTCGGCGTGGCGCTGATACGACGGCGGGTCGACAAGCGGGTCGTCGGTCCCCCACAGCAACAGCACCGGCACGGAGAGCCGATCGAGTACGTCCAAGACCGGCTGCTGGTCGACGAACATCGCGGTCATGGCCGATGCGAACGCGGTGACGCCGCCGCCGAGGAGCCCTGGGCGCTGAGCAGCCGTGGTCAGGTCGTCAACGTACACAGCGACTTGTTCAGGCGACACCAAGCTCGGGTCGCCGCCGAGGACGTCGCCCCGCGCGTTGGCGAACACGTCCACGCCGGTCACGGCGGCGCGTTTTCGGGTCAGGGCATGCGGGCCTGCCAGGCGTAGCCCGGCGCGTGCGACCGGCACTCCGACGGCGAGTGCGGCGCGACCCAGCGTCTGCCACGCCAACTGTTCAAACCGTGCGGTGCGTCGCCAGGGCAACGCCGGCGCGAAGAGCACGAGCCCGGTGACCCGGGCCGGCACAAGGTCGGCGGCCAGCGCCGCGACGAGTCCGCCCATCGACCAGCCGTGCAACACGACCCGGTCGAGTGCCAGGTGGCCGATGACCGCACGGACGAAGCGGGCGTCGACACAGGCGCGGGGGCCGTATCGGTAGGGCGCGCCGGTGTGGCCGGTCACCGTTCCGGGTGGATCGACCGCGATGACTGGACCCAACGCGGTGAGTCGTGGGACAAGATCGATCCAGGAACTGGCGCTGCCGGCCATCCGTGGCACGAGCAGATGTGTCGGTGCGTCGTCAGCCGGCGAGCCAGCGCCCGCTGCCACGTAGTGCACCGGCACCCCGGCGATCGACGTCATGTTGCTGCGGATCCCCGCCCACCGAGGGGCACGTTGGCCCCAGTCGTCGTATCGCACGGAACCTCCCTATGGCGCGCCGAGTATCCAGCTCCGATCCGGTCGGACACAACAGCCGCCGCCATGCCGCGGCTCTTGTGGGAGACGCGGTGCGTCAACGAGGAGTCGTCGCGATCGACCGCGCGCCAGCATCGCTTCGACCGGTGGTTGGGGTCCAACCCAGCGCGCGCCGGCAGACAGTTGGGCATCCCCGGACGCCGGATGGCTAACACGTGGTCACGTACGAGGCGTCGATGTGACGCTGCCGCGTTGGTGGCGTCGCTGCGCAATGTTGGGCGACCGTGGCCCGAGCGACCTCGTCAGGGCCATCTGGGTTGGTGACGGCTAGCGAGTCTCGGGGGGCGAGGTGACGAAGGAGGGTGTCGGTGGGGCTGTTGCCGATCCCGTCATTGCTCGTGGTAGGGGTTGTCGCCGACCATGACGTGGCGCGTCGGCATCGGCTGGTCCGCTACGCGGACGTTGTCGAAGCCGGCGCCTTCCAGCAGCTCGCGCAGCTGTCCCTGGGTGATCATTCCGCACCCGACGAGGGCCTCGTGCAGCTGCACGCCGGCCATGACCTTGTAGATGGGGTGCGACCGGTACGCCGTGGGCTGATCGGGGTAGGGGATCTCCGACACGATGACGGTGCCACCCGGATTCAGGGCCCGTCGCACGCGGTCGAGGACGTTGCGGTACTCGTCGACCCGACCGGTCTCGTGCAGGGTGAGGTTCATCGTGACGAGGTCGAACGTGCCGTCAGCGTCGAGGGCGTTCGCGTCGCCGAGCACGATCTCCACCCGATCGTCCACCCCGGCCTCGCTGACGGCGCGGCGGGCGTTGTCGATGCTCGGCTCGTCGAACTCGATGCCGACGACGGCCGCCTTCGGGAACCGCTGGGCGTAGTGGACCAGGTGGGCGCCGCCGCCGGCGCCGATGTCGAGCATCCGCCCACTGGACTCAAGCCGCGCGCGCCACGGAGTTCGCGCGCAGCGACATCGTCGCCGAGGTCCAAGACACCGCCGCCGGCTTCGGGCGTCAGACCATCTACCGCTGCCTCCGCCGCCTGACCGGCCAGGAACCCGGCAGTGCCCACCATGACCTCGAAGACCTCGGCATGGGCACGCTGCGACTCCGAGCCGGACGCTAGGCATTCGGCGAGGTGGTCAAGCGTCACGTGCTACACGCTCGCCGGCGTCCACCGACCCCAACAGCTGGTTGTCGAGCACCTCGGCGTCGTCCCCATGGTACAGCGGCAGGCGTACGAGACTTGGGTGATCACAAGCAACCTTGCCAGGCACCGGACTCACGCCGCCATCAGCCCGCCGAAGTCAGGTGATCGCGCACGGACCGCTGCGGTGGCAGCATGATCAACGCCGCAGCGAGCCGGCGTACAGACCCTCGATCGGTGACCGCTGGGGATGGACGCCGACAGTGAGGCAGATTCATGAACCTTACAGGTGCCGACCGCCTGCGGGAAGCGTACGACCTGTTCGGTGCGCACTCCTGGTCGGACGCGTGCAGGCACTTCGAGGCCGTGGACGAGGAGGACCCGCTCGACGGTGGCGACCTGGAGCGGCTGGCGGTGGCCCGGTTCCTGGTCGGGCGGGAGTTGGAGAGCGTGGACACCTGGACGCGGGCGTTCCACGTCGCCCGCGAGCAGGATGACCTCGCCTGGGCGGCACGGTGTGGATTCTGGGTCGGGTTCGTGCTGCTCAACCGGGGCGATCTGCCGGGCGGCAACGGGTGGATCGCACGGGTGCGACGGGTGCTCGCGGACGTCGACACCAGTGTCGTCGAGGCCGGTTACGTGCGTTACCTCGTCGCCCTGCGGACGATCTTCGAGGGGGACGACGAAGCGGCACGCGCCGGCTTCGAGGAGGCGGCACGGGTCGGTGCCGGCTTCGCTGACCGTGACCTCGAGACGCTGGCGCGGCTTGGCCAGGGTCGGGCACTCATCCGGCTCGGACGCTCCGCGGACGGCGTCGCGTGCCTCGACGAGGCGATCGTGATGGTCACCTCCGGCGAGGTCTCCCCGATGGTCGTGGGAGACAGCTACTGCACCGCGATCGAGGGCTGCCAGGAGCTGTTCGACCTGCACCGGGCGCAACGCTGGACCGAGGACCTGAGCCGCTGGTGCGAGCACCACCCGGACCTGGTTGCGTTCCGCGGCCAGTGCCAGCTCCACCGCGCCGAGGTCCTGCAGCTGCGCGGGTCGTGGCCGGATGCGCTGTCCGAGGTCAACCGCGCACTGCAGTACCACGCGCGCCCCGCCGGCCAGCTTGCGGTGGGTGCCGCCCACTACCAGCAGGGTGAGCTGCACCGGTTGCGGGGAGAGGTCGAGCAGGCCGACGCCGCGTACGAGGCGGCACGTCGTCGAGGTCGCCTGCCGCAACCGGGGCTGGCGCTGCTTCGGCTCGCCGAGGGGCGGATCGCCGAGGCGGACGCGGCGATCCGCCGGGCGCTGGCCGAGGCGGACGACGTGCCAGCACGGTCCCGGCTCCTGCCGGCAGCCGTCGAGGTGCTGGCAGTCACCGGCGACCTCGGCGCGGCGCGGGAGGCCGCCGCCGAACTCGAGACGACAGCAGCGGGCTACGGCAGCCAGATGCTGGATGCCGTGACCGCGCAGTCGCAGGGCATGGTCCGGGTGACGGCGGACGAGCCAGGGGATGCGCTGCCGTTGCTCCGACAGGCACTGGAGCAGTGGCACGCACTCGATGTCCCGTACGAAGCAGCGCGAGTCCACGTGCTGATCGGGCAGGCGTCGCGTGCACTGGGCGACGAGGAGGGAGCGCGGTCAGAGTGGACGGCCGCCCGCGAGACCTTCGCCGACCTCAACGCCCAGCCCGACCTCAGACGACTGGATCGTCTGATCGCAGAGGACGCGGGCCGGAACACGCACGGTCTATCCGAGCGTCAGCTCGAGGTGCTAAAGCACGTCGCGGTGGGACGCACCAACCGTGAGATCGCGGACGCACTGGTGATCAGCCACCGGACCGTCGAGCGGCACGTCAGCGACATCTTCACCAAGCTCGACGTGTCCTCACGTGCGGCGGCCACCGCCTACGCCTACGAGCACGACCTCGTCTGATGCCGCCTGGGTGGGAACACCCACCCGCCTCAACGATGAGTTGGGTGTCGGCACCGAAGTCGTGGCGGCCAGCCGTTCGTAGCGTGATCTCCGAGGTCGAACACCGACCAGAGCCACAGACGAGAACGGGATGCGCCATGCCGAGCACCTCGAGAGAGACCGCATCCGATGCCGTGAGCTTCGAGGGCGTGGACATCCGCCTCGAGCACCTCGAAGGTGGCTACAGCGTGTGCTTCGAACGGCACACGGCGGACGCCGACCTCACCGAGGTGTTCCGCGGGCTGCCCGACGACCGCTCCCCGCTGCCGCGCTGGGGCTATGTGATCGGGGGGCGCATCGGATTCCGCTTCCACGACCACGCAGAGGTCCACGAAGCCGGCGAGGCCTACTACGTCCCGCCCGGTCACACGGTCGTGCACCACGCCGGTACGGAGATCGTCGAGTTCAGCCCCACTGACCTGCTGGGGACAACCATCGAGGTGGTCGCCAAGAACCTGCGCCAGAGCGGCATCGCGCTCGCCATCACCCATACGTGAGGACGCTCCGATGAACTACCAACTGGCGTACAAGCTCGGCTTCCACCCCTGGGAGGACGCAGCCGACCACCCGCCCTTCGTCGAGACGCT
>CAYVGE010000279.1:0-5073 GCA_964450395.1 uncultured Actinomycetota bacterium
GTCAGCACGACCTTGACGTGGCGCGCGGCCAGCTCGGCCACCAGGTAGTTGGGCACGGCGCTGCGGACCAGCGCCGGGTCGTAGTGCTCGATGACCCGCACGGCCGGGTCGAGGGTCTCGTAGGCCTCGTCGCTGGTGTAGATGCGCTCGTGGTGCTCGAGGTCGAGGGCGTCGGCGACCGTCCGTGCCGCCAGCAGATCGGGGCTGCCTTCGACACCGACCGCGAACGACAGCAACCGCTGGCCCCGCTCGGCGGCCCGGCGTGCCGCGATCGCGGCGATGATGCTCGAGTCGAGCCCACCCGACAGCAGCCCGCCGACGCCGACGTCGGACATCATCCGTGCGCCTACGGCGGCCAGCAGCACCTCGCGGATCGCGTCGCGCGCCAGCTCCTCGGTCTCGTAGGGGCGCCCGCCCGGCACCCCGAGCTCGGCGAACGGGTGCAGGCCCTCCTCCCGCGTCCACCAGTGCCCCGGCGGGAAGGCCTCGACGAGCGGGCGCAGTTCGACGGGGAAGGCCCGCAGCTCCGAGGCGAACACGATCGCCTGGTCGCGACGCGCCCAGT
The DNA here is from genome assembly GCA_964450395.1 of uncultured Actinomycetota bacterium. Lineage (GTDB taxonomy): Bacteria > Actinomycetota > Nitriliruptoria > Euzebyales > JAHELV01 > JAHELV01. Next base: position 566 of record CAYVGE010000279.1, read on the forward strand.
ACAGCGGCTTGATGCCCAGCGGGTCACGTGCCGCCAGCAGCGTGCCGTCCTCGCCGGCCACCGCGAACGCGAACATGCCGCGGAGCCGCGCGATGGCGGCCGGCCCCCACTCGACGACGGCCCGCAGGGCCGTCTCGTTGTCCGAGGACGTGGTGAACCGCTCGGGACCGAGCTCGTCGCGCAGCTCCCGGTGGTTGTAGATCTCGCCGTTGCCGACCAGCACGTGGCCGCGGTCGTCGACGAGCGGCTGCGTGCCGCCTTCGACGTCGATGATGGCCAGCCGCCGGTGGCCGAGCCACGAGTCGCCGACGGTGCGGGCGCCACTGCCGTCAGGCCCGCGGTGGGCGATCCGGTCGAGCATCCGTGCCGCCTCGCCGTCGTCGCCGACGGCATGCGTCACCACGATCCCGCACACGTCCGGGGCCTTTCCGTCGGGGGCGCCCGCCACAGAGGAGTAGCACACCGACCGTGTGCTGTCATGCGCGGGCCGGTCTAGAGCGCCTCCTGGCGCGGTCGGACCACCTCGGTGATGATCAGCTGGACCGCTGCCGCGGTCGGCACCGCCAGCAGCGCGCCGACGACGCCGAGCAGCCCGCCACCGATCAGGATGGCCACGATGGTGGCCGCCGGGGACACGTCGACGGCATGGCGCATGACCCGCGGCACCAGCACGAAGTTCTCGAACTGCTGGTACAGCACGAAGAACCCGATCGCGATGAGCCCGGCGGGCGCCGACACCGTGAACGCCATGGCGCTCGACACGACGGCACCGATCGTCGCACCCACCAACGGCACCACGTCCATCAGCGCCACGAACAGCCCGAGCGCGACGGGGTAGGGGGCGTCGAGCCACCACAGGACCAGGGTCGCGGCCAGCCCGGCGATCGCCGACGTGAACAGGTTGCCCAGCACGTACAGGCCGATGCGGTCGAGGATCTCGTCGGCCAGCAGCGACACGCGACCGCGGCGTGACCGGGGCACCAGCGAGTAGGCCGCCCGCTTGAGCCCCCGGTAGTTGCCCAGGAAGTACAGCATCAGCACGATCGCCGTGCCGGTGGCGAAGATGCCCTTGGCGACCCCCATCGCGAGACCGAGCACCCGCCGGGGCGGCTGCTCCTCGAGCACCGACGTGCCGGCCTCGGCGTCGGTGACGTCCTCCACCCGTTCGATCAGGCCGACCCGCTGGTCCAGGTCGCGCAGCGTCGGGTTGGCCCGGACCGCCTGTCGGGTGTAGGTGGGCAGCTGCTCGCGCAGGTCGTTGCCCTGGCGGATCAGCGGGGGCAGCCCGACCAGCACGGTCGCGACGACGATGCCGAGCACGGTGACGATGACGATCGTCGGTGCCAGCACCCGGCCGACATGGTGGCTGCGCAGCCACTCGACGGCCGGCGAGAGGCCGGTGGCCAGGAACAGCGCGACGACGAGCACCAGCACGACGTCGCGGACCGAGAACAAGGCCCACGCGAGCGCGGCGACCAGCACGACCCCGAGCGCGGCCTGGACAGCCGCGCGGAACGGCGTCCGCGGCAGGATCGGCTCGCCGGGCTCGCCGTAGGGACGGGCGTCGGTCGCGCCGGCCTGGAGGCGGCGGATGGCCTGATCCAGCTGCGGATCGTCGGGATCGACGCCGTGCTGGGCCAGCAGCGCCCGCTCGCGCCGCAGCGCCTCGGGGTCGTCGACGGCACCGTCAGGTGGCGGTCCGGATGTCGCCCGGTCCGGCGTGCTGCTGCCCGACGGGGTGTCGTCGGACGAGCTGTCGGCCAGTCGCTCGGTCATGGCGCTCGGCTGCTTTCGAGGTGGCGCGCCGTTGGTGGCCCCGTTGTTCCCCCGGCAACGACGGCATACGCCTCACCGTGAGCACCGCCGCCGGCGCAGCATGCCACACCGGCCCGGTTGCACCGGTCCCGCGCCACGGGGCAGTGGACGGGCCGGCTGTTGACGTGTGTACTACCGCGAAAGTATGGTCATCGAACCGTTCGACTGACCGGTCAGTCGCACCGCGTCCCCGCACCTCTGGACGCGGTGGTCGCGTCACAGCCAGGGAGAGCCGCATGCACCGTTCCCGTCGACGTTGGGTCCTGTTGTCCATGGTCCTGCTCCTGCTGCTCGCGGGGTGCGGGGGCGCGGCCGAAGACGGCGAGGGTTCCGGAGGTGGTGACAGCGAAGCCACGGCGGCCGGTGGCAGCGAAGGCGCCGACCCGGGCACCGCCGACGGAGAGCCGATCCCGATCGGCATGCTGACCGAACTCAGCGGCCCGTTCGCGCCGTGGGGCGTCAACGTCCGCAACGGCATGCAGATGGCCGTGCAGGAGATCAACGACGCCGGCGGCGTCGACGGCCGGCCGCTGCAGCTCGTCGAGCGCGACACGCAGAGCGAGCCCGAGGAGGGCGTCACCGCGCTGCGCGGCATGATCGACCAGGACGGCATCATCGCCGCCGGCGGGGTGATCTCCAGCGACGTCGGGTTGGCGACGTCCCGCATCGCCGAGCAGAACCAGGTCCCGCTGTTCCTGGTGAAGTCGGGGTCCAGCAGCATCCTGACGCCCGACAGCCGCTACACGTTCCGCACGTGCCTGCCGGCCGCGGCCATGACGATGGGCCCGGTCGCCGACTACCTCGAGCAGGAGAACCTGACCCGGGCCGGCGCGATCGTCGCCGACTACGAGTGGGGCCGCAGCATCGAGCAGGCCTTCACCGACACCTTCGACGGCACCGACGTCGAGACGCAGGTCGAGGTCGCCCCGGTGACCGACACCGACTTCACCAGCTACCTGCGGTCGCTGCGGGGCTTCGAGCCCGACGTGATCGTCGCCACCGGGCATCCGCCGGGCTCCGGCGCCATCACCAGCCAGTCGGCCGAGCTGGGCATCGACACGGTCGTGACCGGGCCCTGGACCGTGCTGGCCACGGTGATGGAGGGCGTGGGCGACGCCGCCTATGACCGCTTCGTCGACTTCGACTGCGCCGACTACTCCAGCGACGAGTACCAGGAGCTGGCAGCGCAGTACCACGAGCAGTTCGACACCTTCATGGAGGACGACGCGGTCGCGGCCTACGGCATCATCCAGATGCTGGCCGAGGCGATCGAGGAGACCGGCGGGACCGACCCGGCTGCCATCTCCGAGTACATCCACCAGACCACGTTCGACCTGCCCGGGTACCCCTCCGAGCAGAGCTTCACCGAGTGGGGCGAGCTGGCGAACTCCACGCCGGTCGTGTCGATCATCCGCGAGCAGGAGCCGCCGGAGGGCGTCAACCCCGGTGCGTCCTGGTACCCGGAGGTGCTCCTGACGGCCGAGCCACTCGAGCCGTACCAGCCCGAGTAGGCAACGTCCGTGGCGATCCTGGAGGTCCGTGACCTCAGCAAGCGCTTCGGTGGTCTCCCCGCGGTCGACGCGGTCGACTTCGATGTCGAGCCCGCCGAGGTGTTCGCCATCATCGGACCCAACGGGGCGGGCAAGTCCACGCTGCTCAAGATGATCAGCGGCATGCTCACCCCGTCGGCGGGGTCGGTGGTGTTCGACGGCGTCGACATCACCGGCCGCAAGCCGCACCGCATCCGCCACAGCGGCATCGCCAAGGTGCTCCAGACCCCACGCGTGTTCGAGACCATGACGGTCCACGAGAACGCCGCGCTGGGGGCCATGTTCGGCGGGACCGGCGGGCGGCGCCCCGAGCGCGAGGCGCTGGGCGTCGCCGACGAGGTCCTCGACATGCTCGGCCTCGGTGGCCGGGGCCGGGCCGCGGTCGGGAGCCTGAACCTGCACCAGAAACGGACGCTCGAGCTGGCCCGGGCGCTGGCCGGTCGGCCGCGGATCCTGCTGCTCGACGAGGTGATGGCCGGCCTGAACCCGGTGGAGCTGACCACCTACATCGAGGTGGTGCGCCGCGTCCGCGACGAGCTCGACGTCACGGTCGTGTGGGTCGAGCACCTGATGAAGGCGATCACGGCGCTTGCCGACCGGGTGTTCGTGCTGAACTTCGGGCAGCGGCTCGCGCTCGGTGGCGTCGACGACGTGCTGTCGAACCCGGAGGTCATCGAGGCCTACCTGGGCCGCGGTGTGGCGACCGGCGACGGTGACGGCGGCGGACCCGCCGACGGGGACGACGATGCTGCGGGTTGAGGCCCTCGACGCCGGCTACGGCGACAGCCTCGCGATCAGCGACGTCGCGCTGCACGTCGACGACGGTGAGGCGGTCGCGGTCATCGGCTCCAACGGCGCCGGCAAGACCACCCTGCTGCGCTCGATCTGCGGGCTGCTGCGCCCGCGTGGCGGCGAGATCACCTACGACGGCGGCTCGCTGCTCGGCCTGCCGGCGCACAGGGTCGCGCGGATGGGGGTCGCCTACGTGCCCGCCGAGCGCCACCTGTTCCCGCAGATGTCCGTCCGCGAGCACCTCGAGCTGGGCGCCTACCCCGACCGCGCCGACCCGGCGCAGCTGGACCGTGTCCTCGAGCTGTTCCCGCGGCTGGCCGACCGCTGGTCGCAGCACGCGGGGACGATGAG
>CAYVGE010000280.1:0-5070 GCA_964450395.1 uncultured Actinomycetota bacterium
CGGCGAGACCGGGTCGGGCAAGACCACGTTCGCCAAGCTGCTGGTCCGCCTGCTGCGCCCCGATGCGGGACGCATCCTGATCGGTGGCGTTCCGCTCGACCAGGTGGGGGCGGCGTCGCTGCGACGGCACGTCGCCTTCGTGCCGCAGGAGGGCTTCCTGTTCGACGGCTCGCTGGCCGACAACGTCCGCTACGGTCGGCCGGAGGCATCCGACGCCGAGGTGCGCCGGGCGTTCGCCGACCTGCTCCTCGACGGCTGGCTGGCGACCCGGCCGGGTGGGATCGACGGGCAGGTCGGCCAGCGTGGGAGCCAGCTGTCGGCGGGCGAGCGCCAGCTCGTCGCGCTGGTCCGCGCGTGGATCGCCGATCCGGACGTGCTCGTGCTCGACGAGGCGACCTCGGCCGTCGATCCGGCCCTCGACGTGCAGCTGCGCACCGCCGTCGAGCGGCTGACCGCGGGGCGGACGAGCATCACGATCGCGCACCGGCTGGCGACGGCCGAGACCGCCGACGTGGTCATCGTGTTCGACGCGGGACGGATCGTGGCGCGGGGCACCCACGCCGAGCTCCTGGGGTCCAGCAGCGTCTACCGACGGCTGCACGCCGACTGGACGTCGGGCACGGCGGTCGCGGCCCCGTAGCGACGCCCAACGGCCGGCGGTCGCCCTCAGGCGCCGACGCGCCAGTGCTCGCGCTTGTACGTACGCACCAGTGCCAGGCTGTCTCGGTCGGTGACGTCGGCGACCGACCGGTGTCCCGGCAGGCCGTACGGTCCGGCGGCCTCCCGCCACCCCGACGGCCGCACGCCGAGCTGCTTGCCCAGCAGGGCGACGAAGATCCGTGCCCCGTGCTCGGTGAACCCGGGCAGCGCGCGGAGGTTCGCGAGCAGCCCGTCGCCGTCGGTGGCCGACGTCCACACCGCGGCTGCGTCGCCGTGGTGGTGGACCACCAGGTAGGTGCACAGGGCGTGGACGCGGCCCGCCATGGCGCCCGGGCACCGGTGCAGCGCCGGTGGCTTGCGGAAGCACATCTCCAGGTCCCCGCGCGGCAGGCGGGCGATCGCGGCGGCCGTCAGGTCGCCGCGCAGCCGCCGCGCGAGCTCGTGGGGTGCCGCGAACGCGCGCTCGATGGACACCTGGTGGCTCAGGACCATCCCCATCAGCAGGGCCAGTGGGCTGGCCGAGAGGAAGGTGTCGGCCCGCCGGTCCCCTGTGAGCTTCAGTGCATAGGTCCCTGCCATCGCGGTTCACCCCATTGCCGGACGCCCCGGTCGGGGGCGGTGCCGACATCCTGTCCCGGATGGGGTTGTCCGGACCACTGCTCGGCTGGCCGATGGTCGTCCGGCCGGTGTGCACCGGCACCGGCGGTGGCCAGCTCGTCGAGGCGGTCGTTGAGGCGGTCGAGCTGCGACCCGATGGCGAGCAGGGCGTCCTCGGTGTCGCCCGGCGGTCCTCCCGTGGACGCCACCGCCGGTGCCTGCGCCCCGGACGCCGAGGTGGGCGCGGCCACCGCGCTCGTGCCGGCCGGGGCCTCGAGGGCCTGCAGCCGCCGGTCGATCGCCCGGAGCGCGAGCTGGTCGCTGCCGTCGAACATGATGGTCGCCAGCAGTGCAGCAGCCGCGGCCAGCCACAGCAGCAGGAGGGTCGCGACCAGCGACGCGCCCAGCGACAGCCCCAGCGCCGGTGGCAGCAGCAGCGGCGGCAGGACGAACAGTGCGCTGCGCAGCGGCACCGATCGGCGGACGCGCGCCGAGGCACCCTCGAGCGCAGCGCGCAGCCGTGCCGACGCGGGCAGCGACTCCTCGATGTCGTGGTGGGGCGACGCCGGTGCGCGGTCGACGTCGTCGTGCGGGTCCGCGTCGGCGTGCGGAAGGTCGTCGTCCGGCAGGGCACGGTCGCGGGCCGTCGGCCACCGGGGGGCCCGGTGCGCGTCGTGCTCCCCGGCGTCGGGGTCGTCGTGCCACGCCAGCCCGCTGTGCTCACGGCGGTGCATCGCATCGCTCACCGGCAGCTCACTTCCTCTCGAGGATCGTCACGACGGCGCGGGCTCCGCGTCGCCGGCCCCCGAGCTTCGCACGCACGTGGTCACCGGCTGCGTCCGGCCAGGGTCCGTCAGCTCGATGCTGCCGCCGGTCCACAGCCGCGCCGTCCGGCGTCGGGTGGCCGAAGGGTCAGGTCACCCGGGTCGAGCGGCGTCCCACAGCTCCAGCCACCTGGCAGCGGTCAGCTGCTCCGGCGACGTGTCGGCCAGCTCCAGCACCCGCTCGAAGCGCGCGCGGAACCGGGCGGCGCTCGCTCGCAGGGCGAGCTCGGGATCGACGTCGAGCCGTCCGGCGAGCGCGACCACGGCCGCGAGCAGATCGCCGACCTCGTCCGCCAGCCGCACGTCGGACGACGTGTCGGCCTCCGCCTCGACCTCGGCGAGCTCCTCCCGGACCTTCGCCGCGGCGCCGGCGACGTCGGGCCACGCGAAGCCGAGCCGGGCCGCGCGGCGGTGCAGGGCGGCCGTCAACGGGAGCGCGGGCTGGGCCCCGACGATGCCGTCGAACACGCCCTCGCGCTCGGGCTTCTCCTGCGCCTTCAGCTGCTCCCAGTTGGCCATCACGGTGTCGGCGTCGTCGGCGATCACATCGGCGAACACGTGCGGGTGACGGCGCACCAGCTTGTCGACGATGCCCCGCGCGACGGCGTCGATGTCGAAGCGGCCGTCGTCCTCGGCGATCTGGGCGTGGAACACCACCTGCAGGAGCACGTCGCCGAGCTCCTCGCGGAGGTCGTCGTCGTCACCGGTGGCGATCGCGTCGAGCAGCTCGTGGACCTCCTCGACCGCGTAGCGCGCCAGCGTGGTGTGGTCCTGCTCGTGGTCCCAGGGGCAGCCGCCGGGACCTCGCAGCCGCTGCTCGACCTCGACGAGCTCGAGCAGCCCGACGCCTTTGGGCGCCAGGCCGAAGTAGACGATCTCGACCTCCACCTGGCTGCGCGCCGCCTCGAGGCCCAACGCCCGCGTGAACGCCTCCGAGTCGCCCGTGCCGTAGAGGTAGGCGACGGCCTCACTGGCGCGCGCCCGGTCGACGATCCAGGAGACCTTGGCCCGCTGGATCGGGTCGACGCCGCCCAGCAGGTCACGCCGGCTGAGCGCCGCGGGTGCCTCGGGCTCGGGCACGACCTCGTAGCGCAGGTCGGCGTGGGCCAGGTGGTCGGCCAGCGGGTGCCCGGCGTCGCCCACGAGGACAAGGTCGGTGGCCGACAACGCCATCCAGGCGTGCAGCGGCAGCAGGCCGGGCAGCTGATCGACGGTGTCGATCAGGACGAGGCGGCTCACTGGCCCTGGGGAGCGGCGGTGGCGCCCTCCGCAGGCGCGGCCTGCGCCAGCGGCTGGAGCGGCGTGACCGACAGGGTGTCGGGGTCCCATTCGCCGTAGCGGGGGTTCACCTCGATCGGCACGTCGGCGATCTCGCCCTGCACGAACGCGCCGAGGTCGCCGTCGGCGCCGACCTCTTCCTGCAGCGCGGCCTGGAGCTGCTGGTCGCGCAGCTGCTCCAGCACGAAGTCCTCCGAGACGCCCTGCTGGGCCAGCCGGTCCCGGAACTCCTCCTCGCCTCCGAGCTGCTCGACGAGGTCGTCGCGGGCCTCGGCGACCTCGGCGTCGGTCACCTCGATGCCCTCCTGCTCGGCGACGACCCGGAGGATCTCGGAGCGGACCGCGCCGGTCACCAGCTGGGTCTGGGCGTCGAGCGCGAAGCTGCCGCTGAGGTCGCCCTGGGCCTGCTGCTGGAACTGCTCGCTGTCGCGGAAGGTCGCGAGGCGCTCGTCGATCTGGGCCGCCGGGACACTGCGGTCGCCGACCGTGGCGGCCACCGACGGGTCACCGGTGTTGGTCAGCGTGCACGCGGTGGTGGCCAACGCGACGACCACGAGGGCCACACGACGCACGAGGGGGGTCACGGACTTCAGCTCCTGGCAGACGGCGTGCGGGGTGGAGTGTAGTGGCCGCCCGCCGCGGCTTCCGACGTGCCCGTCAGCGGCGGCGACGGCGTCCCGGCACCACCTTTGCCGCCCCACGCAGGCCCTTGGTCACGGCCGAGCGACCGCGCCGCGCTTCGATCGAATCCGCCACGCCGTGCAGGGCACGGGCGAGCAGGGGCGCGCCGACGACCAGCAGCAACCAGCGGCGCAGGCGGCGGGACAGCAGTGCCATGATCAACGAGCTCCTCGGTAGCGGTTGGGGCACCATAGCCGGTCTGCCGCCGGCACATGCGCGATCCGCCGCGGGTGGACGGGCGCCGTCAGCGGCGACGCCGGCCGAGCACCGCCTTGAGCTCGCGCGCGGTCCACCCGACGAGGTCCACGTCGCCGGACGGCATCGGCAGCTCCAGCGCGCCGACCGCCTCGTTCCACAGCGCCCGCGGGCGCTCGCGGCGCAGCCGCACCTGCTGCGACTCGGTCAGCTGCACCGGCAGGACGCGGACCGTGCGGCGCGGGGTCACGCCGATCTCGGTGATGCCCCAGCGCCGGGCGGCGGCGCGGAGCGCGGCGATCGTGACCAGGCGCTGCGCCGGCTCCGGCAGCGGGCCGTAGCGGTCGGTCAGCTCGTCGGTGACGTCACGCGCCGCCGTGCCGTCGCGGATCCCGGCGATCCGGCGGTAGGCCTGCAGCCGCAGCCCCTCGTCGGCGATGTAGTCAGGGGGCAGGTGCGCGTCGACGGGCAGGTCGATCGAGATCTCGGCGGCCTGGGCGCGCTCGCGCGCAGCGGCGGCCGGGTCACGCAGCTCGGCCATCTCCTCGCGCATCAGCTGGGCGTACGCCTCGAACCCGACGGTGGCGATGTGTCCCGACTGGTCGGCCGACAGCACGTTGCCGGCGCCGCGGATCTCCAGGTCGCGCAGGGCGATCGACAACCCGGATCCCAGGCCGGTGTGGACCGCGACGGTCTCGAGGCGCTTGTAGGCCTCCTCGGTCAGCGCCTGCCGCTCCGGGTGGAACAGGTAGGCGTAGCCCCGGGCGGTCGACCGGCCGATGCGGCCGCGGATCTGGTACAGCTGCGCCAGCCCGAGGGTGTCGGCGCGCTCGAC
>CAYVGE010000281.1:0-4944 GCA_964450395.1 uncultured Actinomycetota bacterium
GAATACTACGATAAGCGTCACAAGCCAAGGATCACACACGCGAACCACGACCACGTACCAGCGTCAGCGCCACCTCGAACTCGAAGTTGCCACCTGCGTTGGAGGAGTCAACGTCAGCCAGTGGGGACATACTTGCCTGATGCTCGGAGTCTTCGAGTCCGAGGTCAGCCCCGGGCTCGCCGCCCGTTCGCTGCCTCGGCGACGACGACCTCGATTCGGTTGGCCCGTGTGTGTGGTCGCGTCGCGCTGATGATCCACCAGAGCATCTGCTTGCGGGCGCTCGAGGGGAAGCGGTCCCAGTTGGCTCGTGCTCGAGAGTGTTGGTCGAGCGCGGTGGCGAGGTCGGCGGGTTCTTCGAGGTCTTCGACTTGGTCGGAGATGGTCCACCATCCGTTCGCCTTCGCCGCGTCGATCGCAGCTCGACCGGCATCCGTCATCAGCCCTCGCGCTTCCATGTCGGCGGCGCGCTGCCGGTTGAGTCGGGACCAGGAGCTCCTGGCTTTGCGGGGGCTGATCAGCTGGATGCCACGGTCGTCGTCGAGGGGAGCGGCGGTCGAATCGATCCACCCGAAGCAAATCGCTTCTTCGACGACTTCGGGGTAGGGGCACCGTGGTCGGCCGGTGCCGGTGCGCCAGGAGCACAACCACACGCCACGGGTCGATGTGTGTGTGCCGAGCCATGATCGCCAGTGCGGCCGGGCTTCGGCATGGTAGATCGGGAACTCGAACTTCCACCTGGTGGGGTGGCCGGACGCCGACGGCGGCTGCGGTTGCGACGTGGTCACGCGATGCCGTCTGCGTGCCGGCCCAGCCAGGTAAGGATCGCTTGGCTCGTCTCCTCGGGCTGCTCCTGCTGGATCCAGTGACCGCAGTCCAGGCTGACGATTTCCACGTTGGGCACGAACGCTGTCAGGTTCGCGCCCCTGGCGACCACGTCCCGGTCGCCGTAGATCATGAGTGCGGGCTGCTGGATGATCGGTTCCACATCCGCCAACAGGTGCCAGTTGCGGTCGAGGTTCCTGTACCAGTTGATGCTGCCCGTGAACCCTGACGATTCGAAGGCGGACACGGTGACTGCCAGTTCGTCGTCGCTCATCAGTGGCTCACCGGGTGGTGTCTCCGCCCGGGCGAGATTGACCAGCGCCATCCCGGGCTGCGGCTCAGGCGGCGGCGCGTTGGTCCGGAACATGTTGCGAAGGAACTGAGATGTGTTGTCTTCGAATACGGCGTCTGCGACGCCTGGCTGCCGGTTGAAGTGGACGAAGTAGAAGTCGCTGCCGAGCGTCGCCTCCATCGACTCGATCCACGGCTGATCCCCGCGTTCGAGGTACGGCATGGCCAACGCGACCACCTTGTTGACGCGGTCTGGATGCAACAAGGTCAGCCCCCAGACGACCGCTGCTCCCCAGTCGTGCCCGACGAAGGTGGCGTCGTCGTATCCGTAGTGATCGAGCAGTGCGACGAGGTCGCCCGCCAGATGCTTGATGTCGTAGTCCGCTACGTCCGTCGGGCGCGACGAGTTGCCGTAGCCGCGCTGGTTCGGGACGATCACGTGGTAGCCCGCCGCGGCGAGGGCTGGGATCTGATGGCGCCAGGAGAAGGCGTGTTCCGGCCAGCCGTGGCACAGCACGATCGGATTCCCGACGTTCTGCTGGCCTGCTTCGAAGATCTCAAGCCCGATGTCGTTGACGTGCACGAGCGTGGACTCGGGAAAGTCGTGAAGATCAACCATTGCGGTTCCTCGTTGTCTGTGTGATCTGATCAGGGGGACGAAGCCGCACGAGAGACTGAGTTGGCGCTGCGCACTGGCGGGCCGAGGTCGGACTCGGCGCGGGCAATGGTCCTGGAAGGCCATTTCGCGGTCGTCGGGAAGGCTATGTGGGCACCCTACGACCGAAACCGGTCACATCGCGGCCAGTTTGTCTGGAAGGATTGCCGGGATGCGAATCGATCGTCTGTTGGCCGTCCTCCTCCTGCTGCAACGGCGCGGGCAGGTGACAGCCGCGGAGGTCGCCCGAGAGATGGAAGTCTCCGAGCGCACCGCTCGCCGCGACCTCCAAGCCCTGACGATGGCCGGCGTACCCGTGTACTCCATGCAGGGTCGAGGCGGCGGCTGGCGCCTCGTGGGCGGCGCCCGTACCGACCTGTCCGGGTTGACCGCCAGCGAGGCCCGCGCCCTGTTCCTGGCCGCCGGCCAGGCTTCGGACGCGACGCCGGCCGTCAAGGCAGCACTGCGCAAGCTCGTCCATGCCCTGCCGGAGCCCTTCCGGGTGCAGGCCGAGGTCGCGGCGTCATCGTTGGTCGTCGATCCGAGACAGTGGGGGTCGAGCTGGCCCGCGCGGCGACCACCGCGATTCCTCGACGTACTCCAGAACGCGGTGATCAGCGGCGTCCAGGTGCGGCTCGGGTACGTCGACCGCGAAGGCTCGGAGACCGTGAGGACCGTGCACCCGCTCGGCATCGTCGCCAAAGGTCCGGCGTGGTACCTGGTCTCCGACACCGAGGCCGGCCGGCGGACCTTCCGGATCGACCGCGTGTCGTCCGTCGACCCGACCGGCGATCCCGTGCACCGACCCGAGGACTTCGACCTTGCCGGCAGCTGGCGCGAGATCGCCAACGAGGTCGACCGCAGGCGAGAGCCGCTCCAGATTCAGGCGGCATGCACGCCCCACGGGATAGGCAAGCTCCGGATGATCCTCGGCGATCGGCTCGACGTCGGAGGTTCCACGACCGACGGCCGCTTCGAAGTCATGATCCGTGGCTACAACGAGTACGCACTCGCCGGCGAGCTTGCCGGGCTGGTCGAATGGCTCGAGGTTACTGGCCCTCCGGGTGTGCGAGACCACCTCGCCTCGATCGGCAACGCACTCGTCGAACGATACAGCTGAGACCGTCCCATATCCGCCGGTTCCCCGACATCGTTGCCGGACCCAGCCACCGCGTTCTCGAAGGGGCACGTCCGACTCGACCGGCCGGGAGCATGGTTGTGCATTCATCCGCTGCGCCGAACGTCGGCCTAGGAACACGAGCCGCGCGATGGCGCTCAGATCAGGCCAGGTTGTGCACAGCCTTGCGGGAGTCGTACCACGTCTCGCCGACGGGCTCGCCTTCCATGTTCCAGCTCCACGACACGGTAGGAGTGATGCGCATGAAATGGCCAGGCCCCACCATCCCAACACGTGTGATCGGTCTCTCGGCAGTGCCGTAGACTCTGATGCCTCGTGCGATGAACGGGTCGAACGACACCAGGTCATCAACGACAAGCGCGACGGTGTCGTGGCCGTGCTCTACGTTCTGGACCTTACGAGTGGCAAGGACCGTCTCTCCGCCGCCGACCCAGAAGTGGGTCCCGTCGAACTCGAAGGCGACCGGGGTCACATCCGGTTGCCCGCCAGGCGCCACCGTGGCGAACCTGGCCAGCGGCTGGGATCGCAGGTACTCGATCTCTTCATCAGTGAACGACACACTCGGCTCCTTGATCGTCATCACCGTTCCTCGACACTGGGTTCCTCGGTACAAGCATGTACCAGATCGCTAGAGCCGGCGGCACGTCCAAGAGCACCTGGAGCCTTCTTCGCAGTCCAGACAAGGACCGGTATTGGGTGTGCCCGCGTCGACCGCGACCGTGGGAGAGCCCCGGCTACCGCGACGTCGTGTCATGACGTGGCGTCGCCTTGAGTGTGGAGGCCGGGATGCGGCGGAGTTGGGTGCGACGTATGCCACCTGGATGGTGCGGTGTTCACGCCATCAGGTGCCCGTGGGGCCGATCTTAGCTGCAGGGGCTTGGTCGCCTGCGTGCTCCTTGAGTTCCACGAAGACGACATGCGTCGGCGTGCCGCCGATGTTCTGGCCGGCGTGTCGCTGGGCAGGCAGCCAGGCGACGGTCTCGGCGGCGAGGTCGACGTCTCGTTGCTGATCACCTGCGTACAGTCGTCGACGGAACGATGTGAGGGTGTACATCACGCTGTCGGGGTGGTCGTGCGGAGTGGTGCGATCACCTGGCTGGTCCAGGTACTCCAGTACCCGAACCCGGTCGTTCTCCAGGATGACCTTGTACAGGTCGGGGTTCGTGGCCACTGGATCGTCCACTCACGTACCTCCCAGCAGATTGCGCACAGGGCCGGCGCAGTGTTGCACATCCGCATACACGCCGGTAGGCCGCGGCGTTGCCTTCGGCCGCCGTGGCATGACGGCACCACGGGCCTGCCCAAGCGGCGGAGCCCGCACCCCGCCGCGCACCGTTGAGATCTCGCAGATCCCCGGCTATGGCGGAGAGTCTCGGCTTGACGTCGCACTGTGGTCGTGCCAACCGTGGGCGCCTTCTCAGCTCGGCTCGGTGCGCGCATGCATGTAGGCAGCCAGGTTGTCTAGCGAGGCGTTGAGTCCGACCTCGTGGTCCACGGCGGAGATCGCGTCGGGGACGTTCTCGGCGACGAAGTCGACGACGGTGCCGCCGTCAGTGGGCGACGTGGACCAGGTCATCGTCATCGTGTGGTCGAAGGCTGGGCTGTCGGAGTCGAAGTCGACCTCCTGCACCACACGTTCGCCAGGCACGATCGCGATGACGCGCGCTTCGACGATGTCGGAGTCGGCGGTGCTCTTACCTCCACCATCAGGTGGTTCGCGATAGGTGAGCACCAGCCGGTACGAGCCGCCCGGTCGAAGGTCGAAGCGCTCGAACCGGCCGGTCATGTTTCCGGGCGGCAGCCACGCCGTCAGAGCGTCGCGGTCAACGAGCGCTCTGAAGACGTCGTCGGACGGAGCGCTGATGAACCGGGAAGCCATGTCCGTACGAGGCATGCTGGCGACCCTACACCTGCCTCAGTCAGGGGACATCTTCCGTCCACGCACCTACCGACGGCCCCGCGGCGCGTCGACGTGAGGCGGCAGCACATCAGCCAGGTTTCCTATAGCCCCGGCTGCGGACGGTTGCTGTTGGCTGTC
>CAYVGE010000282.1:0-4941 GCA_964450395.1 uncultured Actinomycetota bacterium
CCAGGACCTGCTCACCCTGGCCGACCTCCTCGCGACCGGGCAGGTCACGCCGGTCATCGACCGCACCTACCCCCTCGACGAAGCAGCCGACGCCCTCCGCTACGTCGGGGCCGGCCACACCCGAGGGAAGGTCGTCGTCACCGTCTGACGACCGGACCGACGAGAACGACCCAATCCGTGCGTATGCACGCCCAGACCTGCCGCCACTCCGGCGGACGGACCGCTCCTCTCGCAAGAAGAACCGCTGACCGTCCGAACGAACACCCCGAACCTGCTCGACAACCCGCCATCCGAATGAAACGAAGGAGTAACGACGTGAGAACCCAGAAAGCAGAACTCACCGCGCTAGAGGACCGGCAGGTCCTGGACCGGGTGTCCACGACGCGAATCGTCGGCGGCGTCGCGGTCGCCTACGCCGCGTCATTGATCGTTCAGAACGCGATGTTTTTCGGTGGTGTAGCCCAGCTCCTCGGCCTTGGCGACGGCACTGATGCGCCCACCTACGGCGATCCTCTTGGTGAGGTCCTCGCCTACCACGCCGCGAACCGGGGCGCCGTGGCCGTCGCCGCGGGTCTGGAGGCCCTGAACATGCTCCTGCTCCTGCTGTTCGTCACGGGACTGCAGGGGCTCGTGCAGCGCCGCGGCGCCGCAGGGGCGGACTGGTCGCGGCTCGCGGTGGCAGCCGGAGCGACGCTCTCGGCGATATTCGCCCTCGTCATGGCCACGCACATCGCGGTCGTGCTCGCCGCGGATGGCCTGGCCGAGCCAACCCCCGCCTTCGAGCTGGTCTGGCAGCTCCACGCCGCGGCCTTCGCGCTCGCGCTGCCCGCGCTCGGGGCGACCTTCATCGGCGCGGCGCTGGCCACCCACGCCAGCGGGTTGACACGGCCGTGGCAGCGGCTGCTCGGCGTGGCGGGCGGCAGCGTGCTCATCTCGGCCGGCGCCGGAAACCTCGCCATCGCGGATGGCTCGCCACTGGTGTTCGCCGGGGTTTCGGGCTTAGCCGCGTGGCTCGTCTGGCTCGTTGTCACCGGCCTACGGCTCATCCGCGGACAGGGCTGACGTCGCTCTATGGTGACGCTCGTCGTCGAACCCAACCGGTCGCAGATCCAGATGGGACGGTAGGCACAAGGCTTCGATCCGAACCGCCGGTCTGACCAAGGACTTCGGCGAGCTGAGGGCCGTCAGCGACTACACCCGCGAGGACTTCGCCGACGGGCAGCGACGCTACGACGTGATCCTCGACGTCGGTGGCGCGTCGACGTTGTCCCGCCTCCGGCGTGCACTCGCGCCACGGGGAGGCTCGTCATCGTCGGCTCCGAGACCGGCGGACGCTTGCTCGGGGGCTTCAGTCGCACGCTCCGAGCCCCGCTGCTGTCCCCGTTCGTGAGCCAGGACATGGGCGGGGTCGTGCCACGCTTCCACACTGCCTCGTGGTCCTCCCCGAACTTGCTCGGGTCGACCATGAAGTCCCGTGGGTGGCAGCGGGGTGGCACCGACGCACCTGGCCTCTGGACGGGGCCGGGGATGTCACCGTTGGCCTACCCGGTGACATCCCCTGGCCTGGTCGCGGACATCCGTGGCCAGAACCTGGTGTCAGGTGCTGGCCATCTTCACTGCGTGCGCGTCGAAGCGGTCCTCCTGGCTGACGCCGACGTGCCACTCCTCGTGGAGTTCGGCAGGCAGGACGGCACCACGGGCGAGCTCGAGGTCACCCATCTTGAGGCGATCCGCTCGCAGCGCTCCGATGATGTCGAGCCGCAACGGGACGAGGAACCGGCCGCCGGGGACGCGACCGCCCCGCCGGTGACGGCGAGCGACCCCCTCCACCTCGTGCTGTCGCACGAGCAGGTCGCCTCGACCGGGCAGACGATCACCCTCGCCGTCGTCAACGCCTCGGACAGCGAGTTCTCCTACGGCGCCGACGGCGCGTTGGAGCGATGGGACGGTGCGGCGTGGGAGGAGGTCGCAGACGTAGTGCTATCGAGGACGTGGTGGGAGTCCGGCGGCGGCGTGGCCGGCCCGGAGAACCCGAACCTGGCTCTCCCGGACATCCAGTACGCCGCGCCGCCGGGCGGGGCGGGAGAGCCCGAGTGGCTGACCCTGCCGATGCTCGACACGGGCTGGTACCGGCTGGTCCGCGGCGGGGGCAGCAGGCAGGCGATGGCAGTCTTCCGGGTGGTTGCCGTCGACGAACCGCTCGAGCCGGTCCTGGCCGTCCCGTGGGAGGACTCGTACCTGAGCCTCGACGTCGCGGCGATCGGACCTGCGGGCGGGCTGCTCGACATGGTCCCTGCCGAGGGCTCCGAGGTCACCGGACGTCCGCACGGTGAGGACATCGAACGGGCCGCGCAGCTCAGCCGCTGGGAGCAAGGCGAGTGGACTTCCTCGCGGGGCGCCGCGCTCGATCTGGATCCGGATGAGCCGGTCGGCAACACCCGCGCCGTCCGTGTCTCCATCCCCCAGCTCGATCCAGGCTTCTGGAGGTCCAGGTCGAGGCGGCCGACGGCGGGGAGCTCACCGGCTACTTCTGGGTCGTGGATCAGTTGGCAGGCGAGGGCAATACCGGGTCGGCGTCCGCGGGCGCCGGCGAGTCGTTCCACCCGCTGGCGACCGAAGCGCGTCCCGTAGACGCAGCGACGGCCTCCGCCCAGTGTCGTCGATTCGACGAGGTGCACGGTGACAGCTACGCCGCGACCATCGACGTCCGGAGCAGCAGCGGCGAACCATCGCCCGCGTACCGCATCGAGATCCGCGACGAGATGATCAGCCGGGTCACCCTTCAGCTCGAAGACGGCACCGAGGAGGACATCAGCGACCAGCTCGCGCGGCACAACGTGGTCAGCGTCGGCTGGATTATGGACCAGATCGAAGGGGCCGCCGCCCGCTCCGACGCCACCTTCACAGCGGTGTACGACGAGCAGGGCGTCCCCCGGTTCGTCCGTTTCGAGGACGGCACCAGCCCGGACCTCTCAGCGGTCGAGTACCTCGTCACCGACGTCATCCGTTTGCCCGACTAGGCTGAGGATGCCCAACAGCGTTGCTCGGAGCCGCCACATGCGGCGAAGGTCCGCACACCGCCGACCGGAAGGTGGTGCTACCGCCCCACCGTCGCCGGATGCGGACCATGGCCCGTACATCCGTACCCAGCCTGGGCGGCGGCTGCGTACGCTCGGTGATCAAGGAGCAGGGGCGTTGGTCGTGCAACCCACTCGGCTGAACCTTCGGAGATCCCCGGCACGCCGACATTGGCGTCAGTCGTCCCTGGCGGGGTCAATACCGGTTGTCGTCTTGCCTCCCTGAAGGTGGTGGAACGCGACGGTCCCAATGCCTCGAAGCCGTCGCTACCTGCGCACCTTGCGGGACGCCACGCCGCTGCGCGACGGCAGGCTAGCGGCGCGGGTCGCGTCAGTCTCGGCCGTCGGATCGCGTCATTCCTCGCGGTCAGGGTTGTCGCCGATCATGACGTGACGCGTTGGCATCGGCTGGGTCGCCACTCGGACGTTGTCGAACCCCGCGTCCTCCAGCAGCTCGCCGAGCTGGCCCTGCGTGATCATCCCGCACCCGACGAGGGCCTCGTGCAGTTGCACGCCGGCCATCGCCTTGTACACCGGATGCGACCGGTACGTCGTGGGCTCGTCCGGATAGGGGATCTCCGACACGACGACTGTGCCACTGGGTCTCAGGGCGCGGCGCGCCCGCTCCAGCACGTTGCGGTACGCAGCGACGCCGCCGGTCTCATGCAGCGTGATGTTCATCGTGACGAGGTCGAACGCGCGATCCGCGTCGAGCGTGTTTGCATCGCCGCGCACGAGCTCCACCCGATCGCCCACCGCTGCCTCACCGACCGCGCGGCGGGCGTTGGCGATGCTCGGCTCGTCGGGCTCCAGGCCGACGACGTCGGCTTCGCGGAAGCGTTGCGCGTAGTGGATCACGTGGGCGCCGCCGCCGGCGCCGATGTCCAACAACCGCCCGCCAGCCTCGAGCACGACGAGCGTGTCCGGCGCCTGTGGCAGCACGTGCTCGGTGATCATCACGCAGTCCGGCGTCGTCATCGCCTGCAGGGCCCGCAGGATGAATGGGTCGTGGTCGCTGCGCGGCCAGACCGCACCGCTGCGCAGGTGGTCGGGGAACGCGAGATAGTCCTCGTACAGTGCGGTGTAGAACAGTGTGCGGCCGCCCATGAACTGCAGGTCGGCCGGATCGAGCAGCAGCGAGGTGAGGTGCGGGGCCAGCCGGTATCCCGACGCCGCGTCCCAGTCGAGCAGCTCGAACGCGTAGGCGCCGAGGCACCAGACCTGCACATAGCGCGGGTGGTAGCCGAGCTGCTCGGCGAGCGCAGCGTCGGTGATGCCGGGGTCGCCTGCATCGGCGATGGCACGAACAGCCCGCTCTTGAGCCCGATGTCGGTGAACCAGGCCGCCTGGTTGCCCACGACGTAGCTCATCAGCCGCCGGAACTGCGCGTCCTTCGAGACCTGTTCCACCGACATGCGTGACCCCTCCCGCTGGCTCGATGCCGGCGCATCGCTGTGCCGTGAGCCTACGTGATTGGCAGCGACGGCGACTCGCGCGTGCCTCGTCCCACGCGCGCGGGCACCACACAGCTCTAGGATGATCGTGTTTGGATCCGCATCGACGGTGGCGTCGCTGAAGGGCCCGTTGTGCGCGCAGTGCAATCGAGCGTCGATGCGATGCTCGATCCTCACACGCTTTCCGACCCGCTCGGACATGCAGTGTCCCGTGTGCAGCGGACACCGCTGGCGCAGTCTCACTCCTCGACCGAAGCGGTGTTCGAACGCGTGTCCGTCGATGGCGCCAAGGCGACACAACTCATCCTCAAGACCATTGACCGATCAAGGGACTGGGTAGCGATCACGACCGGCGACACCATCGACCGTGAGGTTGCCGTGTGGGAGTCCGGCATGTTGGATCGGTTGCC
>CAYVGE010000283.1:0-4891 GCA_964450395.1 uncultured Actinomycetota bacterium
AGCCAAAACGCAGGTCACAGAAGAGCGAAACCGCCACAGTTATGCGCTGAATTTCCCCGGCCGAGAAGCCGGAAGGAGTACGCGGTCGATCCTACGCGGACCCGGGTCAACGAGAGCTGGTGGTACCGGCGTGGTCGGGCAACGCCTCGTCGTCGTTGGAAAAGGTCGCTGAGGCTTCAGGGTCGAGCGCGTAGAAGACCTCGGTCGAGATCCACCGCTTTGGGCGCCCGGGCACGCCTCGCGCCTCGCTGACGATGCCGGCGGACTCGAGTCGTCGCACGTGGTTCAGCGCACTCTGCAGGGTGGTGTCCAGCGTCTCGGCGATGCGGGTCGTGGTGAGCACCGGCTTCTGGAACACCAGGTCGACCACCTCGACCGCGCGGGACCGGTCACCGCTCAACCGTTGACGGTAGCTCTCTCGAAGAACGACCAGTCGCTCGGCGCGACCGACTGCATCGTTGGCCAATTCTGCGACACCGGTGAGGAAGAAACACGAGCCACTCGCGAAGTTCGCCCCGCTCGCGGACGGCCTGGAGACGGTCGTAGTACTCGCTGCGGTGGTGCTCGAAGTAGACGCTGAGTACAGCGCGGCTCACCTCTCGGCCCTGGCGGCCTTCGATGAGGGCCGGATGCAGGAAGCGCAAAGCTACTGTGACCGTCGCGTCGACAGGTCCCGCGACCCGAGCCACGACCTGCGTGCGCTTGACGTAGTCGACGACGCGCTCCTGCACCTGCGCAAGCGCTGAGCCGGCAGGTCCGCCAGGGCGTGCACCAGCGTCTGCAGCATGGGCCCGCATCGTGCGGACCCCGAGAGGCTGCAGGCTCCGTCTACGGTTGCGGCGCGTCGGGCGGAATCGGCCCGACGTGGAATGGACGCATCATCTCGTTGTCCTCGTGCTCCAGGATGTGGCAGTGCCACACGTAGAAGCCGGGAAGGTCGTACCGCGCCTTGACGCGAGTGATCTCGCCCGGATAGGCGATGACCGTGTCCTTGAAGCCCGTCTCCCCCGGAAGCGGATCGTTGCTGCCGGCCACGCTCGTGCCACCTTCGAAGGGCTGCCTGCCAAGGACCGCGAATTGCACCTGATGAATGTGGATCGGGTGCGCGTCCTCGGTGTTGTTGTGCAGCTCCCACTCCTCGATGGATCCGAGCGCAGGGTTCTCCGTGACGGCATCGGCCCACATGTTGGGTCCATCCGCAAGGGTGCCGAGCAGTGCGGCGGTGGGACCGAAGATCTCCCCCGTGTCGCAGTCGAGGACGATGTTGCCGTCCTCCTCGGAGACCCGGACGCTCTGGGACTCCTCCTCGTTGAGCGTCAGGGGTCGTGTGTATGTGCTAGGGCCGAGTGCAGCGGCCGCCGGTAGGGGCAGCTCGCCAGGTGGCGTCGTTGGGTCCGATACATGTCCAGACCGCACGATGAACTGCATGACCTGGCCAGTGGTGGCTGCGTCAGCCGGCTCGAAGTCGACGCCGGGCTCGCCGCCGCCGAACGGCTCGTCGGGCCCGAGATTGCGAAGGACGTGCTCGCCGGCAGGGACGGCCCCGAAGTCGACGATGACGTCCGCCCGTTCAGCTGGGCCGAGAAGCAACTGGTTACCAGCAGCCGAGATCCGGTGCGGCGTCGGAAGGAAGCCCTGATCGCCGCCGATCTGCCACACATCAACGCCCGGGATCCCGCTGAAGTCGAGGATGAGAAAGCGCGAGCCGCAACCGTTCAGTAGCCGGAAGCGGTACCGCTGCCTGTCCACCTCGAGGTACGGCCAGCTTCGACCGTTCACCACCATGATGTTGCCGAAGAATTCCGGGTTCCATATGGGAGACACGTCGCTCTGCCGGCCATCGCAGGCGATGTCCGGGATGAACGGGATCTGCAGCTGCGACGGATCGAGGCCTTCGAAGAACGCCCGGTTGTCCGGGTAGAACAGCGATCCATCGTCGTTGAACGAGCGGTCCTGGATGGCGATCGGGATCTCGGTGTACTCGCCGAACGGGTCGTCGCCGACGCCGGGCGCGATGTACCCGAGATCCAGGTCGTTGGGTCCGCCGCGAATGAGCCAGAAGCCCGCCGGGCCCGCGTAGACGTTGTTACGAGTCATGCCCAGGGTGTGGTCGTGGTACCACAGCGTTGCCGCGGGCTGGTCGTTCGGATACTTGAACGACACCGTGCCGGGCGACCAGTTGTGACGGTACTTGGCGTTGTAGTAGTCGAAGAACGTCCCCGTTGTCGCGTACCCCGGCGGAATGTTGTCGGCGTCCGGCAGGTACCACGCCTCGGGGTAGCCGTCGC
The DNA here is from genome assembly GCA_964450395.1 of uncultured Actinomycetota bacterium. Classification (GTDB taxonomy): domain Bacteria; phylum Actinomycetota; class Nitriliruptoria; order Euzebyales; family JAHELV01; genus JAHELV01. The sequence goes on from CAYVGE010000283.1 coordinate 2,289, forward strand.
TGTCCTCGTTGGTGTGGGCGCCATGGACATGCGTGACGATCGGCACCGGACCCGTGTACGGGTCCTGGCTCGGGTTCGCCGGGCGCGTGTCCCGTCCGGCGAGGCCGCCGGGCGGGTTGGCCCAATGCAGCGTCTGGTCGATGGGCAGCAGGTGCGGGAGGTAGTTGCCGTTCGCATCCACCAATTCGTTGCGCCACAACACCTGCGTGGTCTTGTTCCATGTGGCCTCGACGGTGAAGGCCGGATAGTTGAACGTGTCCGGGAAATCGAACGAACCGTAGCTCCACACCGTTGTCGGTTGGGCTGATGGGAGGATCTGCTGCTCGAACTGGCGCACGCCAATCCGGTAGAAGTCCTTGTTCTTGTTCGACCCCTTGCTCGATGGCATCGCCGGTGGCTTCACCAGTGGAAGCGCGTACATGTCCACGTCGCCCGGGGCGAGGCTCCCGCCCGCTATCTGGAAGAGCACCGGCCCACTCGGGCCGATCTTCATCATCAGCCCGGGAGCGACCACCACGGCCGCCGTCGTGTATGCACCTGACCGTAGGAACTGCCGTCGTGTCAGCACCCTGGACCCTCTCCGCCAGTGGACAACCAACCGCGCTCCCCGACAACCGGGCATGGGCGACTGACGCGACCAGACGCACTCCCTACGCGTCGGTCACCTCAGCAGACACGCCCCGCGTCGGCCGCAGTAGACCGTCGCAATCGTCTCGCTGGCAGGGAGTCTTGACGGTGCATGGGCCGCGGTCAAATTCCCTGACCTCAGATGCCGGACGCGGTGACCAGTCCCCGCTCCCGGCGTTCGCAATGGCGGCCGGACCGCGCCGTCGTCGCCTGCGGTGATCTCCTCCTGTTGCGCGGCCTCTCCTTCACCGTCAATGGGAACATCGACCCGGTCGGCACCCCGACAACCATCCGACTGAGGGCCTTGGCGAGTACGTATCGGCGTACGGACGCACCGTCGTCGAGCGGCTGCCAGCTGCCGGCGCGATCCCCCGTCGCCCGCACCACCATCCGGGTTCTCCCGTTTCGCTGGTACATCAACGACGAGGCTGCGAGGCGCGACCGCACGAGCTCGCGGCGTCAGGCACCCGGTCGCCCCGTGGCACGCATCCAGTGGGCCACGGCGAAGCCAGCGGCTCCGCCGACCACGAGCATCCCGAACGCCCCCAGCAGGATCGGCGTCCAGTTGGTCCCGCCACCACGGCCCGCGTCGATCCGCTCGGGCCGCGGGAACGTGCTGGGGGACCCGGCCTCGGTGGGTGCGGCGGTCGGCGCCGTCGAAGGCGCCGGCGCTGGGGCGCGATGACCGAGCTCGAGGACCTCCGAGACTCGGATCACGGTCGTCTCGTCGTCGACCACGAAGAACCCCGTCCGGCCAACGACGTCACCGGCGGCGTACAGCAACAACGTGTGCGGACCCGCTTCGAGCTCGTCGTCGAGCATGCCACCCGGCACCAGCCGGCCCATCTCGACGGCCCGGCGCTCCTGCTCGAGCACCCAGACCACCACGTCGACCGGCGGCCCGCTGTCAACGTCGTGCTCGACGACCAGCGTCCCCGCGAACAGCGGCTGGTGGGTGATCTCGCCTTCAGGGGTGTCCATGACGAACAGCAGCCGGCCATGCTGGTCGGCGTAGGCGGTGACCACGGTGGTGTAGCCCGCCGCCACCGGCACGTCGAAGGCGGTGATCTCCCCCTCGCCGCTGGTGGCGCCACCGGTGGGCGGCAGGATCGTCATGTGGTAGGTGCCGGCGACGAGCGGCACGTCGGGTTCCAGGTCGGTCGTCGTTCCGGGCTCGACGACCCACATGCCGATCAGGCCGCCTCCCGGAGCGGACAGGTCGATGCCCATGCGGGGCGCGCCCTCCGCCGCGTGGACGAAGCGCAGGCGTCCCGTCTCCGCCTCCGACGCGACGGCCTCGGTTGGTGGCGCACCGGGCTGGGCCGCTTCCGTGCGGGCGCCGGCCAGCGGAATGGGACCGAGGACCAGCACCGCCGCGAGCAGCAGCGTGACGCGGAACCGCATCGCGATCCCTCCTCCGCGAGGAGGCGGCCCGCTTTCCGGACCCCCACCCCGTCCCCGTCAGTATGCGGCGGCCACAATGTGGCGCACAGCGCCGAACGCCCCGGCAATCACCGTCGAAGGTCCGCCGTTGATGTGGCGCCCCGGACGGAGGGCCGCGCCGCTACGACGGGCGACGACCACAGACCCCCTGATGCAGCCAAAGATGGGTCACCGAGCCGAGGCGGCATCCGCGCAGCACCCGCGAACGGGCGTGTCCAGGCGCGTGTCGAACGCCAGCCGAGCGCTTCCCCCGGCCCCCGCAGCGTTGCCCATCAGTGCTCGTACACAATCGGAACGCGCCTGCTGATCGTCACCATGCCGTCTGCGGTGCGCGATGCGCCCGTGCACCACTCCACGCTTGAGAGACTTCGTCCGGTGCCTACCGGCGACCGCGCAGGACCCGCATCAAGAGGACATTGGGGCCTCGGCCGGTCGGAGCTCAGTGCCCGAACACGGCGAACACAACCGCTATCGACACAGGGGGGTCGATCGAATGACAAGGATCGGGAGGCGATCGGGCGGTCCCGCGGCGG
>CAYVGE010000284.1:0-4852 GCA_964450395.1 uncultured Actinomycetota bacterium
CCCTCGGTCAGCTCGGCCACCGACACAGTGGTCGCCAGGTCGTCGCGCACGAAGTCGGCCACGGCCGGGGTGAACACCGCGTCGACGCCGGCGGCGCGCAGGTGCCCGAGGTCGCCCTCGAGGTCGCGCGGGTACGCGTCGAGGTCCTCGCCCGGGCCGAACTGCAGGGGGTTGACGAAGATGCTGACCACGACCGACGCCGCCGCGACGCGCGCTGCGGCCACCAGCGACAGGTGGCCCGCGTGCAGCGCACCCATGGTGGGCACGAGCCCCACCGGCCGGGGTGCGTCGGCCCGCCACCGGCGCAGGGCCTCGATGGTGTCGGCGCGCAGCATCTACGGCTCCGGATCGAGGATCGACCGCACGGCCGCGACGCGGTCCGCGTCGAGGCCGGCGCGCGCAGCGTAGGACACCGCGAGGCGCGCGAGCGCCCGGTAGGCGTCGACCGCCTCGGGCAGCGCGACGGCCAGGTCGTCGAGGTGCGCGGCGACGGTCGTGGTGTCGCCCCGGCGCACCGGCCCGGTCAACGCGGCTGCACCGGTGGCCGCCGCGTTGGCCGCCGCGCGGGTCACGAGCGGGGCCAGGAACGGCTCGGGCTCGCGGACGCCCGCGGCCAGCAGCAGGTCACGCGCCAACGCGACCACAGCGCTGGCGCCGTTGGCGCCCACGGCGAGCGCCGCGTGGTAGCGGATGCGGTCGGCCTCGGCCACGTCGACCGGCACACCGCCGAGCACCCTCACCAGGTCGTGCGCCCAGCCGCGGTCGTCCGCCGCCGCGGTGACCGCCCACGCGGTGCCCGCCAGCGCGTCGCGACCCAGCTCGGGCGTCGGGAACGTCTGCGCGGGGTGGCACGCGGCCACCCGCCCGCCGGCCAGGGCCAGTGGGCGCAGCACCCGGGCGCCGTGGCGCCCGGAGGTGTGGACCCATCGGGTGCCGGCGTCGGTGGCGTCGGCGACCACCAGGTCGCGGACGAGGTCCTCGAGCCGGTCATCGCCGACGGTCAGCAGCACGACGTCGGCACCCTCCGCCGCCCGCGTCGCCGGCACGGGATCCGCCTCCGGCACCATCCGCACGAAGCGGGCGAGCGCCCCTGACGACGACGCCGGGTCGCCGGCGACCGCGGTCACGGCGTGCCCGCTCCCGGCTGCGGCCAGGGCCAGCGCCGTGCCGACGCGGCCGGGGCCGACGACCGCGAGCGTCCACGTGCCGGCGGTCACGGCGGCCCCACCTGGCGGCCGACCATCACGACGTCGTCGACGGGCGCGTGCGCGGCCAGCACCTGGACGAGCGACCGTCCGTCGGGCAGCCGCAGGCCGGGCGCCACCTCGATCAACGGGATCAGCGCGAAGGGGCGCTCGACCAGCCGGGGGTGCGGCACGGTCAGCCGCCGGGTCGCCAGCGTGCGGTCGTCGTAGAGGAGCACGTCGACGTCCAGCGTCCTGGGGCCCCAGCGCTCGGTGCGGAGCCGGTCGCGGGCCTGTTCGGCGCGGTGGCACGCCCGCAGCAGGCCGCGCGGCGAAGCGGTCGTGGCGACGCGCACCGCGAGGTTGAGGAAGTCGTCCTGCGGCGGCCCACCGACGGGTGCGGTCTCGTACACGCTGGACACCGCGTCGACCCGCAGCCGGCGCTCGGCGTGGAGGTGGTCGACGCCGGCCTGCAGGTGGGCGAGGCGGTCACCGACGTTGCTGCCCAGGCCCAGGAACGCGAAGACCTCCCGTCCCGGCGGGAGCAGCGTGCTCACGAGATGTGCCTGGGGCGTGTGCGGACCACCCGCACGGCGACCTCGTCGACCTGCTCGTCCAGCGCCACCTCCGGCTTGTGGATCCGGACCTGCACGCACGACACGCCCCCGACGGTCAGCAGGTCGTCGGCGACGTGGGCCCCCAGCGCCTCGAGCAGGTCGAAGCGCGTCGACCGCACCAGGTCGGCGACCCGGTCGACCAGCGTGGCGTAGTCGATGGCGTCGGACAGGTCGTCGGTGCGAGCCGCGATGCGGGTGTCGGTCTCGAGCACCACGTCGACGACGAACGGCTGCCCGTCCCGCTGCTCCTCGGTGCGGACCCCGTGGTGGGCGAACACCCGCAGGCCCGTGATCTCGATGGCGTCGGTCCTGCGGTGCGGCGGCTGCCGCTCGACGAGGTGCCGCTCGAACCGGCCGATGTCGCTCATCCGTCCGCCCCTCCCCCGCCGTCGGTGCCCCGCGCGGGCACTATGCCACGCACCACGCCGTCAGCCGACGTGCGCGGCGGCCAGCTCGGGGTGGCGGATCGCGACCGCGACGTCCAGCGCCCTGCGGGTCTCGGCGACGTCGTGCACGCGCACGATGCACGCGCCGGCGGCGACGGCGAGCACGGCGGCGGCGAGGCTGCCCTCCAGGCGGTCGTCGGGCGCACCGCCCGCGAGCGCGCCGATGAACGTCTTGCGCGACGCGCCCACCAGCACGGGCCGTCCCAGGCCCTTGAGCTGGCGCAGGTGGTGCAGCAGCGCCAGGTTGTGCCCGAGGTCCTTGGCGAAGCCGATGCCGGGATCGACGATGACGCGCTCGCGCGCGATGCCGGTGGCCTCCAGCCGGTCGAGGCCCTCCGCCAGGAACTCGTAGGTCTCGGCGACGACGTCGTCGTAGCGGGCGTGGCGCTGCATGTCGGCCGGTGTCGCCCGGCTGTGCATCAGCACGTAGCCCGCGCCGGTGCCGGCCACGACCTCGAGCAGCTCCGGGTAGCGGGCACCCGAGACGTCGTTGACGATCCGGGCGCCGGCGGCGACCGCGGCCTGGGCGACCTCGGCCTTGACCGTGTCGATGCTGACCAGCACGTCGTGGCCGACGAGCGCCTCGACGATCGGGATCGCCCGGTTGAGCTCCTCGTCGAGCGCGACCGGCCGGGCACCGGGGCGGCTGGACTCGCCGCCGACGTCGACGATCGCAGCGCCCGCGGCCAGCATCGCGCGCGCGTGCTCGACCGCCTGGCGGGGGTGGTCCTGCGGGTACAGCACGCCGCCGTCGGAGAACGAATCGGGGGTGACGTTGACGATGCCCATCACGGCGGCGGACGGCCCGAACCGCACCACGTCGGCGTTCAGCCGGACCACGGGTGCCGGGTCGAGCCAGGCCGCCACGGCCTCGTCAGCACCGGTCCGCAGCTGCTCGGCGCGCGTGCGGTCCAGGCAGCGGCCCGCGGCCCGCACGAGCGCCACGACGGTCGACGTGGCGTGGAGCCGGTCGCCGACCCGCTCGACGGCCGCGCCCGACGACGCCCACGTGGCGCGCAGCAGGTCGAGGTCGTCGACACCCGACACGACCAGTCGGACCTGGGCGTCGGCGCCGAGCGACGCGTCGACGATGCGCACCAACGGCTTCATGGCCAGCCACCTTCGCACGTCGGCACTCCGGTCGCCGCGAAGCGCCGACGGCCTGGACGCTGTGTGCTCAGCCGGTCACGCTGGCGTGTCAGCCGGGGGTGGAACGCCCGCCCATGGCGAGCGCCATCGCCTCGGCGCGGGTGGCCGGATCGTCGCGGATCGTGCCGCGCACCGCGCTGGTGACGGTCGTCGAACCGGGGCGGCGCACGCCGCGCATGGTCATGCACAGGTGCTCGGCCTCGACCACGACGACCGCCCCGCGGGGGTGCAGCTGTTCGACCAGCGTGTCCGCGATCGTGCTGGTCAGCCGCTCCTGCATGTTGGGGCGCTTGGCGACCACGTCGACCAGGCGCGCCAGCTTGGACAGGCCGGTCACCTGGCCGCGGGCGTTGGGGATGTAGCCGACGTGGGCGCGGCCGACGAACGGCACCAGGTGGTGCTCGCAGACGCTGGCCAGCCAGATGTCGCGGACCATCACGAGCTCGTCGTGGTGCTCCTCGAAGACCTTGTCGATCACGTCGTTGGGCCGCACGAGCAGGCCGGCGAAGATCTCGTCGTACATCCGCGCGACGCGGTCGGGCGTGTCGACCAGCCGCGGGTCCTCGGGGTCGAGGCCCAGGCCCTCCAGCAGCAGGCGCACGCCCTCGCGGATGCGCCCGTGGTCGAACGTCGCCTCCGGCGCGATGCCGGTGGTCGCCACGACCCGCGCCCTGGCCGCCGGATCGTCGGCCAGGGCGACCGGACGCTGGCCGTCCACCGCCGACCGCCCGTCAGTCACGTGGCGTGGCGCCATCGGTCGCCGCAGAGCGCTCAATCCGGCGCAGCTGGGTGACCACGGTCGACTGCGAGGCCGCGGCCGAGCTGCCGTTCATCAGCGGCTTGATGGCCCGCGACGGGCGCACCCTGACCTTGTCGAGGATGGCCTGCAGGTCGTCCTTCTCGACCGTCTCGCGCTCGATCAGCGCGTCGGCGAGCTCCTCGAGGATGTCCCGGTTGAGCACCAGGATCTCGAGGGCCTCGTCGTGCGCCTCGTCGATCAGCGCACGGATCTCGCTGTCGATCTCGACCGCGATCTCATGGGAGTAGTCCGGCTGGTGGCCGAAGTCGCGGCCGAGGAACGGCTGGCCGTCGTTCTGGCCGAGCTTGATCGGCCCGAGCTTGGGGCTCATGCCGTACTGCGTGACCATGTCGCGGGCGGTCGCCGTCGCCTTGGCGATGTCGTTCGATGCGCCGGTGGTGAAGTCACCGATCGTGAGCTCCTCGGCGACGCGGCCACCCAGCATCATCGCGAGCTGGTCGATGAGCTCGCCGCGGCTGACCAGGTACTTGTCCTCCGTGGGCAGCGACAGCGTCCAGCCGAGCGCCTGGCCGCGCGGGATGATCGACACCTTGTGCACCGGGTCGGCGTGCGGGAGCGCGTGCCCCACGATGGTGTGCCCGCCCTCGTGGTAGGCGATCGTGCGCTTCTCCTGCTCGCCCATCAGGCGGGTCTTGC
>CAYVGE010000285.1:0-1858 GCA_964450395.1 uncultured Actinomycetota bacterium
TCACCTTCGACGAGCTCGGTGAGAACACCAACGCCCGGCCCGTGGTGATGCAGGTCGTCGACGACGGCATCGAGCAGGTGTACCCCGAGGAGTTCGCCGAGACCGATCCGACCTTCCCGGCGGTGCCCTGGGATCCACCGCAGTAGCGGGATAGTGAGGCGATGAGCGACGTGGTGTCGGCCCTGCGCCTGCCCACCGGGCGGGCCCGGGCGGCCACCGTCGCCGCGGTCGCGGTCGCGCTCCTCGCCTGGCGTGTGACCACGCTGTCGGTGACATCCACGGTGCTGGTCCAGGCGATCCTGACGGGCCTGCTCACCGGAGCCGTCTACGGCCTCGTCGCGATGGGCCTGACACTGATCTTCGGTGTGCTCGAGATCGTCAACTTCGCCCACGGAGCGCTGCTGACGCTCGGCCTGTACGTCACCTTCGTGCTGGTCGGGCAGGCCGGCATGAACCCCTACGCGACGATCGTGGTGGTCGTCCCGGTGCTGTTCCTCATCGGCGCGGCGCTACAGGCCGGGGTGCTGAACCGGGCGATGGGACAGCCGCTGGAGAACCAGCTGCTGCTGACGTTCGGCATCTCGATCCTCATCGAGAACGGCCTCCTGCTCGCCTTCGACGCCACGCCGCGCAACGTCGGCGTGGCGTTCGGCGCGCCGATCCGCATCGGTGGCGCGGTCGCGTCGTTCCCGAGGGTCGTCGCGTTCGTGGCGGCGCTGCTGCTGGCCGGCGCCCTCTACTGGATCCTGCAGCGCACCAAGCTGGGCACCGCGATCCGGGCCGTCGGCCAGAACGCCGCCGGAGGCGCGCTGGTCGGGATCAACGCCAGCCGCATCTTCGTGCTCACCTTCGCGATCGGCGTCTCGACCGTGGGCGCGGCGGCCGTGCTGGTCGCCCCGTTCCTGCGCATCGAGCCGACGACCGGCTCGTCGTTCACGATCATCGCGTTCGTCGTGGTGGTGCTCGGCGGCCTCGGCAACGTCGTCGGGGCGCTCGTCGGCGGCCTGCTGATCGGGCTGATCCAGCAACTCGGCGGCGTGCTGCTGCCTGGGCAGGACAACCTCATGGCGGTGTTCATCGTCTTCCTCCTCACGCTCTTCCTCCGCCCCCAGGGCATCTTCGGAGGGGCATCGGAATGACCAACACCACCGAGGTCGACGAGGCTCCGGCGGCAGCCACCGGCCCCGACCGGCTCGCGGGCCTGCGGACCACGGTGCGGCAGTCACGGTCGGACCTGGGCATTCTGCTCATCGGCGTCGCCGTGCTCGCGGTGGTGCCGGCGGTGCTCAGCGGCCAACTGCTGTCGGTCGCGGTGCGGATCCTGCTGTTCGGCCTGCTCGGGGTGGCGTGGAACGTCATGGGCGGGTTCGCCGGGCAGTTCAGCTTCGGCCACGCCGCCTTCTTCGGCCTGGGGGCGTACACGACCGGCGTGCTGCTGGTGAACTTCGGCGTGTCGCCCTGGATCGGCATGATCGCCGGGGCGGCCGTCGCCGGCGCGTACGGTGCGCTCGAGGGCTGGCTGTCGTTCCGCTACAAGCTCGAGGGCGCGTACTTCGCGCTCGCGACCTTCGCGTTCGCCGAGATGCTCCGGCTGTACGTGCTGCGCTCCGACGCACTCAACGCCGCGGTCGGCTTCCGCGTGCCGCTGTCCGAGCCGTCGTGGTGGATGCTGCAGTTCCCGGCGGACTCCCCCAACTACTACTTCACCATCCTCGGGCTACTCGCTATCGTGCTGGTCATCGCGATCGGCTTGTCGCAATGGGTCCAGTTCGCGCGCACGGTACGGGGCTCGGTCATGGTCGAGCGGAGGAAGGAGTACGTTCAGGCCGCCCGGGTGATCGGGCTGCCGCCGTGCAGG
>CAYVGE010000285.1:1868-2493 GCA_964450395.1 uncultured Actinomycetota bacterium
TGGTCATCGCGATCCTGCTGGTCCGGTCGACCCCCGGACTGTTCATCCTCGCGGTGCGGGAGAACGAGCAGGCGGCCGAGGCGGCAGGCGTGCCCGCCAGGCGCTACAAGATCCTCGCGGTCACCACGAGTGCCGCGCTCACCGCGATCGGCGGCTCGTTCTACCTGATGTTCTTCTTCTTCATCGACCCCGAGATCGCGTTCGGCCCGCGCCTGTCGGTCGAGATCCTGCTACCGGCCATCATCGGCGGCGTCGGCACCATCTGGGGCCCACCGATCGGCGCGGTCCTGCTGATCGGCCTCGGCGAGCTGTCCACCGTGCTCGTGCGCAACCCCCCGGCGTTCCTCGACGTCCTGCAGGGCCGCTCCGGGGTCGACCTGCTCATCTACGCGGTCCTGCTGGTCGTGGTCATCCTGTTCCTGCCCAAGGGCGTCTACGGCACGTTCGTCAACCGGGTGGACCGATGAGCGCGTCAGCGGTCACCGGACAGGCCGGGGGGCAACCTGATCGCGCCGGCGAGGCGATTGGGCCATGAGCCTGCTGCGCGTCGACCACGTCACGAAGACCTTCGCGGGCCTCAAGGCCCTCGACGACGTGTCGCTCGAGGTCGCCGAGGGGCAGATCG
>CAYVGE010000285.1:2503-4852 GCA_964450395.1 uncultured Actinomycetota bacterium
CCAACGGCGCCGGCAAGACCACGCTGTTCAACGTCGTCGCCGGCACGCTCGCCCCGACGTCCGGCACGGTCACCTTCGACGACACCGACATCACCGGGTGGGCGCCGGATCGGGTCGCCCGGGCCGGGGTGGGCCGCACGTTCCAGCTGATGCGGCCGTTCCCGGCGCTGTCCGTGCGCAGCAACGTGCTGGTCGCCGCACTGCAGCGCCACGGTGACCGCGCCACCGCGGAGCGCACGACCACCGAGGTGCTCGAACGGCTCGAGCTGGCCGACCGGGCCGGCCAGCAGGCGGGCGTGCTGCCAACCGCCGGGCGCAAGCGCCTGGAGGTCGCGCGGGCGCTCGCGCTCTCGCCGCGGCTGCTGCTGCTCGACGAGGTCATGGCCGGCCTGCTGCCCGCCGAGCGCCAGCCGGTGATCGAGATGCTGCGAGCGATCCGCGACGAGGGCACCGCGCTGCTGCTCGTCGAGCACGTCATGGCAGCCGTCATGGCGCTGTCGGACCGCGTGCTCGTCCTGCACCACGGCGAGCTGCTCGCCGGGGGCACGCCACGCGAGATCGCGCAGGACCAGGCGGTCATCGACGCCTACCTCGGCGAGGAGCTGCTCATTGCTGACTCTTGACGGCGTCTCCGCCGGCTACGGGCCCCTCCAGGTGCTCCACGGCGTGTCGCTGCACGTCGATGAGGGCGAGGTCGTCGCCCTCATCGGTGCCAACGGCGCGGGCAAGACCACCACACTGCGGGCGATCATGGGCATCATCGGACCCACCGCGGGCTCGGTCACCGTCGACGGCGAGGACGTGACCGGGGTCGCGCCGCACCGGATGGTGCGCAACGGGGTCGTGATGGTCGCCGAGGACCGCGAGCTGTTCGGCGAGCTGACCGTGCGCGAGAACCTGATGATGGGCGCCTTCACGCGGGATCGCGGCGAGGCGCGGTCGACCCTCGAGGAGGTCCACGAGCTGTTCGGCATCCTCGAGGAACGGGCCGACCAGCGCGCAGAGACCCTGTCGGGCGGGCAGCAGCAGATGCTGGCGATCGGCCGGGCGCTGATGGCCAAGCCCCGGCTCCTGCTGCTCGACGAGCCGTCGCTCGGCCTCGCACCGCAGCTGGTCGAGAGCGTCTTCGGCGTCGTCGAGACGATCCGCGACCAGGGAATCACCGTGCTGATCGTCGAGCAGAACGCGTCGCGGACCCTGCAGCTCGTCGACCGGGCCTACGTGATCGAGAACGGCGAGGTCACCTTCGACGGGGCGGGCGAGGAGCTCCTCGACGACGAGCGCGTCCGGTCGGCGTACCTGGGGTTGTGAGCCGGAGCGGGTGGCGGGGTGGGCGCAGGCGAGTCGCGGCGGGCGGCCTCGCTCACGACACGAGCGCCACGTGCAAGAATCCGGGCCATGAGCCCCGCAGACAAGCTGCGCGCGGCACTCGAGCTGCATGAGGTCGGGGTCGCGTTGATGCGTCAGAACCTGCGGCGCCGCCATCCTGACGAACCCGACGCGTCGCTCGACGAACGCCTGACGGACTGGCTTCGCACGCGTCCCGGAGCCGAGCACGGTGATGGCGCCGGCCGACCGAGCACGCGCGCGCTGCAATGACGCCCCTCGGCACCGCGCTGCGGAGCATCAGCGCGGGACTGCAGCGCGAGTCCGCCGAGTTCGCGCTCGTCGGCGGCCTCGCCGTGTCGGCACGCACGGAGCCGAGGTTCACGCGCGACATCGATCTGGCAGTCGCCACCGCCACAGACACAGCCGCTGAAGACCTGATCCGGGCGCTGATCCAGGACGGCTGGGCGGTCGAGGCGATCTCCGAACAGGAGGCCGTCGACCGGCTCGCGACCGTTCGACTCCGACCACCCGACCGGGTAGGCACCGCCGCCGTGATCGATCTCCTCTTCGCGTCCTCGGGGATCGAACCCGAACTGATCGGCGATGCCGAACCGTTCGAGGTGTTGCCGGACGTCGTCGTGCCGGTGGCCACGGTCGCTGGACTCATCGTGCTGAAGACCCTCGCAGCGGGGCCAGCACGGCCCCAGGACGAGGTCGACCTTGCGGCGTTGACCGCTGTTGCGACCGATGAAGACCGGGAGCGGGCGCGTGCCCTGGCGACGCTCGTGGTCGAGCGGGGCTATCACCGCGAACGCGATCTGATCGCAGAACTCGCGGATCGATTCCGCTGACCTCGAGGTCCCGACGGCCTTGCGCAACGCTGACCGCGAACAGCCTCATCGCAGGTGAGGTTGGCTGCGCTCTTACGTGCCTACGTCCCCGCGGCGGCCTCCACGATGGCACGCGCATCGCGGACGGCCCGTTCAGCGTCGTGCCGGTCGGCTTCTCGCGCATCGGCGG
>CAYVGE010000286.1:0-1507 GCA_964450395.1 uncultured Actinomycetota bacterium
ACCGCCTCGTAGCCCATCGCGATCAGCTGAGGCAGCTCGTCGACGATGTCGAGCGGGAACTTCTCCTGCTTGAGCCGCTCGATCGAGTTGCGCTTGTAGACGAGGTCCCACGTCGGCTGCTCGCGTGGCCGACGACGGCGCGGACGGGGGGTGACGGTGGCGGACATCGGGAGATCGGCCATTCCACATCGGCGGGCGGGACGCTGACCTTGGTAGCCGTGTGGCCGCGTGACGGTCGCCCGGTATGGCCGTCGATACCGTAGAAACGGTTATCACCGCCGACAGTGGGCGTTGGAACGGTGCAAACCGGCGGCGTGCCCCTGCGCCGTGCGCACGTTCCCGCTTGCGAGGGATCGAGCGGCGGCGTCGGTCGACGGTCGCGGCGTGGTGCGACGTGGCGGTCACACTGGGCGGGTGGAGCGATGGACGGTCGGCACGGACACGACGGCACCGACGCCCGTCAGGACGCGGATCCGCGGCATCGACATGGCGCGGGCGCTGGCCATCGTCGGCATGGTCATGGTCCACATCGGACCGCAGGACACCCCCGCGCCGGGGCTGGCCGCGGCTGCCTACCGCGCGTCCCACGGGCGCGCCTCGATCCTGTTCGTGGTGCTTGCCGGGGTCGGGGTGTCCCTGACCGCCGGGGACCGTTCGAAGAGCCGGGTGACGTCCGCGTCCGGGCGGCTGGCGTGGCGGGCGCTCCTGCTGCTGCCGGCCGGGGTGTGGCTGCAGACGCTCGACGTCAACGTCGCTGTCATCCTGCAGTACTACGCGGTGTACTTCGTCGTCGCGATCGCGGCGCTGCGGCTGCCCGACCGGTGGCTGCTCGCGGCGGCCGCCGCGTGCGCCACCGTCGGGCCCGTCGTGCTGCTGGTGTTGCGGCGGGCGTCGCCGCACCTGTTCGGGTTCGGGTTCCCGCGGTGGACCGACGTCCCGGGCATCGCGAGCGACATCATCGTGACCGGCTACTATCCCGTGATCGTGTGGTCGGCGCCCCTGCTGCTGGGCATGTGGGTGGGACGTCGGGAGCTGCGGAGCCCCGCGACGGCGTGGTGGCTGCTGGGCGGCGGCGCGGGCGCGGCCGCGGTCGGGTTCGTCGTCTCCGACGCACTCGTCGCCCGGCTGGGTCCGGCGAGCTCGGTCGACTGGACGCGGCTCGCGGTCACCACCCCGCACAGCGAGATGCCGCTGTGGCTGGTCACCTCGACGGGCATCGCGGTCGGCGTGCTCGGCGCGTGCCTGCTGCTCGGCCGCGCTGCGCCGCGCGTCGTCTGGCCGCTCGTGGCGCTCGGGCAGCTCGCGCTGACCGCGTACATCGCGCACCTGCTGGTGCTCGACTGGCGGCCCGCCTGGCTGCTGCGCGACGCCGTCGTCCCGGCGTGGCTGTCCGTTGCGCGCTTCACGGTGGTCGCGGCCCTGCTGGCGACGGCCTGGCGCGCCGTCGCCGCCCGCGGCCCGCTCGAGATCCTGTTGCGTGCGCCCTGGGAGGCGGTGCCGCCACCGG
>CAYVGE010000286.1:1607-4837 GCA_964450395.1 uncultured Actinomycetota bacterium
CCCGCCCGGGTGACCAGGATCACCAGATCCTGACGCGATCGGCCTCCGGCCGGCGCAGCGGCGCGTCGGCGTCGACGTGGAACGCCTCGGCGAAGGGTGGGAAGTTCGACAGCGGCCCGTTCACCCGCAGCGGGTTCGGGGCGTGGACGTCGACGTTGACGAGCAACCGCAGGTACTCCTCGGTGTAGTTCATGCGCCAGATCGCGGCGTACGCGAGGAAGAACCGCTGCTCGGGCGTGAAGCCGTCGACATCGGACGCGGTCTCGCCCACCGTGTGTCGCCAGGCGTCGAACGCGATGGTCACGCCGCCGAGGTCGGCGATGTTCTCGCCGAGCGTCAGCCGTCCGTTGACCGCCTGGTCGTCGGCGACCCGGTAGTCGTCGAACTGCTCGACGAGGCCCCGGGCCCGCCGGTCGAACTCGGCGCGGTCCCGCTCGCTCCACCACACGCGGTGGCGCCCGACCTCGTCGAACTGGCTGCCCTGGTCATCGAAGCCGTGGGTGATCTCGTGCCCGATCACGGCGCCGATGGCGCCGAAGTTGCCGGCGTCGTCGGCGTCCGGCCAGAACATCGGGGGCTGGAGGATGCCCGCGGGGAACACGATCTCGTTGAGCAGCGGGTTGTAGTACGCGTTGACGACATGGGCGGGCATCTCCCACTCCGTCGTGTCGACCGGGTCGTCGAGCCTGGCCAGGCGGCGCTCGACCTCGAACGTCGCCGCGCGCATGCGGTTGCGCACGTGGGCGTCGAGGTCGATCGACAGCCCGGCGTAGTCCCGCCAGACGTCGGGGTAGCCGATCTTGTGCGTGAAGGTGGCGACCTTCGTCAGCGCCGCCTCGCGCGTCTCGTCGGTCATCCAGTCCACCGCGCGGATCGAACGCTCCATCGCGGCGATCAGCTGGTCGACCATCGCCTCGCACCGCGCCTTGGCGTCGGGTGGGAAGGCGGCGTCGACGTACAGGCGGGCGACCTGCTCGCCGATGTCCGCCGACGCGGCACCGAGGATGCGCTTCCATCGGGGCTGCTGCTCCTGCTGGCCTCCCAGCACGCGGCCGTAGAACGCGAACGCGGCATCCTCGAAGGCCGGCGGGAGCGCCGACGCGAAGGACCGCACCAGGTGCCAGCGCAGGTAGGCGCGCAGGGTGTCGACCGGCGTGTCCGCCAGCAGGGCGTCGAGGTCGCGGAAGAAGTCGAGGTTGTTGACGCTGACGGTCGGGGGTGCGGCGCCCAGGCGCGCGAGGTGCCCACGCAGGCCGAAGTCCGGCATCAGCTCGTCGAGCTCGGCCGCCTCGACGCGGTTGAGCGTCAGCTGCAGGTCACGCAGCTGCTCGGCGGTGTAGGACGACCGGGCCAGCTCCGTCTCCAGCCCCACGATCGCCGCCGCGGCCGCCGGATCCCCACCGAGGTTCCCGAGCTGGGTCGCCACGTGCTGCTCGTAGGCCGACCGCAGCGCCACCGAGCGCTCGTCGTCGCGCAGGTAGTAGTCGCGCTCGGGCAGCCCGAGCCCACCCTGGCCGAGGTAGATCAGGTACCGGTCAGCGCGGTCGAAGTCGGGCCCGACGTCCAACCCGAACAGCGCACCGACGCCGACGCGGTGCAGGTCGGCGAGCAGGTGCCCGAGATCGTCGGTCGACCCGAGCCCGTCGATGCGGTCGAGCAGCGGCCGCAGCGGGTCGAGCCCGACAGCCGCGATCCGCTCCTCGTCCATGCCGGCCGCGAAGTAGTCGCCCACCATCGCGGTCGGACCGTCCGCCTGCGCCGACGCGGCCGCCGCGTCCTGCAGCAGGCGATGGAGCAGCTCCTCGTTGCGGACGTGGATCTCCAGGAACGCACCCCAGGCCGGGTACTCCGCCGGGACCGGGTTCGCATCGAGCCAACCACCGTTGGCGTGGCGGTAGAAGTCGTCGCCCGGCGGCGTCGCCGGGTCCATGAGCGAGCGGTCGAGGTACGGCGTCCGGTGTTTCATGCGCGGAGGATAATCGCGCCTGCCGCACCGTGACGATCGACGTCCGAGCCGAGGCAGCATGATCGGTGTCGGTGTGGTGGGGGCGCTGGCGGACCTGGTGCTGCTGATGTGGCCAGGCGTGCGTGGGCTTCGAGTGCCGCGTCGATGTCATAGCCGGTCGCGCGAAGGTGTCCCACGACGCGATCCGGCCGGGGGGCCTCTGCGCGGGCCGTTGGACCCTACACGGCGACATCATCTGGTGCGATCATCCCACAGAGGCCTGAGCACTTGAGGTGAGCGCCATGCCGGTCGCGGAGCACCGGATCGTTCGGCCACAGACGGGTGCGTCATGCCGTCATCGACCGGACGTCGGCCGGCGGATGGATCGTGGCGTGCTCGCGTGCGTCCACGGGACGACCGAGCCTGACGAGGGAGGCTGCACGTGATGAACGCAGCGCCCACATGGTGCACCGCGGCCGACGATGGCGTCCTGCGGGGCTGAGATGGGTCACATCGTCGTCGGGGTCGACGGCTCGCCGCAGGCAGATCGCGCGCTGCGCTGGGCCGTGTGCGAAGCCGAGGTGCGCGCGACCTCCATCGAGATCGTCCACTGCTACGTCACACCTGGCGGAGGTCCGGTGCCACGGGCGCAGGAACACCAGCTCGCCGAGACGCGGCTCGCGGCGGTGACGACCCGCAACCGCGAGGTGCTTGCGCACATCACATGGAGCGTCGCCGCGGTCCCCGTCGTCGCGGTTCCCAGCAGCGGCCTCGTCGCCGCGGCGGTCGACGCCGAACTGGTCGTCGTCGGCGCCCGTGGCGCCGACGGGTTCCAACGGCTGCGGCTGGGGTCGACGGGCTACCGCACCGCCGCGCACTCGATGGTGCCGGTGGCGGTGATCAGCGCCGACGGCGGTGGCTCCGAGGAGATGGATGGGCATCGTCCCCTGGTGGTCGGCGTCGACGGCTCACCGGCCGCTCGTCGTGCGTTGCACTGGGCGATCGACGAGGCGGGGCGTCGTGCGGTGCCCGTGACCGTCGCCCATGCCTACCGGTCTCCCGACCCCGCGACGCCGGAGGTCGAGGCCGCCGCGAGAGAGGAGGCGGCTGCGCTGATGCGGGGCCTCGAGCAGGACGTGCAGGTCGATGGGCCCGACATCGAGACGGTGATCATGCGGGGCGCACCCGCCGGCGGGCTGCTCGCGCTGTCCGGCAACGACCGCCTGCTGGTCGTCGGCACGCGCGGTGGCGGGCCACAGCGCGACATGCCGTTCGGCTCGGTCAG
>CAYVGE010000287.1:0-2800 GCA_964450395.1 uncultured Actinomycetota bacterium
TGCGAAGCCGCGCCGGAGAGCCGAATAGGCCCCTGACCTGCAGGTTTGTCGGTGGACCTGGGTTTACACAATGCGAACCGCCACGACACCCTCGACGGGCCGCCCATCGCCGTCCCACCGCTGCAGGCCAAGCTCGCCGGCCCGCGCCCGAACTGCAGACAGGCCGTTCTCGACGCGATTGACCGACTACATCGCAGAACCGGTGCAACGGACTTCGCGCGACGCGACATCGTGGCGGAAGTCCAGGCAGCTGGCGGCGGCTTCGAGCGACAGACCATCTACCGTTGCCTACGTCGCCTCAGCGGCCGTGAGCGGGGCAGCGTCTATCGCGACCTGGAAGACATGGGCAACGATCGACTTCGAACACGACCGTGAATCAGCCTACGTCGAGGATCTCAGGAGCACTCACACGGAGCTGTTCACATGCGACGGCGGCCCATTCTGGTGCCCTAGACCGGCCAATGCCTCCGGCCACGGTGGCCCGATCCCTCCACGCGTGCGAGCGGCTGCGGATAGTCCTGCGCGGGGCGGGCCTTTGCCCTGTCGGCCGGGTCTTCGCCGGGCGATGGTGATGGCGCTCGTGGCACGGTTCGGCGATGGAGGAGGGCCGCCACGTCCCAACCCTGCACGGTTGATAGTCCCAGATCGCAGACACGTCCCTGTTCAGCGCCGTGCTCGGAGGATGGCGGTAGCGTGCCTGCCTCTCGTGAATGCGTCCCGTACACGGCTGCAGCGCGATCGGCGAGCATCGGGGCTGCGGTAACCGGACGGCCCGGACGGCGTTGTCGCCGTCAGATGGTGATGATGATCTTGCCGCGGGTGTGGCCGGCACCGACGTGGCGGATGGCGTCGGGCGTCTCGGGCAGTGCGAAGGTCCGGTCCAGGACGGGTGTCAGCTTCCCGGCCGTGACGAGCTCCGCGAGGTTGGCGAGGTCAGCGGCGCTGGGGGTGGAGAACAGCGGGACGAGCCGCTGGGAGACCAGCGGCGACAGCGCCAGCGCCGCGGCGAAGCGGACCATCCCGCCGATCCACCGTCCCTGTGGGCCGCCGATGAGGACGAGCGTCCCGGTCGGTGTGAGCGTGCGTCGCCAGGCGGACGGCCCGTGGCTGCCGGCGGCGTCGATGACCGCGTCGTAGCGGTCGGGGCCGTCGATGACGTCCCGAGTCGTGTAGTCGATGACGTGCGCGGCGCCCAGGGAGCGCACGAGTTCGACGTTGCGGGTGCTCGTGACGCCGGTGACCTCGGCGCCGATCGCGGCGGCGATCTGCACGGCGTAGGAGCCGACCCCACCGGACGCGCCCACGACCAGCACGCGGTGTCCGGGCTGCACGTCAGCGCTGTCGCGTACGGCCTGAAGGGCGGTCACGCCGGTTGTGGGCACGGCCGCCGCCTGGATCGCCGACATGCGGGTCGGCGTCGCGGCGAGCCGGTCGACGGTGGTGACGGCGTGCTCCGCGAAGGCGCCGTCGGCCCAGCCGAACACCAGATCGCCAGGCCGGAAGCGGCGGACATCGCTCCCGAGCGCCGTAACGGTGCCGGCGACATCGGTGCCGCGGACGGCGATCTTCGGGCGGCGGACGCCGAACTCGGCGACGCGGACGATGTACGGCAGGCCGGTGGTGGCGTGCCAGTCGCCGCGGTTGATGCCCGCCGCCTCGACGCGTACTAGCACCTGGTCGTCGGCGGGCACGGGCGTGTCGACGTGGTCCAGTCGCAGCACTTCGGGAGGTCCGTACGTGTGGTTGACGATGGCCTTCATGACATTGACTCCTTCGGAATGAATGCGGATAGGTGACGTCGGCGGGCTTAGACCGCCGCGCTCACGCCGGCTACGGAACGGTGATCGGCGTCGCCGGTCGGCTCCACGGCTGCGCGTCGCCATGCGGTGGCGTCGACGCCCTTGATCAGTAGCCACGCGGCGAACCCGATCTCGAAGAGGAAGGCGGGCGCGAGCACAACGTCGGAGACGGCGCCGTCGTAGCCGGCCAGCAGCACGAACATCAGCGTGTCGATCAGGTAACCGGCCGCGGCCAGGACCGACAGCACGCCCAGCGTCCGCGGCAGGAAGCCCGACCGGTACAGCAGGTGGCCGGTGACCACGAGGTTCCCCGCGAACAGCACCAGTGCAAGGAGGTAGCCGTAGCGGTGCAGCTCCAGCAGCAGCAGCGCCAACGCGTCGAGCTGTTCGGGGTCGAAGGCCGACAGCGCGCCGCCGTGGCGCAGGACGAGCAGTGCGGCGAGCTGGTACAGCAGGTTGAGGGCGAGGACGGCGGCCTGGGTCAGCCGGAACGCCGCGGCGGCTGCCGACAACGTCCGGCTGACGGGTGCGAACAGCACGTACAGCGCGATGGCGATGCCGACGTCGGCGAGGACCATCATGAGGTCGCTGGCGATGCCGAGCCGGAACAACGCCTCGGCAGCCAGGATGTTGGCCGCGGTCGCGGCCGCGTCGCCGGGGACGATCACCGCGCCGCGCACGACGAGTTCGCTGAACAGTCCGCACGCGATGATCACGAGATACAGGACGCCGGCGACGCGCGCCAGGCGCCGGGGGTCGAGGTCGGGTCGGATGGTCGTGGCGGTCATCGGGTCTGCCTTTCTCGGGTCGGGATCGGGTCCGGCGGTGGCGGCACGGCCCATGAGCGGGAGGGTGCGGCAAGCCGGTTGCGCACCGACTGCGTGCCGGTTGCCTCCGACTGCGCGCAGTGCGCGTGCCGTCGGATCAGCGACAATGAGGACGTCGGGGCAACGTGCGGTGAGGACGAGCGGTGGTGCAGATCCGTCTGTTGGGTGGCATCG
>CAYVGE010000287.1:2810-4817 GCA_964450395.1 uncultured Actinomycetota bacterium
GAGCTCGGGCCCGCCAAGCGGCGGGCCGTGCTGGCGGCGCTGGCGCTGTCGGCCGGCGGGGCGGTACCGGTGTCACGCCTCGTCGCGCTGGTCTGGGGAAGCGACGCGCCACGGACGGCCCACAAGACTCTTCAGGCCCACGTCACCCGGCTGCGGGCGGCGCTGGGCCCCGACAGGATCGTGCGGGTCGGCGCCGCCTACCGCCTGGAGGTGCCCGGCGACGCCGTCGACGTCCTGCGCTTCCAGCGCCGGCTCGACGCCGGCGACGTCGATGGCGCGCTGGGCGAGTGGGCCGGGACGCCGCTGGCGGGGCTCGACGCCGAGGGCTTCACCGCGACGGTCGACCGGCTGGTCGAGCAGTGGCTCGGCGCGACCGAGACGCAGCTCGCACGCCTCGTCGCGACCGATCCGGCCGCAGCCGTCGGTCCGCTGACCGAGCTGACGGCGGCGCATCCGTTCCGGGAGGAGTTGTGGGCCCTGCTGATGACGGCGCTGTATCGCGTGGGGCGGCAGGCCGACGCGCTGGCCGCGTACCGCACCGCCCGGCGCCAGCTCGACGAGCAACTCGGCGTCGAGCCGGGAGACCGCCTGCGCGAGCTGGAGGCGGCGATCCTCGCGCACGACGAGCGGCTGGCGCCCATGGCCGCCGCCGCGGCGCCGCCCGCGGCCGGTGATGCACGCGGGAACCTCCCGGGGCGCCGGCCACAGCTGGTCGGTCGCGACGACGATCTCGCGGCGGTGCGGGAGGCGCTGGCCGCCGCGCCGATCGTGAGCCTGGTCGGTCCCGGTGGGATCGGCAAGACACAGCTGGCGCTGGCTGCGGCGCACGCGGTCGCGGACGCCTGGCCCGACGGCGTGTGGCTGGTGGAACTCGCGCCGGTGGCGTCGGCCGCGGACGTCGGCCGGGTCGTAGCCGACACCCTGGGGGTCATCGAGCGGTCGGGCCGGACGGTCCCCGCCGCGATCGTCGCCGCACTACACGACCGCGTGGCGCTGCTCGTGATCGACAACTGTGAGCACGTGCTCGAGGCCGCCGCCGCGGTGGTAGCAGCGGTCGTTGCAGGCTGCCCGCACGTCCAGGTGCTCGTCACCTCGCGGGAGCGGCTGGGCGTCGACCGCGAGCACGTCCTGGCCGTGCCACCGCTGGCTGCGGGTCCGGGCGCGGAGCTGTTCACCGCGCGGGCCGCGGCGGCCGCGCCGGCCTCCGGGGTACCGACCGACGCCGGCGTTGTGGAGCGGATCTGCCGTCGCCTGGACGGCCTCCCGCTGGCCATCGAGCTGGCCGCGGCACGCACGTCGGCGCTGACGCCGACCCAGCTGCTGACGCGCCTCGACGACGCGCTGCGCCTACTCGCCGACGGCCGGCGCGACGATGCCGCCCACCACCGGACCCTGCGGGCGACGATCCGATGGTCCTACGACCTGCTCGCACCGTCCGAGCGCACGGTCCTGCAACGGCTGTCGGTGTTCGCGGGCTCGTTCGAGCTCGACGCCGCGGAGGCGGTCGCGGCCGGCGGCGGCCTCGACGCGATCGATGTCTCCGTGCTGGTGGGCCGGCTGGTCGACCAGTCGATGGTGCTCGTCGAGTCCGGCCCGGACGGCCTGCGGTTCCGGCTGCTCGACACCGTCCGGCGGTTCGCCGCCGAGCAGCTCGCCGACGCCAGCGCCGCCGACGTGCTGGCCGATCGCCACGCGCGATGGTGCGCCGACGCGGTCGCCCGCATCGGGCGGCTGCTCGCCGGCCCCGACGAACTGGCGGGCGTCGCCAACCTCGCCGACGTCTGGCCGGATCTGCGCACGGCCATCGATCACGCGTGCACGACCGGGAACCACCGGCTGGCCGACGCCCTGCTCCGCCCGATCGTCGGGGAGATCATCCTGCGCAGCCACGTCGAGATCGGCGACTGGGTGGAGCGACGGCTCGCGATCACGCCTAACGACCACGCCGAGGCCATCGCGGTCGCCCTGGGCTGGGCCGCCCAGCGCTACGCGATCACCCAGGATCCC
>CAYVGE010000288.1:0-1897 GCA_964450395.1 uncultured Actinomycetota bacterium
CGGTCGGCGAACGCGGTGATCCGCAGGAACCACTGCGTCAGCGACTTCTTGGTGACCGCATGGCCGCACCGCTCGCAGTGACCGTCGATGACCTGCTCGTTGGCCAGGACCGTCTGGTCGTTGGGGCACCAGTTGACGTCGGCCTGCCGGCGGTCGGCCCAGCCCGCCTCGTACAGCTGCAGGAACAGCCACTGGGTCCACTTGTAGTACTCGGGGTCGGACGTGTGCAGCCGGCGCGACCAGTCCCACGCGAAGCCCATGCGCTTCATCGTCGACATGTGCGTCTCGATGTTGGCGTAGGTCCACGCCTTGGGGTCGACGCCGCGCTTGATGGCCGCGTTCTCGGCGGGCAGCCCGAACGAGTCCCAACCGATCGGGTTCATGACCTCGTAGCCCTGCAGGCGCCGGTGCCGCGCGACCGCGTCGGCCAGCGAGAATGCCTCGACGTGGCCCATGTGCAGGTCGCCGGAAGGGTACGGGAACATGTGCAGTGCGTAGAAGGGTTGCTTGTCAGACTGCTCGTCGGCGACGAACAGCCGGGCGTCCTCCCAGGCCTTCTCCCACCGGGGCTCGATCTCGTGCGGGTCGTAGGCGCTCACGGTGTGGTCCTCACGGTCTGACGGCGTCGGTCGAACATGAAAAGACCCCCCGTGCATGGGAGGGTCGCCGCGCTGAACGTCCGTCGTCAGCGCGGCCGGCTAAGGAGAAGCGTCGTCGCCATGGACCCAGCATAACCCGGGCCCATGGCGGAGGACAGCGCCGCCGGTGCGCGCGCTCGCCGGCTACCGGCGTGCGACGTACAGCGCGTTGACCGGCTCGTCGGGCACGTCACGCACCTGCACCCTGCCGAACCCGGCATCGTGGAGCATGGCGCGGGCCCGCTGCTCCCCCCAGACCGCACCGAGCCCCGCACCGTCGTGCGCGAGCGAGATCGTCAGGCAGTGCAGCGTGCTGATCGCGTAGAGGTAGGGCGCCAGCGGGTGGGCGACGTTGTCCTCGAGGTTGCTCGACGCCTGCGTCTCGAACATGAGGAAGACCCCGTCGGGGGCGAGCATGTCGTGGATGCGGCGCAGGGCGTCGTCCGGCGCGACCTGGTCGTGGATCGCGTCGAACACGAACACGACGTCGACGGGGTCGTCGACCGACAGGGTCGCGGCGTCCTGCACCTCGAACCGGGCGTTGTGCAACCCATGTGCGGCAACCTCCCGCCGGGCGGCAGCGAGCGCCTCCTCCGAGATGTCGTAGCCCACGAAGTCCGAAGCAGGGAAGGCCTGGGCCAGGACCACCACCGCGTGTCCCGTGCCGCAGCCGATGTCGGCCACGCGGGCGCCCTCGGCCAGCCGTGCGCGCAGCCCGGGCACCAGGTCGAGCCACTCGGACAGCAGGTCCTCATCGAACCCGGCCCGGCTGAGGGCGTCCATGACGCCGGTGAACTCGGGCCCGAACGTCGCGTAGGGGACGCCACCTCCCTCGCGGAACGCACGCGCGACCTGATCGACGTGCTTGGCGAGGTGGGTGTTGAGCAGGCTGAACGGCGCGATGTTCGCCGACGTGCTACCGGTCAGGCACGCAGCGTGCTCAGCTGGCAGCTCGTACGAGCCGGTCGTCGGCTCGTAGGTCATGACGCCTCCGGTGACCATCGCCCCCAGCCACTCGCGCACGTACCGCTCGTGCATCCCGGATCGTCGTGCGAGCTCGAGGCTCGTGGCGGGACCGTCGCTGGCCGCCTCGAACAGCCCGGTGGTGTGGCCGATGTCGACGAGGTAGGTCAGCAGCCCTCCCGTGTAGAAGCCGAACAGTCGCTCGGCAAAGGCTTCGACCCGGGTCTCGTCCAGCGCCTGCGTCGTGGTCTGTCGTGTGGGGGTGCTCATGGGTGGGACACCTCGTCCGGTCGTCG
>CAYVGE010000288.1:1997-4712 GCA_964450395.1 uncultured Actinomycetota bacterium
CACCGACCCTACGCAGCGCCGGAGGGTGCACACATCGGGCGTCCAGCGCATCCTGCAGACCCGCCGTGGGCGATCCTGCCCACGCTGGTTCACCGCTCGGTGAGCCGATGCTCGAAGGCGAACGCGGACGCCTGGGTGCGGGTGGACACGCCGAGCTTGGCGAAGATGTTCGACAGGTGCCGGGCGACGGTCTTCTCGCTGAGCACCAAGGCGTCGGCCACCTCGCGGTTGGTGCCGCCCCGGGCCACGTGGGTGAGCACCTCCGCCTCGCGCTCGGTCAGCCCGCCGGGCAGCGCGCGTCCCCCCTGCAGATCCGCCACCGCCGTGACATCGGCGGTCGCGCCGAGCCGTTCGAAGGTCTCCCTGGCAGACGCCAGCTCCGCGGCGGCCGCGTCGTGGTCATCGAGCGCCGCATAGGCGGTGCCGAGCAGTCTGCAGGCGCGGGCGACCTCGTACGGAGCCTGCGCGTCGTTCCAGCGCCGGCACGCCGCCCGCAACGCCGGCAGCGACTCCTGGGGCCGCCCCTCGGCGAGGACGAGCGCGCCGCGTGCGTGCAGCGCGGAGGCCTCGAGGCCCGAGGTGCCGTAGACGGCGGCGGCCGCCTCGAGCTCCTGACAGGCGCTGCGCGCCGACGCCAGGTCACCGGCGGCCAGCGCGATGTCGACCCGCGCCGCGCACAACCGCGCCCTCGCCAGCCGGTCGGCGCCCACGGTGTGCACCGCCGCGCGGATCGACGCGTGCGCGGCGTCGATCCGACCCTCGGCGAGACACAGCAGCGCCATCCCGGGTTGGGGGTCCCGGCCCGACTCCCGCGCCAGCCCGTACGCCTCCGCGGCCGCACCGAAGTCGCCGCGCAGACGCCGCAGCTCGCCGATCTGGTAGTTGGCCTCAGCGACGCTCGCCACGCAGACACCGGCGAGGTCCTCGCAGACGCGGCTCGCCTCGTCCTCGGCACGCTCCCATTCGCCGGACACCTGCAGCACCTGCGAGCGGTGCACCCGGCAGATGCCCGTGAACAGGACGGCAACCGGGAGCCGCGACAGCCACTGCCACGTGGCCTGCGTCCACGCGCGGGCGCGGGCGATGTCGGCCAGCTCGTGGCAGGCGGACATCAGGTGGCAGTACACGTTGCCGGCCCACTCGGGCGCGAGCTCGTCGGACACGACGGCGACCATTGCCTCGTCCAGCAGCCGCATGCCTCGGGCGACCTCGCCGAGCCTGAGCAATGCGTAGCCCTCGCCGGCCGTCGCCGCGGTGATCAGGTTGGGATCGCCGTGACGGCGACCGATCCGCCGGACGTCCCGCGCTGCACCGACGACCGCGTGCAGCTCGCCGGCGTCGAGCCCACCCTCCACGTCGGTGACGTAGCGGACGTACCCGTGCTCCGGTCCCTCGGGCAGGTCATCGAGCAGTCGCTGCGCGCGGCCGACCCATCCCGAGGCGAGCGCATCGTCCCCGCGGAGGAACAGCGACACCGCCAGGTCCAGCGCCGTCATCGCGGCGGCCCGGGGACGGTCGGCATCGAGGTGTGCGCGGTGCGCAGCGTCGGCGGCCTCGAGGCACTCGTCGACGCGGCCCAGCCACCACGCGACGTCGCTCAGCGCCGCGAGGTCCTCAGCCGACAGCGTGGTCGCCAGGCGGGCGGTCGCGAACCCATCGTACGCAGCAACCCAGTCCCGGCGTTGACGCGCTTCGCGCGCGGTCCGCAGCAGTCTGGCGACGTCACCCATGTCCTCACCCTGTGCCAGTATGGTGCTGCCATGTCCCTCCTGTTCAAGCTGGTCATCACCGCCGCGGCGGTCTGGGTCGCGGTGCAGCTGCTCGACGGCCTGCAGTTCACCGGCAGCGTGGGCTCACTGGTCCTGATCGCCCTGATCATGGCGCTCGTCAACGCCATCGCGCGGCCGATCGTGACGTTCTTCAGCCTCCCGATCGTCCTGCTGACGCTCGGCCTGTTCCTGCTGGTGATCAACGCGCTGATGTTCGGGCTGACGATCTGGATCTCCGACGAGCTGGGCCTGGGACTCACCTCGACGGGGTTCGGCGCGACCTTCGTCGGGGCAGTGATCGTGACCATCGTGTCGTGGATCGGCGAGGCGCTGCTCGGCCTCGACGACTGACAGCGACGCGCGCGCCCGGGCGCGCCGGACGCGGTGCACGACCTCAGGGGCGCGCCTGCGCCACCCGCGCGCGGATCTGCTCGGCGGTCGCCGCGACCTGCCGGCCGTTGCCGGTGACGACGGTCGGGGTGACCATGTCGCCGTCGTGGAACCGGCGGATCCAGTGCGCCGCCTCGGCGTCGGCCATCACGTTGACCCACAGCACCTGGTCGCGCTCGTCGGGCTCGAGCGCCCGCCACAGCTTCAGGCACCACGTGCACCCGGGGCGCCAGTACACGATCAGCTGGCGGCTGCGCGCCTGCGCCATCGCCTCGGCGTGGTCGGTGTGCGGCTGCGCCCGCCGCAGCGGCGACACCCACCAGCCCCACCCGATCGCGATCGCGACCGCGAGGACGATGAGGGGCGACAGCCGGCCCTCCGCCAGCCACCCGAGCACGCCGACCGCCAGCGCACTGCCGCCGTTGACCAACGCCGGCTTCCAGCGGTCGAACGTCTCCGCGCGCTCCATGCCCTGACCCTACCGCCCCTCCGGAAGCCTCCTAGGAGTCATCGCCCCCGTCGGTGACCTCGAGGCTCTCGACGTTCATGCCGTCGG
>CAYVGE010000289.1:0-4009 GCA_964450395.1 uncultured Actinomycetota bacterium
GATTGCCCGCGCGCTCTGCATGAAGCCCGAGATCATGCTCTTCGACGAGCCGACGTCGGCGCTCGACCCCGAGATGATCTCCGAGGTGCTCGACGTGATGCTCGAGCTGGCCGAAGAGGGTACTACGATGGTCGTAGTGACCCACGAGATGGGGTTCGCGCGTTCCGCCGCGCGGCGGGTCGTATTCATGGACGAGGGGCTGATCATGGAGATCGCCCCACCGAACAAGTTCTTCGACTCGCCCGAGTCGGACCGCGCCAAGGACTTCCTCTCGAAGATCCTGGCCCACTAGCTGGAAGGAACCCAGCCCATGCGTACACGAAAGCTACGGGTCCTCGGACTCACGATGATCCTCATGCTGCTCCTCGCAGCCTGTGGAGGCGGCGGCGAGGAGACCAGCGGAGGCGGTGAGAGCGAAGCGGCCGCCGGTGCCACTGAAGGCGGCGGATCCGAGACCACCGTAGGCGTCGATGCCGAGGGCGTGCAGGAGCTGATCGACAGCGGCACGGTGCGGATCGGCGTCAAGTACGACCAGCCGCTGTTCGGCGTCAACACGCCGGGTGGTGTCGAAGGGTTCGACGCCGAGATCGCCAAGCTGATGGTCGAGGGCATGTTCCGCGACGGCGACCCGGAGAGCCACATCGAGTTCCAGGAGGCTGTGTCGGCCAACCGTGAGCCGTTCCTGGAGAACGGCGAGGTCGACATGGTCATCGCGACCTACACGATGAACGAGGAACGCGACCAGGTCGTCGACTTCGCCGGGCCGTACTACAAGACCGGTCAGCAGCTGATGGTGCCCGAGGGCAACCCGGAAAACATTCAATCCCCGGAGGACGTGAACACGGGTGATCTGACCACCTGCTCGGTCGAGGGTTCGACGTCGCTGCAGAACTTGCAGGAAGCGGCGCCTGATGCCGACACCATCACCTTCGACACCTACACGAAGTGCGCCTCGGCGATGAACGACGGACGCGTCGACGCCACGACCACGGACGGTGCGATCCTGTACGGCCTGGTCGACGAGTTCGGCGGCTTCGAGGTCGTGGGCGACGAGTTCAGCGACGAACCGTACGGCATCGGCATCCCCGACGGCGCGACTGACCTCCGCCTGTACCTGAACGAGCGCATCTGCCAGATCCAGCAGAGCGGCGAGTGGGACCAGGCCTACGAGGAGACCGTCGGCGTCGTCTCCGACACCCCCGAGCCCCCGGAGATCGGGCCGCCGCTCGCCTACGACGAGGTCTTCCCCGAAGGCAGCGAGTGCCCGCAGGCCAGTGAGACCGGCGGCTCGTCCGAGGGCGCCAGCGAGATGTCGTCGGAGATGACCACCGAGCCCGCCGCGACCACCTCGGAGGCGGCCAGCTAGGTTGATCGACCGCGCCGTGGGCCGGTGTCCACCACCGACCCACGGCGCCGGAGTGAGGAACGCGGATGAACCCGATCACCTTCCTGATCGACAATTGGGACCTGTACGTCAACGGGTTCGTCCGCCTCTTCCAGGCAGCCAACCTCGCGTTCGTGTTCGCCGTGATCGTCGGCGTGGTCCTCGCGTCGTTCCGCGTCAGCCCCATCCGACCACTGCAGCGCTTCGCGACCTTCTACGTGACCATGTTCCGCAACACCCCGCTGCTGATCGTCTTCTTCCTCTTCTTCTTCGGGCTTCCGAAGCTCGGCTTCACGTTCACGCCGTTCATGTCCACGGTGATCGTGATGTCGCTGTACACCGGCGCCTACCTCGGCGAGACGGTGCGGTCGGGCATCAACTCGGTGGACACGGGACAGGCCGAGGCGGCGCGCGCCATCGGCCTGAAGTTCCGTGAGGTCCTCGGTGAAGTCGTGATCCCCCAGGCGCTCCGGACGGTCGTCGGACCGATCGGCAACCTGTACATCGCGAACGCCAAGAACACGGTCATCGGCACCACGATCGGGTTGTTCGTCGAGACCACGGCGGCGCAGCGGCTCGCGAACGCCACCGGGCAGCCCATCGCGGCCTTCGCAGCGGCGGCGATCTTCTTCGTGGTCTGGCTGCTGATCGCGGCACAGGTCTTCACGTCCATCGAGCAGCGCGTCGCAATCAAGCGATAGGGGAATCGGATGAGTTCGGTTCTCACGGAGGACCTCGGCCCGCGCGGACAACAGCGGGTGCAGAACGCCAACTGGGTCTCGCTCGCCGTCATCGTGGCGATCGTCGCGTTCGTGATCTACCGGATCGCCGCGACCGGCAACTTCGCGCCCGAGCTGTACGAGCAGTTCGTCGACTTCGACGAGGGGTGGCCACAGTTCGTCATCGCCGGGCTCGGCAACACCATCAAGGCTGCACTCATCGCGATGGTCTTCGCGACGGCGATCGGGTTCTTCTTCGCGCTCGCCCGAATCGCGAGGAACCCCGTCTCGCGGGCGCTCGCCAGGGCCTACATCGACGTGTTTCGCAGCATCCCGCTGCTGCTCCTCATCCTGTTCGGCTTCTTCGGCATCCAGCAGTTCGCCGAGATCTCGCAGCTGACGGGCCTCGTGATCGGCTTGACGCTGTACAACAGCGCGGTGCTCGCCGAGATCTTCCGCGCGGGCATCCTCTCGTTGAGCAAGGGCCAGTCGGAGGCCGCGTCATCCCTCGGCATGACGTACTGGCAGTCGATGCAGCTCGTGATCCTGCCGCAGGCGATCCGACGCATGGTCCCCGCGATCGTCGCCCAGCTCGCGACGTTGACCAAGGACACCTCGCTCGGCTTCGTGATCGGGTACGAGGAGGCGTTGCGACGAGCCGGAGCACTGGCGCAGTCGCCACCGAGCAACCAGCTGCAGGCGTTCGTGTTCGCCGGGATCCTGTACTTCCTCGTGATCTTCGCGCTGTCGCGGATCGCGCGCCGGCTCGAGGCCCGCTCGCGCAAGCGCTACGGCGCAGGGAAGATGGCGGGTGGCGCCGGGCTCGAGGACATCGACGCCCTCGGCGAGGAGGCCGACGAGGACGAGAGCTCGCAACGCGAGCCCGAGCCGGCCACCAGCGCGTGAGGCACGGCCGCGGCCACGGTCCGCGAGTGACGGGATCGGCCGTGCTCCACGCCCTGCGGGCCTGCGGTCAGGTGCCGACCGGGTGCCAGACCGTCTTGATCTCCAGCGGCGCCAGCAGGCGCGCGGTGCCGGGGTCCGCGGTCCAGTCCGGTTCGTCGGTCGGCGCGGGCAGCACCCGCTTGACGTTGCCGGCGGCCAGCTCCTCGAGCGCGGCGCGCCGATCGCCGGCCACGCCGGTCTGATCGATCGCGTTGACGTCCATGTGGCCCGCGAGCACGGGCGCGAGCTCGTCGGTGTGGCCGGTGAGGATGTTGACCACCCCCCCAGGCAGGTCCGACGTGGCGAGCACCTCGCCGAGGCTGATGGCGGGCAGGGGGCGTTCCTGGCTGGCCACGACCACCGTCGCGTTGCCGGTCACGATGACCGGCGCCACGACGCTGACCAGCCCGAGCAGGCTCGACCGCTGCGGGGCGACCACGGCGACGACACCGGTCGGCTCTGGCACGCTGAAGTTGAAGTAGGGCCCGGCGACGGGGTTCGCGGCGCCGGCGACCTGGGTGACCTTGTCGGCCCAGCCGGCGTACCAGACCCAACGGTCGACGGCCGTCGCGACGACCGCGGCCGCCGCGTCGCCGTCGAGCCCCTCCGACCGCGCCACCTCGTCGGCGAACTGCGCGCGGCGGCCCTCCAGCATCTCGGCGACGCGGTACAGGATCTGGGCGCGGTTGTAGGCCGTGCGGCCCGACCAGCCGCCGAACGCCGTGCGGGCCGCGACGACGGCGTCGCGGACGTCCTTGCGCGACGCACGTGCCGCGTTGGCCAGGAAGCCGCCGTCAGCGGCCGTCACCTGGTAGCTGCGCCCCGACTCGGACCGGGGGAACGCCCCGCCGACGTAGAGCTTGTAGGTCTTGCGCACGGCGAGCCGGTCGTTCATGGCAGCGGTGCCGTGCTGTCCGCCCCGAGGTCGCCTGGGGTGATCGGCACGCCGTCGAGCGTGAGC
>CAYVGE010000289.1:4019-4695 GCA_964450395.1 uncultured Actinomycetota bacterium
AGAGCTTGTAGGTCTTGCGCACCGCCAGGCGGTCGCTCACGGCTGCTGCACCGCCACGTCGTCGACACCCAGATCACCCGGCGTGATGGGCACCCCGTTCAGCGTCAGCTGGCGCACCGCCAGGTGGTCGATCTCGAGGTCGGAGATGCTGGCGCGGCGCATCGCCGTCTGGCCGATCGCGAGCCGGCCGATCGCCAGCGCGCCGACCGCGCCGGCGCCGACCGCCAGCGCACCCACCGCCATCGCTCCCAACGCCCTGCGTGCCATTGCCATGGTCCACCCGATCGTCGCGCGTGTCATGATGCTAACGGCCCGGCGCCCGCGCGTGCGCGGCACCGGCGCTGCGCGTTGCGGCCAGCACCCGCTGGACCGCGTGCGCCGGCGGCCCGAACCTCAGGCGAGGTAGGGCCCAAGGCCGTGACGGCCGCCCTCGCGGCCGAAGCCCGACTCCTGGTAGCCACCGAAGGGGCTGGTCGGGTCGAACCGGTTGAACGTGTTGGCCCAGACCACGCCGGCCCGGAGGCGCTCGGCGGCCCACAGGATGCGGCTGCCCTTCTCGGTCCACACGCCGGCGGACAACCCGTAGGGCGTGTTGTTCGCCTTGGTGATCGCCTCGGCTGGCGTGCGGAACGTCAGCACCGACAGCACCGGCCCGAAGATCTCCTCGCGCGCGATG
>CAYVGE010000290.1:0-4650 GCA_964450395.1 uncultured Actinomycetota bacterium
GAGTGCAGGTGCAGCTTCTCGAGGATGTTGCGGACGTGGTTCTTGACCGTGTTCTCCGAGATGAACAGCTCCCTCGCGATGTCGCGGTTGTTCATGCCCTTCGCGACGTAGGTCAGGACCTCCATCTCGCGGTTGGTCAGCCGCGGCGCCGAGCGTTCCTGCTCCTCGGTGTCCTTGCGCGCCATCGCGGCGAACTCGGCCAGCAGCTTGGTGGCCATCGGCGGCGACAGCATCGACTGGCCGGCGTGCACGCTGCGGACCGCGTCGGCGACCTCGTCGATCGAGATCTCCTTGAGCAGGTAGCCGTCGGCGCCCGCCTTGATGGCCTCGTAGAGGTCATCCTCCTCGTCGCTGATCGTCAGCATGACGATCTTGGCGCCGGGCAGGTGCTCCTTGATCGCGCGCGTGGCATCGATGCCCGACACCCGGGGCATCCGAACGTCCATCAGCACCAGGTCGGGTGCGTGCTCGACCGCCAGGTCGACGGCCTGCTGCCCGTCGTCCGCCTCGGCGATGACCGTGATGTCGTCCTCGCTTGCCAGCACCATCTCGAGGCCGCGGCGAAAGACCGCGTGATCGTCAGCGACGAGCACCCGGATGTTCTCGTCGTGCTCCGCCTGTGCCATCAGCCCGCACCTACCTCGTCGACTCCACCCGGCAACGTCGCAGTGACTAGCCTGCCACGTCCGCCATGACGAAAGGAGACCAGTCCGTACCCGTCTCGGTTCACTACCCAGCGTAGCAACGTTGCGCCGACAACGGATCCCCGATGTTGGGGATCCGTCGTCGGCGCCGTCACGCGGTGTCCGGCAGCCCTGCCGCCGCCAACGTCACGACCACCACACGCCGCGCCCCCGCGGCCCGGAGGGCCAGCGCCGCGGCGGTCGCGGTGGCGCCGGTGGTGCGCACGTCATCGACGAGCACGACCGCCGGCGGCACGGCGCGGACCGCCCGGAACGCGCCCCGCGGCGCGGCCCGTCGCTGGGCGGCCGACAGCTCGGTCTGGTCCCGCGCGTGGTGGACCCGGGCCAACAGCGCCACCGCGTCGCGGCCGGCGAGCAGCCGCGGGATGTCCGCGCCGCGCACGCGGCGACGGGCCCGCGTCGACGGGACCCAGGTCCGCGGCCAGCCGGCGGCGGGCCCCAGCGGCGCCCCGACCGCCGCCCACAGCAGCCCGCCGAGGCCGGCGGCGGCGCCGTGGCGGCCCGGGGTCTTGACCGACCGGATCGCGTCCGCGACCACGCCGTCGTAGCGGTAGGCCGCCAGCGCGAGCACCCCCGGCGCCAGCCGGCGCGGCCACCCGTCGGCGAGCAGCAGCGGCAGGGCCGACCAGCGGCACCGGTCGCACAGACCCCGGCCGGGGCGGCCGCAGGCGGCGCAGCGCTCCGGCAGCAGGAGGTCGAGCAGCGCCGCACGCACACCGGGCAGGCTGCACCCGGCGCACCCTGGACGCCACCGGCGCGCGCCGGAGCCTGTGGAACTTCGCGGAGCCTGGTCCCCACGCGCGCGCTCACCGGCTGCCGCCGGACAGGACGAGCGCTACAGGATCGCCTGCGGGGTGACGGCGACGATGCCCGTGGCACCCAGCGACCGCAGGTCGCCCAGACGCTCCCACAGCTCGTCGGCGCCGACCACGAAGTGCACGGCGACCAGGTCGTCGCGTCCCGCCAGCGGCAGGATCGTCGGGGACTCGAGGCCCGGGAAGAGGTGGCGCAGCTTGTCGACCTGGCCGGGCTCGACGTGCAGCATGACGTAGCGGTGCCGACCGGCGGCCATGGCGGCACCGAGGCGCAGCGCCATGTCGTCGAGCACTGCGGTGGCGGCGCGCCGCACGAACTGCGCCTCGCACCGGGTGATGACCTCGAGCACGCGCAGCCGGTTGCGGGCCAGGCTGGTACCGGTCTCGCGGAGGTCGACGATCGCGTCGGCGATCCCCGCGGCGCACACGCCCTCCAGCGACCCGCCGAGCTCGACGACCGTCACGTCGATGCCGCGGCGGGCGAAGAAGCGCCGCGTCGCGTTGGGCAGGTGGGTCGCGACGGTGCCGCCAGCCAGGTCGTCGGCCGTCACGCGGCCGTCGTCGTCGCGGCTGGCGACCACCATGTCCGAGCGGGCGAAGCCCATGTGCAGCGAGGGCAGGTGGGCGAGCTCGTGCTCCTCCACGAGGTCGGTGGCGATGAACGCCGCGTCGACCTGCCCGGCCGCCAGCGCGGCGGCGGCGGCGCGCGAGCGCATCTCGATGAACGACAGCCCGTCGATCCGGGCGATCGACTCGCTGCCGTGCAGCATGGACGTGGCGTACCCGGCGGCCTCGAGCAGCTCGAGCGCCCTGGTGCGCAACCGGCCACGGGAGGGCACGGCCACCCACGGCGGGGTCATGTCCGACGCCCTGCCGCTGCGCTCCATGAGGTCACGACGCGGTCTCCTTGGTCTCAGGTCTCGGTGGTCGGGGGCCCCGCCGCGACTCGAGCACGGCGAGCACGTCGTCGAGCGGCACGTCGACCGACACGAGGCCGGCGAGCAGGTGGAACACCAGGTCGGCGGCCTCCTCGGCGGTGCGCCCGCGGTCGACGGACGCGCGGGTCAGCTCGACGCAGACCTCGTAGGCCTCCTCCATGATCTTGCGGCTGGCCCGCGCGGGGTCGGTGACCAGCGTCAGGGAGTAGGAGCCCGCGGGCGCGTCGACGCGCCGGGCACGCAGCAGCGCCTCAAGGGCCTCCAGGGACATGGGTGATCGCTCCTCGCGCGACGCGACGGCGCGCAACGAGCGACCAGCCTAGCGCCCGCCGCGGCGCGCCGATCAGGCCAGGACGGCCTTGAGCCGGTCGATCGCCTCGATGGGCGTCGGGTCGACGCCACGGGCCAGGGCCGTGTACAGGCTGACGAGGTCGACGTGCATGATCAGCTCGGCCACGCGCGCCAGCGGGGGCCCGTCGACCGACGCCACCTCGGCGGTCCATGCGAAGTGCCGGTCGACGACCTCGCGCGAGGGCGCCACGCGCTTGGCGACCCGCTCGTGCTCGCCGGCGGGGTCGCGGACGACGAGCAGGGCGCTGCGCGGCGCGTGCAGATCCACCGAGTGGCCGACGATGGCGTTGTGATCCGCCTCGGGCAGCACCGCGGCGTAGGCGGGCAGCTTGGCGTTCTCGTTGAGCTGGCAGGCGAGCCGGCGCGCGGCGACGGCGCCCAGGCCCTGGGTTCCCCAGGCGACGGCGAGGTCGACCTGCGCGAGCTGCTCGGCGAACAGCTTGGCGGGGTTGTCCTGGCGCGGGATGTGGCGTCCGCACGCGGCGACGGCGCGGCGCTGCGCGGCGACGGCGTCGTCGAGCTGGCCGTCGAGGCCGAACATGCCGAGCAGCGGCACGAGCAGCCAGCCCAGGCTGTGGCGCGGCGGCGCCTGCGCGGGTGGCCGGGCGACCGGCCAGCCGCCGGCGTCGGCCAGCGCGCCGAGCCGGCCGCCGCTGGTCACCGCGGCGATCGGCGCGCCGCGGGCCTCGGCCTGGGCGACGGCGTCGAGGGTCTCCTCGGTGTTGCCCGAGTGCGACACCGCGATGACCTGGGTCGACGGCCCGACGAAGCGGGGCAGGCCGTAGCCCTGGTGCACCGTCAGCGGCACCTCGAGCGAGTCGGCCGTCAGCTCGGCGAGCACCGCGCCGGCGATGCCCGACCCACCCATGCCGACGATGCAGATCTGCTCCGCCAGGGTCAGGTCGACGTCGAGCTGCAGCCGCCTGGCGTCGTCCCACTGCCAGGGCGCCGCCTCGATGTCCGCGAGCGCGTCGCTGGCATCGATGCGGCTGTAGTGGCTCGGCTCGTCGAGGTCGACGCCGCCGTCGAGGTCGGTCATGGGGTGCGCTCGATGGTCGCTGCGGTGCGCCGGACCGCAGGCTAGCTGCGGGACTTCTTGCCGGGTGTGGCCTCCTCGACCAGCATCACCGGGATGTTCTCACGCACAGGATATTGGAGATCACACTGCGTGCAGATGATGACCTTGCGACGATCCTTGTAGACGATCTCGCCGTGGCACGACGGGCAGATCAGCAGGTCGATCAGCGACTGGTCAACAGCCATGGTGTGGTCCTTCGTCTGGGTGGCTCAGCGCCGCACGAGGCCGAGGACCTCGTCGCGCACGGCGGTCATCGTCTCGGCGTCGGCGGCCTCGACGTTCAACCGGAGCATCGGCTCGGTGTTCGACGGACGCAGGTTGAACCACCACGTGTCCGCCGACAGCGTCAGACCGTCAGCGTAGTCTGCGACGCCGCGGTCGGCGAACGCCTCGGCCACCCGGGCGATGGCGGCATCGGGGTCGGCGACCTCGCTGTTGACCTCGCCCGACTGCACGTAGACGTCGTAGGGGGCCACCAGCTCGGCCAGCGTGCCGCCGTGCGCGCTGAGTGCCTCGAGCAGCACGACCGCGGCGATCAGGCCCGAGTCGGCGCGGTAGTTCTCGCGGAAGTAGTAGTGGCCGGAGTGCTCCCCGCCGAAGATGGCGCCGGTCTCCTTCATCACCGACTTGATGAACGAGTGGCCCACCCGGGTGCGCACGGCCACGCCGCCCGCCCGCTCGACCGTCTCGGGCACGATGCGCGAGCAGATCAGGTTGTACAGGACCGTCGCGCCCGGTCGGCTCGCCAGCATCCGCTCGGCGGT
>CAYVGE010000291.1:0-4632 GCA_964450395.1 uncultured Actinomycetota bacterium
ACGGACCGCCGTACCGCTTCCGGGTCTGCGCGGCCGTTGATGGACCTCCGCCAGGGCTCGGGCTCCGTCGGCATCATGGGCGGCAGCTTCGACCCGATCCACCTGGGTCACCTCGTCACGGCCGAGCAGGCCCGCGCCGAGCTGGGCCTCGACGAGGTCGTGTTCGTCCCGGCCGGCGCCCAGCCCCAGAAGTCGCACGCCACCCCCGCCGAGCTGCGCTACCTCATGACGGTGCTGGCCACGGCGGCCAATCCGGCGTTCTCGGTCAGCCGCCTCGAGATCGACCGCGAG
Organism: uncultured Actinomycetota bacterium; assembly: GCA_964450395.1. Taxonomy (GTDB): domain Bacteria; phylum Actinomycetota; class Nitriliruptoria; order Euzebyales; family JAHELV01; genus JAHELV01. The sequence goes on from CAYVGE010000291.1 coordinate 292, forward strand.
GGTCCGACCTTCACCGTCGACACGCTGCGGTCGATGCGCCACCGCCGACCCAACGACCGGCTGTTCTTCATCACCGGGGCCGACGCGATCCTCAACATCCTGACGTGGAAGGACGCCGAGGAGTGCCTGAACCTGGCCGAGTTCGTCGCCGCCACCCGGCCCGGCTACGACCTCGCCAAGCTCGAGTCGGAGGGGCTGCGCCGCCACGTGCGGATCCTGGACGTGCCGGCGCTGGCGATCTCGTCGTCGGACGTCCGCAGTCGGTTCAGCACCGGCCGGCCGGTGCGCTACTTGATCCCGCTCGAGGTCGAGCAGTTCGCCCGCAAGTACCGGCTCTACCACCATGGTGCGGATGGCGCATAGAGTGGTGGCAGACGCAAGCCGAGACACGAAAGAGCCAGCCCTGGTCGCAGTCGACATCGCCGAATCCCGTTCACTCGCTCTCGACGCCGCGCGCGCGGCGGAGGACAAGAAGGCCACGGATGTCGTCATCCTCGACGTCGGGGACCTGGTGGGCATCACGGAGTTCTTCGTGCTGGTGTCGACCAGCAACCCCCGTCAGCTCGACACGGTGATCGACGAGATCCACGCCGTGAACAAGGGCAACGGGCGGGCCCCGCTGCGCCGGGAGGGCGAGAAGACCGACGGGTGGCTGGTGCTGGACTACGGCGACGTGGTGGTCCACGTCTTCACCGAGATCCAGCGTGAGTACTACGACCTCGAGCGCCTGTGGGCCGACGCCCCGCGCGTGGAGGTCGGTGCCGCCGCCCGGTAGCCGCTGTCGTGGGCGCCGAGCGTGTGGTCCTGATCCGCCACGCCGAATCGCAGTGGAACGCCGCGGGCCGCTGGCAGGGCCAGGGTGGCCCCGGGCTGTCGGACCTCGGCCACCGCCAGGCCGCGGCGACTGCGCGCTTCCTGGCCGGACACGAGCCCCACATCTGCCGCATCGTGTCGAGCGATCTGCCGCGGGTCGTCGAGACGGCCGCGCCGACGGTCGAGGCGCTGGGCGTCGAGCCGGTGCTCGACGAGCGGCTGCGCGAGATCGACGTCGGCTGGTGGAGCGGGCTGACGACGCCCGAGGTGCTCGAGCGGGACCCCGACGGCGTCGAGGCGATGCGTGCGGGTACGGACCCTCGGCGCGGCGGCGCCGAGTCGATGGCCGACGTGCGCCGCCGGGTCGTCGCGGCCCTGACCGAGCTGGCCGACGCCTGCGACGGCGGCACGCTGCTGGTCTTCTCGCACGGCGGGCCGGTGCGATCGATCGTCGGCGACGTGCTGGGCCTGAGCGTCGCCCAGCAGGCGACCCTCGCCGGTCCAGGCAACGCGTCGCGCACGGTGCTGACCAACGGCGGCCGCGGCCGCCAGCTGCGCAGCTACAACGAGACGACGCACCTCGCGTCCGTGTGACCACGCCGGTACGGTTGGGGGACTTGTTCGCCGGCCGGGATCCGCGCCCATGCTCCCACCCCACACACGTGCAACCACCATGCGCTTCGACGACCAGCTCTGGGACCACGTCTGGGAGCGCAACCTGTCGCACGTCGAGCGGCACACCATCGCAATGGCGGTATGGCGTCGCCGGGCACCCGACACGCGGTTCGAGCACATGATCGCCGTGGAGCTGTGCCGGCGGTGGCGACGCCACGTCGTCTACCTGGTGGGGCTCTACGGCCTGTGGACGCTGTTCTGGGGCGGGATCGCGGCGACCGCACCGCCGGCGGGTGCCGAGCCGACGACCCTGCCGGCGGCCTGCGTCGCCGTAGGCCTGACGGTCATCGCCGGCTGCCTCGCGTTCCGACGGCACCTGGCAGGCTACCTCCGCACGCACGGCGCCGTGGCACCGGTCGCGTCGGGCGTCTCCGGCCCGGGCGGCGGTGCGTTGGGCGGCGCCCCCCGGCGCACCGAGGGTGGCATCGCGCACTAGCGGCGCCCGCGCCGGCCGCGTCCGACCCCGGCACGGCGCGTCCGACCGTCGCCAGCCGGCGGGCCGGGGGACCGCGCACTCCACGGACGGTCCACCGGCCCCGACGATCCAGCCACCTGCGGGAACGCGTGCATGACCGTGGCCGCACCCCCGAGGCGCGACCGCAGCGTGCTACTTTCCGTGCGCGCTCAGCTACACAGAGCGTCTACTGGTCGCGTGGACAAGGGGAGGCAGTGTCGAAGCGACTGCGTCGCTACGTCCAGCTGGTCACCGTCGCCGGGATGGTGGCGCTCGCGGTCGTCTTCACCGCGGGTCACGGGTGGGAGCTGTCGGGGCGCGCCGTCTCGTTCGCCACGCTGCTGGTGATGGTCGTGCTGGGCGATCTGGTGCCGTCCCTCGCGCCGCGCCGCAGCCGCGACGGCCTGGTGCCGGTCTCGCCGCTGTTCGCCCTCGCGCTGTTGCTGCGCGTCGGTGCGGCGCCCGCGGCGGTCGCTTCCGTGCTCGGATCGCTGCTGGCGGGTGGCATCCGACGGCAGCACCGCACCGCCGTGGGCTTCGCCGCCGCGCAGCGCGTGCTCAGCGTGCTGGCGGCCGCCGCGACGCTGTGGCTGCTGGGGTCAGGTCCGTTCGGGGCGCCGGTCACCATCGAGTGGTACCTGCTGATCCCGGTGATCGCGGCCTGCGGCGCCCTCATCGGCGTCAGCCTGACCGTCACGTCGTTGGCGACGGCCTTCACCGCCCGCGACACCTACGGACCCCAGGCCGCGCGCCCGCTGCCCCGGTGGCTGCGCCGCGAACTGGCGAGCCGGGGGCGCTACGCCGGGCTGCTGCTCTCGCTCGCCCCGGTCGTCGCCCTGGCCGCCGAGCGCAACCCGCTGCTGCTCGTGCTGTTCGCGCTGCCGGCAGTGGCCATCTCGCGCAGCATCGCCATCGCGGCCGGGCGAGATCACCAGGCACTGCACGACGACCTGACCGGCCTGCCCAACCGCGACCTGCTGGCTGACCGCATCGACCAGGCGGTGGCGCTTGCCCGCCGCAACGGCGACAAGACGGCGGTGCTCGCACTCGACGTCAACGGGTTCGGCGAGGTGAACGACAGCCTCGGACGCACCTGCGGCGATGCGTTGCTGCAGCAGATCGCGGGGCAGCTCGTCCAGACGCTGCGCGGGGTCGACACCGTCGCCCGCATCGGTGCGGACGAGTTCGCTGTCGTTCTGCACGGCGTGCGCAACCGCGACGACGTCGAGATCGTGGCCGACAACCTGCGTCGCGCCCTGGCGACCCCCACGGTGATCGCCGGTGTGCCCCTGGCGGTCGAGCTGTCGGTCGGTGCCGCCCTGTGGCCGGACCACGGCGGGTCGGCCGACGCGGTGCTGCGCTGCGCCGAGTCGGCGATGCAGCGTGCGAAGCGCCAGCGCGGCGGATACCGGCTGTACGCGTCGTCGCCCCGCGGCGGTGTGAACCGCATGCAGCTGCTGGCGCGACTGCGGACCGGGCTGGCGCGCGACGAGCTGGAGGTGCACTTCCAGCCGCAGGCGTCACTGGCGACCGGTGAGCTCGTGGCCGCCGAGGCCCTCGTCCGCTGGCGGCGGGACGGCCGGCTCGTGCCGCCCACCGAGTTCATCCCCGTCGCCGAGCACAGCGACCTCATCCACGCGCTCACGCGCCACGTGCTCGAGGGTGCCGTCACCAACGCCGCCCAGTGGCGTGAGAGCGGCCTGCCGTTGCGGGTGGCGGTCAACCTGTCGGCGCGGGACCTGCAGGACACCGAACTGCCGACCGTCGTCGAGACGCTGCTCGACAAGGCCGATCTCGACCCGATGTGGCTGGAGCTCGAGATCAGCGAGCACTCGCTGATGTCCGACGTCGAGCGGGCGCGGTCGATGCTCGCGAGGTTCCGGTCGATGGGCATCAGCCTGGCGATCGACGACTTCGGCACCGGCACCACATCGCTTGCTCATCTGCCGCACCTGCCGATCGATGTCCTGAAGATCGACCGGTCGTTCGTCGCCAACCTCGAGCGGCACTCCGACGACCTCATCGTGCGCACCACCATCGACCTGGCGCGCAGCCTCGGCCTGCGGACCGTGGCCGAGGGCGTGGAGACCGAGCAGGTGTGGCGCCGCCTGGGCCACCTGGGCTGCCACCTTGCGCAGGGCTACTACCTGTGCCGGCCCATCCCGCCCGAGCAGCTGACGTCGTGGATGGACATGATCGGACGCCGCGCGGCGCCGTACCAGGCCGGCCTGTGGGACCGCGGATCCACCCAGGAGATCATGTTGCCCACCTGAGATCCGGCCACGCGAAGCGGGTGATCGAGGTGCTAGTGTGGTCGCCGTCCGAGGGGCTATAGCTCAGTTGGTAGAGCGCTTCCATGGCATGGAAGAGGTCAGGGGTTCGATTCCCCTTAGCTCCAC
>CAYVGE010000292.1:0-4596 GCA_964450395.1 uncultured Actinomycetota bacterium
ACGGCGTCGTGCGCTCGACCTGCAGCCGGCCCACGTGTCGCTGTGGCTCCCGGATGTCCACGGGCGGCGTGACCTCCTGCGCCCCGACTACGTCCAGCTGGACGGCGACGGGACCGTCCGGCAGGAGGCGCCGGGAGGCGGCACAGGGCTGAGCCCGCTGGAAGCTCGCGCTGAACGCCTTCACGATCACCTCGAAGGCCGCATCTTCCCAATGACACAAAGTAACGCCGGTGTCATTTCCACCGATACTCTGACACTCCCGCTCCGACCGGCACAGGGAGACGTCACGGTCGTGCCGGGTGCCGACGGCTTGACGATGCCGCGCCCTTGACAGCTCGAGGTGCATCGGAGTGAATCGAGAGTGATCCGCATACGCGGCGAGGCACGCGGGTCAGGATGCTGGACGTGCACCATAAACTCCGCACACCGCAAGAACGCCAAGCTGGGGCGGGTGGCTGTTGCGTCACCGAGACGGTGGGGTGACCGATGGCGCACCGTGATGTCGCGCGCGCTCGCGAGACATTCCTGTCCGGCGCGGATCCCGAGCACGTTGTCCGCCCCACCATCGCCCGGTCATGGCGGCGCGCACAACACCTGCAGGTCTCGACGACGTCGGCCACACCGTCCTTCGCTCGAGATCTCGATCCGGAGCCGCCGCTGGTCCGCGCGGCGGCGCCAGTGCTGCGGGAATTGGCGGGCCAGCTCGCGAGCGGCACCTGCGGTGTCCTGCTCGCGGATGCCGACGCCCGCATACGGTGGCGCTGGAGCAGCGAACGCTCGGTCATGCGCGCTCTCGACACGGTCGGCTCGGCCGCCGGTGCGTCGCTGGCGGAGGTCGATGTCGGGACCAACGGCCTGGGGACCGTGATCGAGGAACGCGGAGCGCTGTACGTGCAGTGGGCCGAGCACTACGCGGAGATGTACCAACCGTTCGTCTGCGCCGGTGCGCCCATCTGGTCTCTCCACCACGACCGGATCGAGGGCGTGGTGACGCTGGTGTCGCTGGATGACCGCCACGGCCGGATGCTACGGCTCGCACTGTCGACGGCGAGACAGATCGAGCAGCGGCTCGCCCGTGCACGACGGTCCGACGCCCACGCGCTGCTTGACGCACTGACCGCGGTGATTGCACGCTCAAGCGAACCGATCGCCGTCGTGAACGACGGACTCCTGCTCGCGTCGGACACGGCTTCCGAGATGATCGATGCCGCCATGGCGCAACGCCTGCTCGTGCTGGACCGGCAGCTGAGGGATGGCGTGTCGAGCGACACCCGACCCGGCGACGTCGCAGTCGCGCTGGGCGTGGACGCGGAGCCCGTACTGCGCCATGGTCGACCGATCGGCACGCTGTTTCGCCTCTCCGCAACCAAGCCCTCGGAGGCGAGTCGTCGGGACGGACGCCGCCTTCCTGGACTCGACGGCGATGCCGCCGCATGGCTCCGCGCACAGGAGCTCGCCAGGCAACACGTGCTCAGCGGTCGGCGGCTGCTGATCGAGGGCGAGCGGGGTGTTGGCAAGCTGGCACTGGCCCGTGCCCTTGTGGCTGCAGAGGTCACGCCTGGCCCCCTCAGCGTGGCAGACAGTGGTCTCGAGCCGTTGCTCGGTACTGCCCCGTGGCTACTCGAGCTGTCGTCGATGCTCACGCGGCCCGGCAGTGTCGTGCTCCGATGTCCCGAGGGCTTGAGCTCCCGGGCCGTCGGTGCGGCCGCGGCGCTGCTCGACCGTCGCACACGTGAGGGAGCTGTCGTGGTGACGAGCCAGCGGGCCGCCGATGTCGATCCGAGGCTGCGGGATCGCGTTGCGGCCGCCCCAGTCGTCATTCCGCCGCTGCGCGCACGTCGTGACGACGTCATGGTCCTGCTCGCGGCCGACGATCGGCGACGGGCCGCCCACCACCCCGTCGCCTTTACCCGCGAGGCTCGCCACTTGCTGGAGCGATACGCGTGGCCGGGCAACGTCCGTGAGCTGCAGCGGGTCGCGGAGGAGCTTCGGGTGCGCGTCCGCGACCGACAGGTGACAGTCGACGATCTGCCGACCGGTCTGCGGGAGGACCGAAGCCTGCACGGGGAGCTCGCTGCGCTTGAGCGGCAAGCCATCATCCGAGCGCTACGTGCGAGCCAGGGCAACCGAACGCAGGCGGCACGGACGTTGGGGATCGCCCGGTCGACCTTGTACCGCAAGGCGCGAGCGCTGGGCGTGCCCCTTCCCCGACCGGACTGAGACCTGTCGGGGCCGCGGTGCGCCGGGTGTCGCATGATGGGACACCGGTGTTCCGGCACGCCACACCTCGTCGCGGTCCGTCTCAGGCACCCTCGACGGCCACGGACGTCGAGGGGAAGGTTCATCCGGTGGCTGATGGAGCACGATCCGGACGGCGCCGTGGCGTTGTCCATGCGGAGGACGTCGCCTTCGATGAGACGTTCGACATCGTTGTCGTGGGCGCAGGCATGGCGGGCCTGTCCGCCGGGCTGACCGCCACCGCCGCCGGCGCACGGACCGTCGTGCTCGAGAAGGGCCCGGTCCCCGGCGGCACGATGCGTAAGTCCGCCGCCTGGTACTGGGTGCCGAACAACTCGTTGATGCGTGCGGCCGGGGTGGAGGACGACCGCGAGGGCGCGCTGCGGTACATGGCACGCCTGTCACGACCGCAGGACTACGACCCGCGTGCCGAGTGGTTCGGGATGTCGGCGTGGGAGTTCGCGTTGATGGAGGCCTTCTACGACCACGCGTCGGAGGCCAACGACGCGTTGGCGAGCATGGGGGCAATCGTGCCGATGTACGGGCCGGACGTGCCCGACTACCACAGCGAGATCCCCGAGGAGACCGTCCCGTACGGCCGCACGCTGTTCCCCGAGGCGCCGGACGGCGAGCCGGGAAAGGGCGAGGAATTGACACGGCAGCTCGTCGCTGGTTGCGAGTCCCACGGCGTCCCGCTGCGGATGGCCACGACGGTGACCGGTGTCACCGTCGACGCCGACGGCGCTGTGGTCGGGGTCACCGTCGACGGCGGCACGGCGCTGCGGGCGCGCCGCGCCGTGATTTTCACGAGCGGCGGGTTCACCCATGACCGCGAGCTGCGCAAGCACTTCCTGCAGCCCGGCATCTTCGGCGGGTGCGCCGCGCAGACCAACACAGGCGACTTCGTGCGCATCGCGACCGAGCTGGGCGCGCCGCTGCGCAACATGAACTTCGCGTGGATGGCGCCAATGCCACTCGAGGTCTGGCTGTCGGGCTCGCCGTACCTGTCGGGGATCTTCGCCGTGCCCGGCGACAGCATGATCTTCGTCAACAAGTACGGGCGACGTGTGCTCAACGAGAAGGCCCCGTACAACGAGCAGGCGCTGGCGTTCTTCGCCTACGACCCACAGCGCCTCGAGTATCCCAACCTCGTGCTGATGATGATCTGGGACCAGCGCAGTCATGAGGTCTGGCGGGCGACCGAGGTCGCCGAGGAGACCACGCCGACGCGGCTCGCGCTCGACAACTACGGCAACGTCATATACGACGGCGAGCACGTCATCCGGGGCGACACGCTCGACGAGCTGACACGCAACATCGACAAGCGCCTCGGCGGGTTGGCGTCGGAGACCGGCGGGTTTGCGCTGGCACCGGAGTTCGACGACAACCTCCTGTCTACGATCCACCGATTCAACGAGGGCGCGCGCGCAGGTCGGGACCCCGACTTCGGGCGCGGCAGCACGCCGATCCAGCACACGTTCAACGGCCCAGCGCGGGAGGGCAACGAAACGGGCAACGCGACCATGTACCCGATCCGCGAGAAGGGTCCGTACTACGCGACGCTGGTGGTGGCGGGCACGCTCGACACCAAGGGCGGGCCGCGCATCACCGCGAACGGCGAGGTCCTCGGCGCCGACGACGCCCCCATCCCGGGGTTGTACGGCGCGGGCAACTGCGTCGCGTCGCCCTCGGCGCAGGGATACTGGGCGGGGGGTGCCACCCTCGGTCCAGCGATGACGTTCGGCTACCTCGCAGCGAGGCATGCTGCAGGTCGTCCCGTCCGTGACCGCTGACACGCGAACAGGAGAGCCGGCATGTCGATCACGACACAGCAGATGACCAACGAGCAGCGTCGTTCGGTTGCACTGGAGTACCTCAAACGACTGGACCGCGGGGACGACATCTTCGACCTGTTCGCCGACGATGCGCAGGTCTACTTCCCGAAGTGGGGGGTGGCGACGGGCCGTACGGAGTACGAGAAGCTGTTCGCCGACCTCGGCTCGCTGCTCTCGGGCATCAAGCACGACTACGCCTACTTCAACTACGTCGTCGCGGGCGACACGGTCGTGGTCGAGGGTACCAGCAGCGGCACGACCGCCGACGGCACCGAATGGCGGGCCGGCGTCTCGCACGCGGGCCGGTGGTGCGACGTGTTCGAAATCCGCGACTTCTTGATCCAACGGTGCTTCATCTACCTCGACCCCGACTATGCGGGCGCGGACACCGACCGCTACCCGTGGCTTGGTGAGCGCTGAGCCGCGACCTCGTAAGCTCTGGAGGACCACCAATGCGCATGACGGGAAGGGTCGCCGTCGTCACGGGCGCAGCCGGCGGCATGGGTCACGCCTGCAGCGAGCG
>CAYVGE010000293.1:0-4593 GCA_964450395.1 uncultured Actinomycetota bacterium
CGGTCCTGATGAGGCGGCTCTCGACCTCGTGACTCGCATTTGATCCGCATCTTAGGCGCACCGCGGGCGGGGCGGTCCCAAAGAGATGCGCTCGTACCACGGCATGTCGTACGACCCGATCGGTGAACGGGTGCTGATCTTCAGCGGCCTCGAGCTTGTCCATCCGCAGGCGCTATCGGGCTCCCTGCTCGGCGACCTGTGTGCCTACGACGTCGGCGACGACCGCTGGACCGAAATGGAGGTCGACGGCGGCCCAGAACCCCGTGCGCTGCACCAGATGGCGTTCGACCCGCTGACCGGCACACACATCGTGTTCGGCGGTGAGCTGACCGCCGCCTACTCCGACGACGTCACCGACGAGGTCTGGACCTTCGGTCCAGACGCGGAGACGTGGACCACCCCGTAGGCGGCCGGCTCGCGTGACCGCGATCCGAGGCCGACCAGACTTCCCGGCTCTCCAACAGCGAAGGGTAACCGATGACGGCCGGATTCGCGCACGGGCAACGCCGACCGGTCAGCCAACCAGGGACGACAGCATGGGTGCGTGATTCCAGGCTGACGGCACTGAGCCGCTCGAGGTCGCGCAGACCATTGGCAGCGACGACGCCGTCGCCGAGCGTCTCGGTGACCACGCCGACGCGAGCCTAGGCGCCTCGGCTCCTGATGGCCGGTCAGTGGGTAGCGCCCTGCGAACCCTCCTTGACGTAGGCGGGACGCAGGTGGACCGGCTCGGGCCGGGTCGCGCCCCTGCGGCGCTCCCGCGCGGCGCGGGCCCGCAAGTTGAGTACCTCGACGAGGATCGAGAACGCGATCGGCCCGTACACGTAGCCCTTCGGGATGTGCTGGTCGAAACCTTCGGCGATGAGGCTGGCGCCGATCAGCAGCAGGAAGGACAGGGCGAGCATCTTGACGGTCGGGTGACGGGACACGAAGTCGCTGATGGCGCCGATCGACACCACCATCACCCCCATCGCGAGGATCACGGCGGCGTACATCACCACCAACTCATCCACCATGCCGACCGCGGTGATCACCGAGTCCAGGGAGAACACCACGTCGAGGAGCACGATCTGCACAAGGACCGACCGCATGGTGGTCGACCCGGTGTCCTCGTGATGGGCGTCCTTGCCCTCCAGTCGCTCGTGGATCTCAATGGTGGCCTTGATCAACAGGAACAGGCCGCCGAACAACAGGATCAGATCCCGCCCAGAGATCTCTTGTCCGGCGACCTCGAACCACGGGGCCGTGAGCCCGATGATGAACGACAGGAACGCCAGCAGCACAATGCGGCTGCCGAGCGCGAGGCCCAGACCCAGCAGACGGGTGCGGTGCCGCTGCGACTCGGGGAGCTTGTCGGCGAGGATCGAGATGAAGACCACGTTGTCGATGCCGAGGATGATCTCGAGCAACAGCAGCGTGGCGAACGCGATCCAGACATCCGGGCTCGTGAGCAACTCCATGGCCGTGTGCCGATCGTAGTCGCGTGCGTGGCAGTGGGTGATCCTAGCTCCCGAAGGCTGCAACCCGGTCCGGACACACCCTCGAGCCGCCATGTCTGCTGTCCTGGCCGTTGCACGTCCGTTGCTGAACAGGGGCGCCGTTGCCCAGCGACCCGCCGTTGACGTGCAGGCGCCGATTGCTGCGGCTCGCGACGACCTGGACGTACTGGTCCGAATCAGGCCGGGAGACTTGCGCAACTCGAACCGCCCGCGGGAGCGCCGCGGGCACCCACGAGTAGGCAGCGATGAAGACTGTGGCGCGATGAGTCCGACGCCCGAGTCCGGCTCGCGCTTGAGCCCCACTCGGCGCTCGCCGCCGAGCCGGCCCGACAGTCGCCTCACGTAACCAACGCCGCGAGGAGGAGCCCAATGGACAGTGCCGACGTCCAGCCCGACGTCCTTCCACACGTGCAGGAGTGCCACACCACGGCACAAACGGGGGGCCGACCGGCTTCGATCACACCGGTGCGCTTCCTACCGTGGACTCATGCCACAGAACAACGAACCTGCCAGCCCCGGTCATGTGACCGGCGAGGCGCGGCGCGGCCCCATCCGGGGACCAGTCGCCGATGCGTCGACGCCGCCAACGCGCCGCGGGGCCGGCTGGCCGCGCATGTCGTTGCGCCTGGTTTTCTGGGATCCAGACGATCCTGGTGTTCACACAGGCCGTGCTGGCCGGCCACCTGCTGACCAGACAGACGGGCGCTCGGGCGTTCCACGACGTGCTCGGCACGGAGGTCGTCACCTGGCTCGCGTTCCTCCAGATCGTGTTCGCGCTACTGCTTTGGCGACCCGGTCGCGGCACGGTGTGGCCCATCCCAGTGGCCACCGTCATCGTCGCCGCCGTTGTCTTCCAGATCGGGGCCGGCTTCCAGGGTCGCCCGGCCCTCCACATCCCACTGGCCCCACTGGGCGTGGCCATCCTCGGCGCGAGCCTCGCCCTGGCAATCCTCCTGCGCAGACCCCCGGTAAGGCGACCGACGGTTCGGAAACGCCCAACGACCGTGCGCGGATCACTGGCTGTCATAGCAGCGCTCGCACTTGGCTTGGCGGCCTGCGCTCCCGACGCAGGCCAGCGCCCTGCCGCCGGTGACCCGACGACGGACACCGTCGCGGTCGCGCTCCGGGACACGCAGTTCCAGCCCGACGACGTCACCATCGACGCAGGCTCGACCGTCACGTGGGTGTGGGACGACGGTTCCATACGCCATGACGTCGTCGGTGACGGGTTTGCGAGCGAGACCAAGGCCGACAGCACCTTCGCCCACACCTTCACCGAACCCGGCACCTATCCGTACGAGTGCACGCTGCACCCGCAGATGACCGGGACCGTCACGGTGGTCGCCTCCTGACCATCCCTCCGACCGCGCCGTCCTGCGACATAGTGGCCACCTTCGGTTCATTCCGCGACGTCGAGCGTGGCCGAGAGGTCGGTCGCTGTGCGTTGTGCGTTGTGCGTTGACGGTGAGGCCTTGGACGCGGTGGCCCGTGATGGCGTAGCCGTGGTCGAGGTGACCCGCGTCGAGGTAGCTGGCGGAAACACGGTCCGCCGGTGGCTGTCCCAGTCGACCGTCCGGTCCGCGCGCCGGGGACACTGCGACGATGGTGCCGCGCTGGCCGTTCATGACCTGCGCGGTGGTGCCGCTGGTCGTGGTCAGCTGGTGGTTACGGCGGGCGACGACACGTTCGCCGGTCTGGAGATTCGGGTAGCCGGGGTTTCCGATGGTCGCCCGTCGGCGCCTTGGACATCGCGGTGGCGAGCCGGGAGGTGTCGACGTCGCGGTGCCCCTTTGACTCGACCCTCGTGCGGACCTTGTCAGGTCCCATGCGTGTGGCGCGGAGGGCCGCCGTACCAGTCCAGGCACATGAGCGTGGCGTCGTCCTGGAGGTCGCCGTCGGCCGCGTCGAGGACGGCTCGCGTCAGGTACTGCACCGCCTCTCGCGGATGCATGCTCGCCGACTCGACCAGGCGGGCGGCCAGGTCGACGTCCTTCGCGTTGCGCTCCAGTATCCCGTCGGTGAGAAAGATCAGCCGGTCTCCGGGCTCCAACGGTAGAGGCTGGGCGGTGTACGCGGTGTTTTCGAACGCGCCGAAGGGCAGCTCCGCGGCTAGCGTCAACGCGTCCACCTTCCCGTCGCGGAGGCGCAGGGGGAGGACGTGGCCAGCGTTGACGATGCTGGCCGTCCCCGCGCGCAGGTCGATGCGTGCGACCTGGCCGGTGACGAACCCGTCTGCCCCCGAGTGCTCGACGAGGTCCGTGTTGGCGCGTCGGACCTGGTCGGTCAGGCTCCGCCCGCCCCGTCGCGCGTTCCTGAGCGCCCCCACGAGCACCGTGGCGAGCAGCGAGGCGCCCACGGCATGCCCCATCGCGTCGGTGATCGACAGGTGCAGCGTGTCACGTTCCACCGTGAAGTCGAACGTGTCGCCGGCCACGTTGCCGGATGGCTCCAGCCACCCCGACAAGGTGAACTGACCCCCCTGGCACGCGAAGGACTCGGGCAGCAGCCGGTGCTGGATCTCTGCGGCCAGCGACAGCGGGACCGTCCGCCGTCCCCACTCGTACAGATCTGTGAAGCGCCGGTTAGCGACGACGACGTAGCCCAGGGCGCGAGCCGCGTCGGTGATAACGGCCTCCGTCACCTTGTCGGGCGCCGTGGGCAGCGTCACCTCGAGCACACCGATAGCGTCGCCGCGGTTGCTCACCGGCGCCACGACGCGCACCGCTCCCTCCCGGTGGTCGACCTCGATGCTCTGGCGCTCGAGCACCCGACCTTGCACCGATCCCTCCAGCGGCACCCTCTGGGCGGTCTCCGGACCCTGCCGCCGGGCGCCGCAGGCCTCAGCGTCATGACCGAGGCGCACGAGGGCGCGACCGCTGTAGTCGGCGATGAGGAACGAGACATCGGTGGCATCAATCGCTCCCCCCATCAGGTCGGCGACGACCTCGGCCGCGGCTACCGGCGGAGCGCTCTCGGCGGCATGGAGCAGCTCGGCGATGTTCAGCCCAATGTCTCCTTCGTTGACTGGACCGCAGACTACCCGCCTGCTCGTGGCAGGAATCTCGCGACAGCAGCGCTCGATCGATAGGGGCCC
>CAYVGE010000294.1:0-4565 GCA_964450395.1 uncultured Actinomycetota bacterium
GTGCTGCCACGCCGCCCTGTCGCCCGACGCGCAGGTCGGGCTCACCCTCCGCCTGCTCGGTGGGCTGGAGACCCCCGAGATCGCCCGCGCGTTCGTCGTGCCCGAGGCGACGATCGCCCAGCGCATCGTCCGCGCCAAGCGCAAGCTGCGCGACAACCATGCCTCGTACCGCATCCCGCGACCCGCTGAGCTCCCCGAGCGGCTCAGCCCGGTGCTGGCCGCCATCGTGCTGATCTTCACCGAGGGCCACACCGCCACCTCCGGCGACGGGCTGACCCGCGTCGACCTGTCGGCCGAGGCGATCCGGCTCGCCCGCGTGCTGGTCGAGCTGATGCCGGACGAACCCGAAGCGGTCGGACTGCTCGCGCTGCTGCTGCTGACCGACGCGCGTCGGGCGGCGCGGACCACGGCGGACGGCGGCATGGTGCGGCTCGCCGACCAGGACCGCAGCCTCTGGGACCAGACGCTCATCCGGGAGGGCCACGCGCTCATGCGGGCCTGCCTGCGGCGCAACCAGCCCGGGCCGTACCAGATCCAGGCCGCGATCGCCGCGGTCCACGCCAACGCCCGCACCGCCGATGCGACCGACTGGTCCCAGATCGTGGCGCTCTACGACCAGCTGCACGCCGTCCGTCCCAACCCGGTCGTCGCGCTCAACCGGGCGATCGCCGTGGGCGAGGTGCGCGGGGCCGTCGAGGGGCTGGCGGCCGTCGATGCGCTCGATGCCGCGCGGCTCGCGGAGTATCAGCCGTACCACGCGGCGCGGGCCGATCTGCTCGCACGGGCCGGGCGGGACGCCGAGGCGGTCGAGGCGTACGACCGGGCGATCGCGCTGACGACGAACCCGGCCGAGCGGGACTTCCTGATCCGCCGACGGCGTGTTGCGGCGGATCACGGGTCGAGGCGCTGACCTGACGCGAGCGCCGCTCAGCCGGTGTCGGGCCAGGTCCGCAGCGCCGCTCGGGCGAAGGCCCTGCCGTCGCTCGTCGGGTCGGCACGTGGGGGGACGGACGCCTGCCCGGTGACCGCGCCGAGCCGGCGCAGCACCGTCCGGGTGTCCCACGTCGAGTGCGCGATGTCGACGGTGGACAGCGGTGCGCCGTCGCTGCGCGTCCACCCGACGCCATCGAGGATCATCGCGATGGTCCCGTCGACGACGTCGCCGTCGGCGATGCCCGCGGCGACCGTGAGCAGCAGCGCGAGGTCGGCGTGCAGCTCGGGCCGGTGCGACGCGTGCGGCGGCGTGCGCTCGGCCAAGTGCCACCAGAGCGCGACCGGGTCGTCGAGTGCGGCCCGACCGCGGGCTGTCCTGACCAGCCGTCCCCGGTACCGGCGCAGCAGCCCGGCCCACTGCGCGGACTCGCGCAGGTGCAGCACCGGCAGCGTCTGGTCCTCCCGGTTGCCCTTGCCGATCCACTCGTCGGCGAAGCCGAGCTCCTCGAACGCGGCGGAGACGTGGGCCGGCGGCAGGTAGCCGGCGCCCGTCAGGGCGATGCCGTCGTCGCCGACGCGACGCAGCAGCCACGTGTAGGGGTGGACCATCCGGGCCGCCGTGTCGGCGTCGATGTCCACCGGTTCGTCGAGCGCCGCGTCGGCGATGAGCTGCCGGAGCTGGCTGCTCGCCTCGACCGTGCGAACGGCGCCGACGAGCTTCGCCAGTGGTGGTGGCAGCTCGGCCGGGGCGGTCGGGCGGTGCAGGCCGCGGGCGGCGAGCGCGGCGTTGACCTCGTCGACGTCGAACGGAGCGGGCGCGATCAGCTCGCCGGCGACGTCCTCGCCGTACCAGTCGGCGAGCTCGGCGGTCGCGGCGTCGTGGTCGGGATGGGCCGGATCACCGGCCGCCACGCGCTGCTCGTAGCCGTGGACGCCGCCGCAGTCCTCGGGCGGGTCCGGACGCCGCCCGGCTGTGCACACCGCACGCGGTGTGTCCGCGTCTCGCGGCCCGATGGCCTCGAGCGTGAGCACGTGGTGCCAGTCGTCGCCGTAATCGTAGGTGTAGTGCAGCCGGTCACCGACCTCGACGAGGAGCTCGTCGAGGCGCACCTCCTGCTCGGGGACGCCGACGTCGCCCTCGTCGACGTCGAAGGCGCACAGGTACTGCTCGGCGTCGCGGCCGCTCCACGGTGATCCGGCGCTGAAACGGTGCAGGTGGGTGTCGGTCCAGCCGAACGCCGCCTGGATGGCGTCGTGGACGTCGTCGAGGAACAGATCGGACGCGACCTCGAGCCGACGCCACAGCGGCGGCCTCGTGCCCGACAGATCCACGCGCACCCGGTACGTCACCGGCTCGGATCGCCGCGGGCGCCGCGGCGACGGCGGGCGAGCCTGCAGCGACGCCACGGTCGCGTCACCCGCGCCATCCAGCAGCTGCTGCATCGCCTCCTGCAGCTCGGCAGGCGTCGCATTCGCCATCGCGTCGGCCCACCCGCGCAGCGACGCGGCGTGGTCGTCGGGGGGATCGGGGTCGTTGCGGGTCACGAATGGGAGCCTAGCCAACCGGCAGCGGGCGTGGTGCCGTCACCGCGGCGAGGCTGTCACGCCGGGACGTCGAACCGGGCATTCGACGGGCCGTCGGGCGGAGGCGCCGCGATCAGGAAGTCGTCCTCGCAGGGCGGCTCGGTCGCGACGACCTCGGGGCGTTCATCGGGGTGGTCGAAGGTGTGGCGCACCCGACGGATCCACGGGTCGTCGCCGCGTTGCGGCATTGCCGCCACCAGGGGCGTCGGCGCGTCGAACAGCAGCGGGAACGCGAGATGGCGGCCGGGGCGGCCCCGCTCGAACAGTGAGGCCCGGAGGGCGAACAGCTCGCCGGAGGAGCCCGGTGAGCGGTGGACGCCGGTCCGCACGAACAGCAGCTGGTCGGGCTTCGCGACGTGGATCACGCCGCACAGCACATCGGTGATCGCGTCCGCCGATTCGTCGCAGAACTCCGGCCCCTCGACGAACAGCGCGGTGCGCCGGTCGCGGAACGCCACGAGCATGCTCCTCGGGATCACGCGCCGGTCCAGGCAGTCGGCGGCCTCGTCGCGCAGCCACCGTTCGACGTCGTCCCAGTTCCGGACCACCGGTTCCTCCTGCATCTTTGCCTCCGCTCGTCGGGTCGTTGCTCGCAGCCTGATGGCTCCGCGGGAGCGCTCGGACCACCCTGGGGAAAAGATGTCCTGGTTGTGCTCCGTCGAGGGGCATGGTGGGATCGCCGGGCGTGCTGGCGGGTGGGCTCGAGGAGGGGGCTAGGCGGCGGGCTGGAGGGTGACGGTGTGGCCGAGCTGCTCGAGCTGTGCGACCAGCCGGCGGGTGCGGTGCTCGGCGGAGTTGCGTTGTTCGTGCCAGTCGGGTCCCAGGTCGCGGTAGGCGACCTGATCACGGACGATGTAGTAGAACGCGACGAGGATGTCGTGACGGGTCGCGCCGACGGCCTTGGCCCATCCCCGCCGCGCCTTGATCTGCGCGTGGTGTGCGGCCAGGTACGTGCCCTTGGTCCGCGCGGCGGCCTTGGCCGCGGCGGTCAGCTCGGTGCGCAGCCACACCGAGCCGCGGCGGGTCCGCCCGGATCGGGTCTTGCCCGCCGACTCGTCGTTGCCGGGGCAGATCCCCGCCCACGACGCGAGATGCGCCGCCGAGGGGAACCGTGCCATGTACCAGCCGGCTTCGGCCAGCAGCACCTGCGCGCCGCGCTCGGACACGCCGGGGATGGTCGCGACGAGCTCCACGAGGTGGCGGATCGGCGCGCACAGCTGTCCGATCCGGGCATCGAGCTGGCCGATCTGCGCGTCGAGGAAGTCGACGTGCGCCAGGATCTGCGCGACCAGCAGCCCGTGATGCTCCCGACGGAACCGGCCGACCAGCGCAGCGGCGAGCTCGTCGCGGCGGTCCTTGAGCCGCCCCTGCGCCAACCCGGCCAGCACGTGCGGGTCGGCCTGCCCGCCGGCGAGCGCGGTCAGGATCTGGCGGGCGGTCTTGGTCTGCAGCGTCGACACCACCGAGCTCAGCTTGATCGACGCGTCCTGCAACACCTTGTCCAGGCGTTGGATCTCGCGGGAGCGTTCCTCGGTGATCGCCCGCCGGTAACGGGTCAGGTCCCGCAGGTCACGGATCTCACGCGGCGGCACGAACGACGGGCGCACCAGCCCTTGTTCGACCAACCTGGCGATCCACGCCGAGTCGGCCACGTCGGTCTTGCGGCCCGGCACGTTGCGCAGATGCCGGGCGTTGAGCAGCCAGCACTCGAACCGTTCCTCCAGCCAGACAGCACGGGCTTCCAGTACACCCCAGTCGATTCCATCCCGACCAGCGTCACGCCGAACCCCGCCAGCCACTCGGCCAACGCGATTAACTGCGTCACGTTCGTGCGGAACGTCGCGGTCTCCTGCCGGCGGCCACCAGCCGGGCCGGGCACCCGAACCGTGGCCGTCACCGTGCGCTTGTGCACGTCCAACCCCGCGCACCGCTCGACAAAGAACTCGTCCATCGTTGTGCTCCCTCACCACGGGTTACGCTGACAGTGGCCGCTCGGTGGGAGCCTGCTGATCAAGAGTCTGGGGAACGCGCTCGAAGCAGCAGCCACA
>CAYVGE010000295.1:0-4537 GCA_964450395.1 uncultured Actinomycetota bacterium
TCGACATGGCGCCGCTGTTGCGGCGTGACGACGGTCGTGCCGGGTCGCGCGAGCACCGCCAGGTGCAGGGCACCATCGAATCGCTGCTCGACCGTGGCCAGCTCGAGCTGGCGGCCATCACCTACCTGCGCGGGCGGTCGATCACCGACGAGTTCGTGATCGTCGACGAGGCCCAGAACCTCGAGCTGCCGACGCTGAAGGTCATCCTGACGCGCATGGCGACCGGGTCGAAGGTCGTGTTCTGCGGTGACCTGTCGCAGGTCGACAACCCCTACATCTCGCCGTACGGCGGACTGGCCGCGCTGATCGAGAAGATGAAGGGCTCGTCGCTGTTCGGCCACGTGACCATGTCCAAGGGCGTCCGCTCGCCACTGGCCGAGCTGGCGGCCCGGACGTTCTAGACGGCGCGCCGCCGGTGGCCACGTCGAGCACGGCCACGTTCACCAACGACCGTGGCCAGCGGTTGTCGGCGCGCATCGACCGGCCCGCCGACGGCCGGTCACGGGCGACCGCGGTGTTCGCCCACTGCTTCACGTGCTCCAAGGATCTGCCGGCCGAGCGGCAGCTGACCGCGGCGTTGACGGCGCAGGGCCTGACGGTCCTGTCGTTCGACTTCGCCGGCCTGGGGCGCAGCGGCGGCGACTTCGCGGACTCGTCGTTCTCGTCCGACGTCGCCGACGTGATCGCCGCCGCCGGCTGGCTGCGCGACCACGGGACCGCGCCGTCGCTGCTGGTCGGCCACTCGCTGGGGGGCACGGCGGCGCTCAGCGCCGCCCCGGACATCCCCGAGGTGCGCGCGATCGCCACCATCGCCGCGCCGGCGGACCCGACGCACATGCTGGACCTGCTCGACGCCGACCTCGACGGGATCCGCGCCGCGGGCTCTGCCCCGGTGCGGATCGCCGGGCGCACCTTCACGATCAGGCGGTCGTTCATCGAGGACCTCGAGCGCGCCCGGCCGCAGCAGCAGCTGCGGCGCTTCGACGGCGCGCTGCTGGTGCTGCACTCGCCGGTCGACGAGGTCGTCGAGGTCGAGCAGGCGTCGGCGCTGTGGCGCGCCGCGAACCACCCGAAGAGCTTCGTGTCGCTCGACACCGCCGACCACCTGGTCACCGACCCGGGCGACGCGGCGTACGTGGCCGGGGTCGTGGGGGCGTGGGCCGCCCGGTACCTGCCGCCGCCACCGCGGCACGACGCGTACGACGACGCCACGGTGGTGGCGCGCAACGACCGGGGCGACGGCCTGACCACCAGGGTCACCACCCGCGGCTTCCCACTGGCCACCGACGAGCCGGCCACGGTCGGCGGCAGCGAGGAGGGGCCGACGCCCTACGACCTGCTGGGCGCCGCGCTGGCGGCCTGCACCGCCATGACGATCCGCATGTACGCCGACCACAAGGGCCTGCCGCTGGCGTCGGTCGAGGCGACCGTCACCCACGACCGGGTGCACGCCGACGACTGCCGCGACTGCGAGCACACGTCGGGCCGGATCGACCGGTTCGACCAGACGTTGGTCCTCACCGGCGACCTCGACGACGCGCAGCGCGAGCGCCTGCGCGACATCGCCGAACGCTGCCCGGTCCATCGCACCCTCGACGGGCAGATCGAGGTGCACACAACGCTCGACGACGGCTGACGCGGGGCCACGGGCGGGGCTTCGCGCGGCTCGGGCCGTGCGCGGCCCGCGGCGTGCGTGGGCGTCAGCCGAGGGACGCGAGGTCCAGGCCGACGTCGAGCGCCGGGGCGCTGTGCGTCAGCCACCCGACCGAGATGAGGTCGACCCCGGTCGCGGCAACCGCCGCGACCGTGCGCTCCGTGATGCCACCGGACGCCTCGGTGGTCGCGCGGTCCCCGACGCGGCGGACGGCCTCGGCCAGGGTCGCCGGCGCCATGTTGTCGAGCAGGACCGCGTCGACGCCCAGCGCGAGCGCCTCGTCGAGCTGTTCGAGCGTGTCGACCTCCACCTCGAGGCGCACCATGTGGCCGGCCCGCCCGCGGGCGCGGGCGACCGCCGGCGTGATGCCGCCGGCGACCGCCACGTGGTTGTCCTTGATCAACACGCCGTCGCCGAGCCCGAAGCGGTGGTCCGCGCCGCCACCGGCGCGCACGGCGTAGCGTTCCAGTGCCCGCAGGCCCGGCGTGGTCTTGCGGGTCGCGGTGATGCGCGCCGGGTGGTCGCCGACGGCCGCGACCAGCCGGGCGGTGGCCGTGGCGATGCCGCACAGCCGGCCGAGGACGTTCAGCGCGACGCGCTCGCCGGTCAGGATCGCCCGCGCCGGGCCCCGCACCGTCGCCAGCGTGGCACCCGCCGCCACGTCGTCGCCGTCGGCCAGGACGGGGGCCACCTCGACGTCCGGGTCGACCAGCGCGAACGTTGCGGCCACGACGTCGACGCCGGCGACCCGACCCGGCTGACGGGCGACGAGCGCCGCCTCCGCGGTCGCCGCGGCGTCGACGATCGCGTCGGTCGTCAGGTCACCCGCCGTGCCGAGGTCCTCGGCCAGGGCTGTCCGCAGCACGTCGAGGTACTGGACCGGGCGCAGGGGGCTCAACCGGATCACGGTGCACCCGCCGGGACGGCGTCGCGATCGTCGACCGTGACCGTCGGCGCGCGTCGGCCCGGGGCGCTGACGACCACCCGCGGGGCGGCCGGCAGCGGCTCGGTCCCGTCGGCCCGCCAGTGCGCGCCGCGCCGCTCGCGGTGCGCGAGGGCGGCCGTCGCGATCATGCGCGCCAGCGCCGCGAGGCTCCCGCCCGCCGCCGGTGCGGCCAGCGGCGTCAACGCCGCCAGGGCGCGGTGCAGGCCATCGCCCGTGCGCAGGACCCCGACGTCGCGGGTCAGCACGCCGCGGACCGCGGTCACCGCCGCAGGGTCCGGTGCGACGACCAGGCGCTCGTCGATCGCCGCGAGGGCCCGGTGGAGCGCGGCGGCGTCGGCCGGTGCGGTGCGTGGGACCGACCGCCCGATCCGCTGCCCGAACACGAGCGCCTCGAGCAGCGAGTTGCTGGCCAACCGGTTCGCGCCGTGCGCGCCGGTGCAGGCGACCTCGCCCGCGGCCCACAGGCCGGGCACCGTGGTGCGGCCGGCGTGGTCCACCGCCACGCCACCCATGTGGTAGTGCGCGGCGGGGGTCACGGGCACCGGCTCGGCCGTCGGGTCGATGCCGTGTCGCCGGCACGACGCCACGGCGGTGGGGAAGTGCTGCGCGAGGTCGTCGATGCGGCGCAGGTCGAGCAGCACCCGCTGCCCGTCGGCGCGCCGCTCCCAGATCGCCCGGGCCACCACGTCGCGGGGTGCGAGCTCGGCGTCGGGGTGCACGTCGGGCAGGAACCGCCGGCCCGCGGCGTCGACGACGGTCGCGCCGGCGCCGCGCAGCGCCTCGGTCAGCAACGGCAGTGGATCGGCGGCGCAGTCGAGCGCGGTCGGGTGGAACTGCACGTACTGCAGGTCGGCCAGCTCCGCGCCGGCGTCCGCCGCCAGCACCAGCCCGCTGCCGCGGGATGCCCCGGGGTTGGTCGTGTGCCGCCACGCGCCCGCGGCGCCACCGGTCGCCAGCACGACGGCGCCCGCGGGCAGGGCCAGCAGGCCGCCGTCGTCGCGGTGCGCCGCCAACACCCCCACGACCCGGCCACCGTCGACCAGCAGTGCGACGGCGACCATGCCGGTGCGCACGGTGACGTGTGGCGCCGCCAGCGCCGCGGCCGTCAGCGCCCGGGTGATCTCGCGCCCGGTCGCATCGCCGTTGGCGTGCAGGATGCGGTCCCGGCTGTGCCCGGCCTCGCGGCCGAGGGCCCAGCCGGTGCCGGTGCGCTCGAAGCGGGTGCCGAGCCCGTCGAGCCAGCGGACGGTCGCGGGCGCGGCGGCTGTCAGCAGCGCGACGACGTCGCGGTCGTTGGCGCCCCAGCCGACGGCCAGGGTGTCGGCGGCGTGCGCGTCGGGCGAGTCGGTGGCGCCGACTGCGGCCGCCAGGCCGCCCTGCGCGGCCGCGCTGGCGCTGCCGGTGCCGACCCGGTCGGCGGTCAGCAGCGTCACGTGGGCGCCGTCGGCGTGCAGCGCGGTCGACAGGCCGGCTGCACCGGATCCCACCACCACGACGTCCGCGGGGTCGACGACGTCGACCTGTGCGGGGCGCATCAGCTGGCTGCGAGCATCGCCTCGACCGCGCGGCGGGCGCGGCCGGCCAGCTCGTCGGGGACGGTCACCGGGTGCTGCAGGTGCTCCAGCGCGTCGGCGATGCCCTCGAGCGTGATCCGCTTCATGTGCGGGCACAGGTTGCACGGTCGGATGAAGTCGACCTCTGGATGTTCGCCGGCGACGTTGTCGCTCATCGAGCACTCGGTCACCATGACCACGCGGGTCGGCTTCGCCTCCCCGACGTGGCGGATCATGCCGGACGTCGACCCCACGAAGTCGGCCTCGGCCAGCACCTCCGGTGGGCACTCGGGGTGCGCCAGGATCTGTAGCTCCCCGCCCCAGGCGCTGCGGTAGGCCCGCAGCTCCTCGGCGGTGAAGCGCTCGTGCACCTCGCAGTGGCCC
>CAYVGE010000296.1:0-4468 GCA_964450395.1 uncultured Actinomycetota bacterium
GTGTCGGCGGGGGGACTTGAACCCCCAAGGACCGAAGTCCACATGGCCCTCAACCATGCGCGTCTGCCTGTTCCGCCACGCCGACAGGGATGGGGTGGAAGGCGCAGTATGCCACGCGGGCCGGGGGGCTGTCAGCGCGCCCGCACGGTGCAGCGCGCGCCCGTGTGGCACGCTGGCGAGAGCACCGTCCGCCGCCGGTCGAGAGGGCATCGTGGAGACCTTCGTCGTCGCCCTGCTGATGGCGGTCGGGCTGGCCGGCGTGATCCTGCCCTTCCTGCCCGGCCTGCCGATCATCTGGGGCGCCGCGCTGCTCTACGGCTTCCTCACCGACTTCGGTGGGGTCGGCTGGACCGCGATGGCGGTCATCACCGTGCTCGCCGGGCTCGGGATCGTGGCGTCGATCCTGCTGCCCGACCGCGCCGGCCGCGGTGCGGGCGCGTCGCGCAGCACCCGGGTGTTCGCCGGCGTCCTGGGCCTGGTCGGGTTCTTCGTCGTGCCGGTGATCGGCTTCCCGCTGGGCGCGTGCGCCGGCGTGCTGCTGGCGCAGTACCGCCAGACCGCCGACCTCGACGGCGCGGTGCGCTCGACGGTCGCCGTGGTCAAGGGCTTCGGTGCGGGCCTGGTCGCCGAGTTCGCCGCAGGCTTCTCGATGGCCCTGGTGTGGGTCGCCTGGGTGCTGCTGGACTGACCTGGCCGCCCGCGAACGTGCGGGCCGCCGTCGAGCGCACGGATCGCGTGCGAACGTCGGCTGCGCAGGGCACGTTCGCGCGCATGCGGTGCGCTCGATCGGATCCGGTGCGCTCGGGGTCGGGGCGCGGGCCGCGGCCAAGCGGAGCGTGGGAGGCCGAGGTGCCCCGGCGCCTCAGGTCAGCGCGCCCCGCACCCGCTCGGCGACCTCGGCGAGCTCGGCGTCGGCGCGGGCGGGCATGCCCCGGCCGTCCCAGCCCACGGGCAGGTCGACCCACGAGCTGCACCCGCCGTAGGCCGGCGTGCGCGTGACGGTGACCGGTTCGGGCAGCGCGATCGCCCTCACGACCAGCACCTGGAGCTCGTGCCTCGGGCGGAACGCCAGGCGCTCCGCGATGTGCTCGGGGCGCCAGATGTGCAGGTCGGTGAGGGCGGCCAACGCGTCGGCGTCGTCGGTCGGCACGACGTCGACCAGCTCGACGCCGGCGCGCACCACGAAGGTGCCCGCGTCCTCGTCGATGTCGGCGGCACCGGCGGCCAGCACGTCCTCGTGGCCGGGCCGGACCCGCTCGCCGTGGGCGTGCGCGACGGTCGGGAACAGCACGAAGCGGTCGCTGGCGACGTCGAACCGCTTCTCGCGGATCCCACCCTTGCGCAGCAGGACCGACTGGCGGCCGTCGAGCAGGGCGTGGACGACCGCCCCCCACTCCTTCAGTGCGAGAGACTCGAACGTGGCTGTGATCTGCATGTAACCATTGTGCTGCAGAATCGCAGACGGTGAACGCTAGCCTCGAACACTCGATGAAGGTGAAGCTGCGCAACCCCGAACGCGAAGCGGACGTCGCCGGGCCGACGACCGTCTCCGCGATGCTCGCCGGCCTGGACATCGATCCCGAGACGGTGCTCGTCATCCGCGGCGGTGAGCTCGTCACCAAGGACCACGTGCTGGCCGACGACGATGAGGTCGAGGTGCGGGCGGTGATCTCCGGCGGCGCCGGGCCGGCGCGGTGCCACGCGTGCGAGCGCACCGCGGTGATCGAGGTCGCCCGCCACCGCGCGGCCTACTGCGGCGAGCACTTCGTCGACCACGTCCGCACCCAGGTGCGCACCGCCATCGACCGGTACGCGATGCTGTCCTACGACGAACGGGTGCTGGTCGCGGTCAGCGGTGGCAAGGACTCGCTGGCCCTGTGGGACCTCCTGCTCGACATGGGCTACCGGGTCGACGGGCTGTACGTCGGCCTCGGCATCGGCGGCTACTCGGACCGCTCCGGACGGCTCGTCGCGGCCTTCGCCGAGCGTCGGGGCGCCACCCTGCACACGGTCGACCTCGAGGCCGACCACGGCTTCGACATCCCCGCCGCGACCGCGCTGCGCCGGCGGTCGTCGTGCGGTGTCTGCGGGCTGAGCAAGCGCTACGTCTTCAACCGCGCCGCCGTCGATCACGGCTACGGGGTGATGGCCACGGGCCACAACCTCGACGACGAGGCCGCCACGCTGCTCGGCAACGTGCTGCGCTGGCAGACGCCGATGCTGTCCCGCCAGCGCCCGTGCCTGCCGGCCCGCGACGGCATGGCCCGCAAGATCAAGCCGCTGTACCGGCTGAGCGAGCGCGAGACCGCCGCCTACTGCGTCATCACGGGCCTCGACTACGTCGTCGAGGAGTGCCCGATGGTCGCCGGCAACACCGTGCTGCGCTACAAGGAGGCGCTCAACGACCTGGAACGCCACTCGCCGGGGACCAAGGCGGCGTTCCTGTTCAGCTACCTCGAGCGGGTGCGCGACGAGCACTTCCCGGCCGAGGGGGCCGACGGTCAGCAGGTCGTCGCGTGCGGACGCTGCGGGCAGCCCACCGGCGTGTCCGACCCGGCGCGCACGCCGCTGTGCGCGTTCTGCCGGACCCGTGACCGGGTGCTCGCGGCGCAGCGGTCCGAGGATCGGCGGGTAGCCTCGGGGACGGCACCATGACAACACCACGCTTCGCCGGGGACCCCACACCGTTGGGTGCGGGCGAGACGGTCATGCTGGTCGACCGCAAGCAGCGCCGGTACCTCGTGGACCTGGCCGACGGCGGCGAGTTCCACTACCACGGTGGTGCCGTCGCCCACGACGACATCATCGGCCGGGCCGAGGGCAGCCTGGTCCGCAGCGCCAAGAACACCCAGCTGCGCGTGTTCCGTCCGACCGCAGCCGACTGGACGGTCAAGGCGCCCCGTGGCGCCCAGGTCGTGTACCCCAAGGACCAGGCGCTGATCGTCGGGCTGACCGACATCCGGCCGGGCATGACGGTCGTCGAGGCCGGTGCCGGCTCGGGCGCGCTGACCTGCGCCCTGCTCGACGCCGTCGGCGAAGCCGGGCGGGTCGTCAGCTTCGAGCTGCGCGACGACCACGCCGACGTCGCCGAGCGCACCGTCGCGCGCCGCCGCGGAGGGGTGCCCGGCAACTGGACGCTGCACCGCGGCGACGTCACGGTCGGGCTGACCGACGTCAACTGCCACCGGGTCGTGCTCGACCTGCTCGAGCCCTGGGAGGTGCTCAAGGCCGCCGCGGTAGCGCTGCATCCGGGCGGCCTGCTGTGCGCGTACACCCCTACGGTGCCCCAGATCATGCGCCTGCACGAGGCGCTCGCCGACGACGACCGGTGGGGGACCGCCGACACCGTCGAGGCGCTCGTGCGCCATTGGAACGTCGCCGGGCTGTCGGTCCGGCCGGCGCACCGGATGGTCGCGCACACGGCGTTCCTGACGACCGTCCGACGGCTGCCGACGGCGCCTCCGACAGCGGTCGGGGAGGGGTCGGACCCGAGGTCGCAGCCATGAACCGACCTATACTCGGCAGCCCGCTGGGAGAACTGGACCCCTGGTTGGCGCCACGAGCAGGAGACCGGTGATGCGAGACCACGAAGCTGAGATCCGGACGCTCCGAGCAGAGCTGGCTGAGCTGCAGGACGAGGCGACCCTGCTGCGCCGTCGCCTCGAGCACTCGCCGTCGAGCGTCCGCAGGATCGAGGAGCGCCTCGTCGAGGCGCGGGCGCAGGTCAGCACGCTGTCGGGCAAGAACGCCCGCCTGGCTGAGACCCTGCGCGAGGCCCGCGAGCAGATCGTCGCGCTCAAGGAGCAGGTCGAGAAGCTGTCGGCTCCGCCGTCGACCTTCGGCGTGTTCCTGCGCGAGCTCGACGAGGACGTCGCCGAGATCTTCTCCAACGGCCGCAAGCTGCGCGTGCAGCTCGGCCCCGAGGTCGACCGTGACGTCCTCGCGCCCGGACGCGAGGTCGTGCTCAACGAGGCGCTCAACATCGTGGAGGCGGCCGCATTCGAAGTCGTCGGCGAGGTGATGACGCTCAAGGAGCACCTGGGCGAGGGTCGGCTGCTGGTCGTCAACCACACCGACGACGAGCAGGTGGTGCGCGCCGCCGAGCCGCTCGGCGCGACGCGGCTGCGGGCGGGGGACTCCCTGCTGGTCGAGCCGCGCTCGGGCTACGCGCTGGAGCGGCTGCCGCGGCCCGAGGTCGAGGAGCTCGTCCTCGAAGAGGTGCCCGACATCGCCTACACCGACATCGGCGGGCTGGGCTCGCAGATCGAGGCGATCCGCGACGCCGTCGAGCTGCCGTTCCTGCACGCCGACCTGTTCGTCGAGCACGAGCTCAAGCCGCCCAAGGGCATCCTGCTGTACGGGCCGCCCGGCTGCGGCAAGACGATGATCGCCAAGGCGGTCGCCAACTCGCTGGCCAAGCGCGTCGCGGAGAAGGAGGGGCGCGACGACGCCAAGAGCTACTTCCTCA
>CAYVGE010000297.1:0-4461 GCA_964450395.1 uncultured Actinomycetota bacterium
CACTCGATCTCGGCCGGCCTGGACTACCCGGGCGTCGGGCCCGAGCACGCCTGGCTGCGCGACACCGGCCGGGCCGAGTACCGGGCGGCGACCGACGTGCAGGCGCTGGAGGGCTTCCGGCTGCTGTGCGAGCTGGAGGGCATCATCCCGGCGCTCGAGTCGGCCCACGCGATCGTCCCCGCCCTCGAGGTCGCCCGCGGGCTGGGACCTGACGGCATCGTCGTGGTCAACCTGTCGGGGCGCGGCGACAAGGACGTCGACGAGGTGTCGCACGTGCTCGAGATGGCAACGCCCGCCGATGACACGGGGCCGGATGCTGCGGCTCCGGACCGCTCACGCGCCCACCCTCCAAGGTCCTCCGCCGCGGCGTCCGACGGCGCTCGGGCGCCAGCGGACACCTCGAGCACGGCTGGTGAGCAGGGATGAGCGCAGTCGGCGACGCGATCCGCAAGGCCAACGCCGACGGCCGCGCCGCGCTGATCGTCTACCTGCCGGCCGGCTACCCCGACATGGACACCTCACGCGCGTGCCTGCGGGCCGCGGCCGAGGCGGGCGCCGACCTGCTGGAGGTGGGGTTCCCCTACTCGGACCCGTTGATGGACGGGCCGGTCATCCAGCAGGCCAACCAGGTCGCCATGGACGCCGGCTACACACCCCGCGACGACCTGGCCATGTGCGCCCGGCTGACCCGCGAGGTCGAAGTGCCCGCGCTGGTCATGACCTACTACAACATCTGCTGGCACTACGGCGCGGCGGACGGCCTGGCGGGCTTCGCACGCGCCGCCGCCGATGCGGGGCTGGCCGGCGCCATCATCCCCGATCTGCCGGTCGCCGAGAGCGCCCCGTGGCTCGAGGTCGCGGGCGGGGCGGGGCTGGCCAGCGTGTTCCTGGTGGCGTCGACCTCGAACGACGAGCACCTCGCCGACGCCGCCGCGGCTAGCACCGGGTTCGTCTACGCGACGTCGACGCTGGGTGTCACCGGCACCCGCGAGTCGCTCTCGGAGCGCGCCCGCCCGCTGGTCGAGCGCCTGCGGGCCGTGACCGACCACCCGGTGTGCGTCGGCATCGGCGTGTCGACGGCCGGGCACGCCGAGGCGGTCGCCGGGTTCGCCGACGGGGTCATCGTCGGGTCGGCCGCCGTGCGGGCGGTGACCGACGGCGGCCCCGAGGCGGTGGGGGCGCTGGTGCGCGACCTCGCCCAGGGGTGCCGGCGCGGCTACGCCGGCTGAGCGGCGCCCGGCGGTCTCAGGTCGTGGGGATCGCCTCGACCGACAGCGCCTGCCGCCCGGCCCCGGTCACCCGGAACTCCGGTCCGGGCAGTCGCGGGTCGTCGTCGACCGGGAACTCCCCAGAGCAGGTCAGCAGCCCGCGCAGCGACAGGTCGGTCACGACGACCTCGACCAGGTCGGGGCGCAGCGGCACGCGCGCGGCGATCGTCGCCAGCGACGGCGTCTCCCGTGCCGCCTCGACGGCGGCCACGGCTGCCAGGACACGGGTGTGCTTGCGGGTCAGCGCGACGCTGCGCATGTGAGCCCTCCATGGCGAACGGGTCGGCCGTAGAGCCTGCACCATCGTCCGTGCGCCCGTCAGCAGGCCGGTCGTACAGGTCCGAACCCTCGGGGTCGGGGGAGATGCGCAGGTCGGGCGGACCCGGCCATCGCCCTGCCCACGGGGCAGCTCACGCCGTCGCGAACGCGGCGGCCACCGCGCCGGCGGCCCGGGCCCCCGAGGCCAGCGCGCCGTTGATCGAGGCGTTGTCGCGGTGGTCGCCGCAGCACAGGATGCCGTCGTCGAGCTGCACGGGCCGCTGCGGGACGGCGAGCGCCGGCGGGTGCTGCCGCGGCTGCGCGTGGGCGATGTGGTACCGCCGCAGCAACCGCCATGTGTCGACGCGCCGGCCGAACCACCGGCGCAGCTGGTGGCGCACGGCGGCCTCCAGCGCGTCGGTGTCCGGCGGGCCGTGCAGGACCGACACCGACACGAGGCTGACCCCTGCCGGGGCGTAGCCCGGTGCGACGACGCTGGGCACGCACAGGTTGTTGACGACACCGGTGCCCTCGCCGTTGAGCACCAGGATCGGCTCGTCCAGCGGTGGGCGCTCCGCGGCGAAGTACAGGCACCCCACCCGGTTGGACGCCGGCGCCTCGACCGCGGGCACGAGGCGGCTGGCGGTCGGGCCGTCGGTCGCGACCACGACGTGGCTGCCGCGGACCAGCTCACCGTCCTCGAGCCAGACCCCACCGGCGTCCACGGCGACCACGGTGGTGCCGTAGCGGATGCGCCCGGGCGTCAGGCCGGCGGCCAGCTGGTCGGGGATGGCCTGGATGCCCGCGGCGGGCAGCGCGTTGTCGCCGCTGGCGAGCATCTTGACGACGAACTCGAACATGCGGCTCGACGTCGACAGGCTGTCGTCGAGCTGGATGCCCGCCAGCAGCGGCCGCCAGAAGCGTTCGACGATCGTCGATCCGAAGCCCAGGTCGTCGAGCACCTCGCGGGTGGTCCGCTCGGGGCGGCTCCACAGCTCGTCGAGCGGCATGCGCCGCAGCCGGCGCCGCAGCCGGGCGACCCGCACCTTGTCGCCGAGCCCGCCGATCGGCGCGCGCACCGTCGCCGGCGCCTGCGTCGGGCGGCGCAGGGGGTCGCTGACGCGGCGGAAGCCCTCCGCCACCTTGACCATCGCACCCGGCTCGAACGCCCGCAGGTCCAGCGCGTCGTAGTCGAGCGCCGCCTGCGCCTCGGGGTAGGCGGTCAGCAGCACCTGGAAGCCGCGGTCCAGCTGGAACCCGTCGACGTAGTCGGTCCGCACCCGACCGCCCGGGCCGTCCTGCGCCTCGAGCAGCAGCCACGGCACGCCGCGCTGCTCCAGCACGCCCGCGCAGCGCAGCCCGGCGAGCCCCGCGCCGACGATGATGACCGGGCGATCGTCCATGGTGCGTGCTGCCTCCTGCGGGATGGGCGCTAGAGGACCGAGCGTAACCCGGCCTCGAGGTCGGTGAAGCGGTAGCGGTACCCGCTGGCCAACGTCGCCTCCGGCAGGACCTTCGCGCTGACGTAGATCAGCTCGTCGGCCAGCTCGCCGAAGACCAGCCGGGGCCCGAGGCGGGGGACCGGTAGGACGGCCGGGCGTCCGAGCACCCGCCCCAGGGTCCTGGTCCACTCGCGGTTGGTGACCGGGGTGGGCGCGGTCACGTTGACCGGTCCGGATACGCCGTCGTCGAGCACCGCGTGGCGCAGCACGCCGATCAGGTCCTCCAGCATCACCCAGCTCCACCACTGGCTGCCCGACCCGAACGGCCCGCCCAGGCCCAGGCGGAACAGCGGCAGTGACCGCTGCAGGGCGCCGTCCCGAGGGCTCTGCACGATCCCGATGCGCGGGTGCACCACCCGCAGGCCGGCGTCGCGGGCGGGCTGCGCGCTGGCCTCCCACTGCCGGCACAGCTCCGACAGGAACAGCGAGCCCGACGTGCTGGCCTCGGTGAGCACCTCGTCGCCGCGGTCGCCGTACCATCCGATCGCCGACGCCGACACGAGGACGCGTGGGCCGTCGTCCATCTCCGCCAGCGTCCGGGCGATCAGCGTCGTGCCCTGCACGCGGCTGTCGAGCAGCCGGCGCTTGGTCTCCGGTGTCCAGCGGGCGTCGGCGATCGCCCGCGGCGACCACGAGGAGAAGCCGATCGGCTCGCCGGCGAGGTGCACGACGGCGTCCACATCGCGCAGGGCCGCAGGATCCAGTCGACCCTCGCGCGGCGACCACTGGATCTGGTCGGGCCCGGGCTCGGAGCGGGTGACGCCCGTCACCCGGTGGCCATCGGCACGCAGGACCGACGACAGCTCGCCGCCGATCAGGCCGGTGGCTCCCGTGATCGCGACGTGCATCGTGGACCCTTTCAGCAGGTGGTCGGCCGGCGCCCCGTCGACGGGTCGCACCCCACCGGCCGGCGGCACGGTCGTCGACGGCCGGTCCCAGGGAGTATGGTCGCTGGCCCTCGTGCGCACGCATCGCCGTCGACCCCCGAGCCGTCCCTGCGCGCCTGACCGGCTGCCACCACGGTGGCGCCCCACCGGAGCGGTGGGCCGGGCGTCCACCCGGGGGGAGGCGGTATGCTCTTCCCCGCGAGCCCGGGTGATGGAACGGCAGACATGATGGACTCAAAATCCATTGCCTTTCGGGGCGTGCGGGTTCGAATCCCGCCCCGGGCACGTCGGCGCCTCGCCCCGCCGACCGGGACGGCATGGTCGGGTCCCTGCCGCCGGGTCGCGACGCGGTCGATGTGACGTAGACTTTACGGCTCACCGAGCGACGTCCTGCGGCGACGTTCGCGTCCGCATGACCACGCGCAGCCGCGCACCGTGCGCAAGGATGGTGGAGCCCTGGAGATCGACGACGTGCGTGACGGCCAGTCCGTCCGTGTCCTGATCGCCGAGGACGAGGCGCTGATCCGCCTCGACCTCAAGGAGATG
>CAYVGE010000298.1:0-4440 GCA_964450395.1 uncultured Actinomycetota bacterium
CCCGTGGAACACGAGGACGGCGAGGATGCTGCGGTCGGTGCCGTTGTAGACCCACACGAACAGCAGCGTGTCGAGCATGATCAGCGGCAGCCACCACGACAGGTCCGGGTCGAAGGTCGTGTTCGTGTAGTAGCCGGGGAACGCGACGAACGGCGCGTGCCACACCGCCCAGGTGGCGCCGTTGATCAGCCCGGCGGTCGTGACGCTGTACCGCTCCTGGAGCCGGTCCAGCCAGTAGCCGCGCAGCCCGACCTCCTCGACGGCGGGGAATACGAACGCTAGGGTCAGCTGGAACGCTAGCGTCGCCGGGTCGGTCAGCACGTCGACGGCGACGTCGAACGGGCGGTCGGTCACGCCGAGCAGCAGGGCCGCGCCGCCCATCGCCAGGTCGAACACCAGCCAGAACGCCAGCACGACCAGCCACCACCGGGCGGGGACCCGCCGGACGTCGGCAAGCCGGTACGCGAGGTCGCGCACGCGGGCGGCGCCGCCGGTCAGCCAGGCCAGGCAGATCCCGGCGAGCAGCGGGCTCGCCCCGCCGACCAGGAACAGCACGAGGTTGCGGCCGGCCCACACCGACGTGCCCGAACCCGGGATGGGGCTCCACCACAGGTACGCCCACCCCAGGTAGACGATCGGGAACCCCCACGGCGCCGCGCGTCGCGCGGCGGCCGCGAGCCCCGATCGGGGGCGTTGGTGGGGCGGATGCCTCGTGGTGGTCATGGTGCGTCGGTTCGGTCGGGTGGTCAGATCTCGTCGCGTTCGAACTTCCAGCAGGCGGCGACGACGGCCGCGGCGGTCCAGGCGAGCGTCGCGAGGATGGGGATCACCGACGCCAGCGGTGCGCCGGCCGCGAGCTGCACGGCGACGGTGGTGGTCTCCCACGGGAAGGGCAGCTGTCCGGCGAGGTCGCGCGCGAGGGTGTGCACGCCGTCGTAGAGCATGACCGCCGCGATGGGGACGCCGATGACCAGCCCGCGGTTGGTCGTCGCGGTGCCGAGCGCGACGGTCAGCGTGACGGTGAAGGCGACCAGCAGCGCCATCAGGCCGGCGACCGCCAGGAAGCGGCCCGCCGGCCAGACGCCGTCGACCTGGGTGGACAGCACCGCGTACACGCCCGTCCAGGGCACGACGATCAGTGCGATCAGGACTGCGATGGTGTGGGCGGCGATCTTGGCGAGCACGAACGCGGTGCGTGATACCGGTTTGGTCAGCACCCACTGCAGCGTCCCGGTGCGGCGTTCGTCGAGCATGACGCCTTGGGTGAGCACGACCACACCGACGGTGGTCAGCAGTGCGGCGATCGGCAGGTACTGGGGCCACACCTGCGCGACGCCCACCGTGACCTGCTGCCCGTCGGGTCCGGGTGGGGCCTGCTCGGCGATCCACAGGAACGCGAGCAGCAGCCCGACGAGCAGGCTGGTCCACAGCAGTGTGTGGATCCACCAACGGCGGGTGGACCACCACAGCCGCGACTCGCGGGCGAACACGGTGCCGAACCCGGCGGTGAACCGCGCGGCGGGCCGTGTCGGGGTGTGGGCGTGGGCGGTGGCGGTCATCGATGCTGCTCCTGCTCGACGAGGTCGACGAAGACGTCCTCGAGCTCGTGCTGGAGGCGCCCGTAGGCGGTGACGGTGACCTCGGGGTCGGCGACGACGGTGCGCAGCAGCCGCTGGTCGGCGGCCTGCTCGTCGGTGACGCCGACGTGCCACACGGTGCGGTGCATCGTGACGTCGCGTTCGATCGCGGTGACCCAGGGTTGTCGGCGCAGCTCGGCCTCGACCTGGTCGGTGCGGCCGGTCAGCTCGAGCCGGTAGGTGGGGCCGTCCTGGCCGGTCAGCAGCGACCCGATCGCCCCTTGGGCGATGACCTTGCCGTCGCGCAGGATCGCGACGGTGTCCGAGACGCGCTGGACGTCGTCGAGGATGTGTGTGGAGTACAGCACCGTCGCGTGGTCGCGGAGCCGTTCGAGCAGGGCGAGCACGTCGCGGCGGCCCAGCGGGTCCAGCCCCGCCGCGGGCTCGTCGAGGATCAATAGCTCCGGGTCGTGCAGTATCGCCTGCGCCAACCCCAGACGTTGGCGTTCCCCGCCGGAGAAGCCGGCCACCGGCCGGTCCGCGCGGCCGGCCAGCCCGACGACATCGAGCACGTCACCGATCCGGCGGTCCAGGTCGGCGCCGTCGATCGCGAAGAAGCCACCCGCGTACCGCAGGGTCTGGCGGGCGGTCATGTCGTCGTAGAACACCGGCTGCTGGGGCAGGAACCCGACGCGGCGGCGCAGCTGCAGCGACTGAGCGACGGCGTCCAACCCGAGCACCGTGGCGGCGCCGGCGGTGGGGCGCAGCAGCCCGACGAGCATCTTGATCGTGGTCGTCTTGCCCGCCCCGTTGGGTCCCAGGAACCCAAAGATCGAGTGCGCCGGCACCGACAGGTCCACGCCGCGGACGGCGTCGACGTCACCGAACGACTTCGCCAACGCCACGGTCTCGATCACCGCTCGGTACGCGGCCGCCCCGACGTCGCCGCCGGTGGGCGTCGCTGTCATCGCGGTTGAACGTCCGCTCACGACTGCTCCGATGCTCCCCGTCACACCGCCATCTGCACGGCCCCAGCCCAGCACGACGCCCCTCCCGCATCCGGGTCTTTCGTGCGAGGCGTCGATGGGCCGAAGGTCCCGCGCCACACCGTCATCGCGCTGCCAACGGTCGCTGCCCAGGGTCGGCGAGGGTGCCCCGTCGCAGGCCCTTCCTCGGGGGGCAGCGGCGGAAGGCCTTCACCGGATGGCGCCGCGCGGGCGACGGTCGACTGGAGCCACGCACTGTTGACCTGGCGCAAGCCGATGCGGCGCACCACCGCGTGCTGGAGCTCGCGCGGCCTGCCGGAGCGGTCGCCCAGGTCGCGTCGGGCCTCGAAGGACGTGCCGGCATCGCCGACCATCTCGCCGCCGACCGTCGCGGCAGGCGACGCGTTGACCGACCGGCTGAGACTACGCCACGCCGTCAGGGACCTCGAAGGCGAGCGAGCACGCCGACAGCCGCCATCAGGGCGACGCTCACTGGCGTACGCTGACGCGACGCGATCCTCGGCGAGCAGACGCTTTCAGGTACGCGGGATCGATGGACCATTACAACGACGAACACAAGGTCGATGACGTCGTCCTCGCGCTGCTGCGCCTGAATGCCTTCAAGGACAGGTTCGGCTGGCGTGCCTGGAAGAGCTTGAACGGGGCGCCCTCGACCGCCTCGAACGCGGGTTGATCAGTAACCGAAGTCGAGGGCGAAGTCGGTCGCGCTCACGGCCGAGGGCGTTCCCCTTCCCGCCGAGCTCTTCGAGCACGACTTCGGTAGCGCCAATGGAAGCTGACACGGGACGTCGCGGACTCCGATACGTCGGGGATGAACCAAGTTCGGGCTCTCGCGTGCGCCACCTCATGTAGCCCCGGCCGGATTGGCGCGTCACAGCGGTTCGACGACCTCCGATTCGCCGGGGATGCCCTGCCGGATCACGACCGGTGAGCGGCCCGACCTAGGCCAGACCCGGTAGTCCGAGAACGACATGGGCAGGCCGTGCGCGGTGAACGGATCCACAGCATCCATCACCTGGACATGCACATGCGGCTGCGTGGAGTTACCCGAGTTGCCGCACTCGCCCACCTGTTCGCCGACCTGAAGCCGATCGCCCACGCAGACACGGATCGAACCTGCGCGCAGGTGTGCGAGCACGACATGACCGCGATGATCCGGTAGCTCAACGACCACGTGATTGCCCGCGAGCGCGCCAGCGCCGCCACGAGCCCGAGCCGCCTGAGTCAGCGCGTATGGCACCTGCGCGAAACGTGAACGCCGAGCAACGTGGTCTGGCTCGCCATCGTGGACCGCAACGATCCTGCCGTCCGCCGGCGCGAGGATCGGCTGACCGAACGCGAAGAACCGCGTCACGGCCTCGGTAGAGAGAAGCGTCCGCCAGTCCCGGGTGGTCGCCGTACGCCTTCCCCGAACGGCTACGAAGTCAATGGCATAGGTCGTGGCGAACAGGTCGGTGCCGTGGCTCGGCACGCGGCGCGCCGGGCTGTTCCGCACCAGCCACGTGCCGTGGAATGGCAGCGTGAGCACCACATGGTCCGACGCGGAGATCACGACCCACTCCCGCAGTCTCTACCTACAGCGGACAACGCCGATCGTACGACACCGGCGCGTGCCGGCGGTTGGGCCTACGACTGAACTCACTGACCGTGGTACCAACACGATTGCGCAAACGCGACGACCGCGGACGTCGCGGTAGGGCAGCCCCGGCTACGCGGCAATTCACTGGAGCGCCGACGCGATAGACGAATCGTGCGCACGACCGGCCGCATGGCGGGTGAGCAGGGCGGAGTTAGGGTCCCAGCAGGTGGTGTAGCAGCCCTACGGTGAGTGGCTCCTACGGGGGTAGGAGTACCCG
>CAYVGE010000299.1:0-1398 GCA_964450395.1 uncultured Actinomycetota bacterium
CAAGAAGCCGGCCGAGACGCGGATGGGCTCCGGCAAGGGCTCGCCCGAGGGCTGGGTCGCCGTGGTCAAGCCCGGCCGGGTGATGTTCGAGCTGTCGGGTGTCCCCGAGGACGTGGCCCGCGAGGCCATGCGGCTCGCCGCGCACAAGCTGCCGGTGAAGTGCCGCTTCCTGACCCGGGATGGTGAATGAGATGGACGTCGGCGAACTGAGAGAGCTCAACGACGTGGAGCTGTCCGAGCAGCACGACGAGCTGAAGCAGGAGCTGTTCAACCTGCGCTTCCAGCTCGCGACCGGGCAGCTCGACAACCCGATGCTGCTCAAGCAGGCGCGACGGGACATCGCGCGCGTCCTGACCGTCCAGCGCGAACGCGAGATGGCCGCCGCGCGTGAGCAGGCATAGCGGCCCGAGGAGCACAGACGACATGAGCACGAGCGAAACGGTGCCCGCGGCGGGCACGCGCGGTGAGCGCAAGGTCCGCCAGGGCGTGGTGACCAGCAACGCGATGGACAAGACGGTCGTGGTGGAGATCCAGCGACGGACCACCCACCCGCTGTACCGCAAGACCATCAAGCGCTCCGAGAAGCTGGTCGCGCACGACGAGACCAACGACGTCAACGTCGGCGACCGCGTGCGGCTCGCCGAGACGCGCCCGCTGAGCAAGCGCAAGCGCTGGCGCGTGGTCGAGGTCATCGAGCGGGCGCAGTAGCGCGTGGCGCGGCCCGGTGCTCGCCTCTTCGGCTCGCGCAGGGACCCCGTGGCGTGACGTCGACCCACGTTGCCGCTCCAGCAGGGACCCCGCCTCGCCAGAGACTCGGGCACCCCGAGTCGCTTCACGTGGCTCGACGTCACTTGAGCGCAAGACCAAGGAAGAAGAGAAGACGAGATGATCCAGCAGGAGAGCAGGCTCCGGGTGGCCGACAACACCGGCGCACGCGAGGTGCTGTGCATCCGCGTGCTCGGTGGCTCCGGCCGCCGCTACGCGTCGGTCGGCGACGAGATCGTCGGGACCGTCAAGCAGGCCGTGCCCGCCGCCGGTGTCAAGCGCGGTGACGTCGTCCGCGCCGTCGTCGTGCGCACGCGCAAGGAGAAGCGGCGCCGTGACGGTTCGTACATCCGCTTCGACGACAACGCGTGCGTGCTGATCAACGACCAGGGCGCGCCGCGGGGCACCCGCATCTTCGGGCCCGTCGGCCGCGAGCTGCGTGAGCGCCGGTTCATGCGGATCGTCTCGCTCGCGCCGGAGGTGATCTAGGTGCAACGGGTACGACGCGACGACCAGGTCCAGGTGATCTCGGGCAAGGACCGCGGCAAGACCGGCCGCGTCCTGCAGGTGTGGCCCGACCGGGACAAGGTGCTGGTCGAGGGCATCAACATGGCGACCAAGCACCGCCGGGTC
>CAYVGE010000299.1:1408-1695 GCA_964450395.1 uncultured Actinomycetota bacterium
ACCGAGGAGGCGCCGCTGCACCTGTCCAACGTCATGCCGATCTGTGACGACTGCGACAAGCCGACCCGCGTGGGCACCCGCGTGGTGGACGGCGTGCGCGTGCGGGTGTGCCGTGCGTGCGACGCCGAGCTGTAGGAAGACGAGACCATGAGCACGACTGACACGGCCTACCGGCCCCGCCTCAAGGAGCGGTACCACGACGAGGTCCGCGCCCAGCTGCAGCAGCAGCTCGGGCTCGACAACGTCATGCAGGTGCCGACGCTGGTCAAGATCGTCGTCAACATGGG
>CAYVGE010000299.1:1705-4412 GCA_964450395.1 uncultured Actinomycetota bacterium
TCATGGCTCGTTTGCTCGACCACTACCAGACCACGGTCATCCCGGAACTGGCGAAGAAGTTCGGCCGGACCAACAAGTTCAGCCTCCCCACGCTGGTCAAGATCGTCGTCAACATGGGCGTCGGTGACGCGGTCGCCGACCCCAAGGCGATCGACGGCGCGGTCCGTGACCTGGCCACCATCACCGGCCAGCAGCCGCTGACCACCCGGGCGCGCAAGTCCATCGCGGGCTTCAAGCTGCGCCAGGGCATGCCCATCGGTGCGAAGGTGACGCTGCGCGGCGACCGGATGTGGGACTTCTTCGACCGCCTGCTGGCCGTCGCGCTGCCGCGCATCCGGGACTTCCGCGGGCTGTCGCCGCGCAGCTTCGACGGGCGCGGCAACTACACCTTCGGGGTCACCGAGCAGCTGATCTTCCCGGAGGTCAACTACGACTCCATCGACCGCGTCCGCGGGATGGACATCACGATCGTTACCACCGCCGAGACCGACGAGCAGGCGCGGGCGTTCCTCGACGCCTACGGCTTCCCGTTCGCCGGCGGCGGCCGGCAGAGCTAGGCAGGAGCAACCCGAATGGCCAAGAAGTCGATGATCGCGAAGGCCAAGCGGCGTCAGAAGTTCGACGTGCGCGGCTACACGCGGTGCAACCGCTGCGGACGACCGCGCGCGGTGTTCCGCAAGTTCATGCTGTGCCGTGTGTGCTTCCGCGAGCTCGCCCACGCCGGGGAGCTCCCGGGCGTGCGCAAGGCGTCGTGGTGACCTTCGCGTTGCCGCTCCAGCGGGGGCCCCGCCCTCGCCCGGGGCTCGGCCACCCCGAGTCGCTCCACGCGAAGGCCCCCACGCAGCAGTAGAGATCAGATGGGAAGCGGCGGCGGAGCCGCCGAACCCCGAGGAGATGGACCACCGATGATGACCGACCCGGTCGCGGACATGCTGACCCGCATCCGCAACGCCAACACCGCGTACAGCGAGCAGCTCGAGATGCCCTCGTCGAAGTTGAAGGCCGCGCTGGCCGACATCCTCAAGCGCGAGGGCTACATTCGGGACTACGCCGTGGAGCCCACCAGCCCCCAGGCGACCCTCAAGATCGCCCTCAAGTACACCCGGGACCGCGAGCGGGCCCTGACCGGCGTCCGCCGCATCTCCAAGCCGGGGCTGCGGGTCTACGCCAAGCGCCACGAGGTGCCCCGCGTGCTCGGCGGCCTCGGCACGGCCATCATCTCGACCTCGTCGGGACTGATGACCGACCGCCAGGCCCGCCAGCAGGGCATCGGCGGCGAGATCATCGCCTACGTCTGGTAGCGGGCGGCGGGAGAGCGAAGGAAGACGAACCAATGAGTCGCATCGGCAAGGAGCCAGTGCCCAT
Organism: uncultured Actinomycetota bacterium; assembly: GCA_964450395.1. GTDB lineage: Bacteria > Actinomycetota > Nitriliruptoria > Euzebyales > JAHELV01 > JAHELV01. Next base: position 3,071 of record CAYVGE010000299.1, read on the forward strand.
CCCCGACGGGGTGGACGTCACGCTGGCCGACGGCAGGGTCTCGGTCACGGGACCCAGGGGCGAGCTGTCCGAGCGCGTGCCCGAGGGCATCACGGTCGAGATCACCGACGGCGAGGTCGTCGTGACCCGCGCCAGTGACCACCGGGACCACCGGTCCCTGCACGGCCTGACCCGGTCGCTGATCGCCAACATGGTGACCGGCGTGACCGACGGCTACCGCAAGCAGCTGGAGATCGTCGGCGTCGGCTACCGCGCGCAGGCGCAGGGCGACACCGCGCTGACCATCCAGGCCGGCTACAGCCACCCGGTCCACGTGACCGCACCGGAGGGCGTGACCTTCGAGGTCCCGTCGCCGACGCGGATCACCGTGCTGGGACGCAGCAAGCAGGTCGTCGGCCAGGTGGCCGCCGACATCCGCGCGATCCGCAAGCCCGAGCCCTACAAGGGCAAGGGCATCCGCTACGCCGGTGAGCAGATCCGCCGCAAGGCCGGCAAGGCCGCCGGCATCTAGGGGACGACACGATGAGCACCACCACCAGACAGCAGGCCCGCGAGCGGCGGCACCGCCGCACGCGGCAGCGGATCCGCGGCACCGCGGACAAGCCGCGCCTGGTCGTCTTCCGGTCCAACGCGGGCATCTACGCCCAGGTCGTCGACGACGACCGCGGCCACACGCTGGTCTCGGCGTCGACCGCCGACGACGTGACGGCCGACGGCGACGGCAAGATCGGCGTCGCCAAGGGCGTCGGCAAGCTGGTCGGCCAGCGCGCCGTCGAGGCGGGCATCTCGACGGTGGTCTTCGACCGCGGTGGCAACCGCTACCACGGCCGCGTCGCCGCGGTCGCCGACGGCGCCCGCGAGGCCGGCCTCCAGCTGTAGGCACCGGACAGACCGACCCAGCGGCAACACGAGGGACGGCGCACCCAGGCGCCCGGCCCGACCGAGGAGACAGACATGGCAGCAGGTGGAGGCAACCGCGGCCGCGGCCGCGGACGCGGACGTGAAGAGGAGCGCAGTCCCTACGAGGAGAAGGTCGTCGCGATCAACCGCGTCGCCAAGGTGGTCCGTGGTGGCCGCCGCTTCTCCTTCACGGCGCTCGTCGTCGTCGGCGACCTCGACGGCACGGTCGGCGTCGGCTACGGCAAGGCCAAGGAGGTGCCGGCCGCGATCCAGAAGGGCGTCGAGGAGGCGAAGAAGAACTTCTTCAAGGTCCCGATGATCCAGAAGACGATCGTGCACGGCGTCATCGGCCACAGCGGCGCGGGGCGCGTGCTGCTCAAGCCGGCCGCGCCCGGTACCGGGGTGATCGCCGGCGGCGCGGTGCGTGCGGTGCTCGAATGCG
>CAYVGE010000300.1:0-4392 GCA_964450395.1 uncultured Actinomycetota bacterium
GCGTCGGCGCGGCCGAACAGGGGCGCGTCGGCCGCGACCAGCTCCTCGACCAGGCCGACGTGGCTGCCGGCCAGCACGACCGACAGGTGGCTGTCGCCCCGGTGGTCCCAGCGGGCCTGGAGGGTGCTGGGCAGGGTGGCGTCGGCCTCGCACAGGTAGGGGAACTCGTCGAGGATGAGCACCAGCGGCTCGTCGGCGGCGCGGGCCAGCAGGTAGCCGAGCGCGGCGTCCCAGCTGGGGAGGTGCCCCAGGTCGAGCAGGTCGCCGGGCTGCGGCGGCAGCACGGTGCGGATGCGGTCCTCGAGCCGGCGCAGCGCCTCGCGGACCGGCGCGCGGGTGCCGGGCAGGAAGATGGCACGGCGCTCCGCGGCGAAGCGGTCGATCAGCGCGGTCTTGCCGACGCGCCGGCGGCCCGACACCACGGCCATGCCGCCGTCGTCGTTGCAGGCCCGCTCGAGCGACCGCAGCTCCCGTTCGCGGTTGACGAAGTTTGGCATCACCGAAGTCTGCCATCACCGATGCGACCGGCGAAGGAGGCGGCGCCGGGACGACGATGACCGGGCAAGCTGCGGGCGCATCTAACTTCGGTCATGCCATAGTTCGCTTGCGGTGAAGTGTGGCTCGGACAGGCAGTGGCCGGCAGGGCAGCGACGACCGGAGGCCGGACGCTACGGTTGTCCTGCTCGTGGCGTGCGGCGGGAGGAACAGCATGTCGAGGTTGGCCATGGCCGCCGCCTCGGCGACCCTCGGGGCGTGCATCGGCGTCGCGCTGCTGCTCGTGCTCGACCGTTCGGCGGAGCCCACCGAGCTGCTGACGCCGATCGCCACGGCGGCCACCGAGCCCGCGACGCCCTCCGAGGGCCCCTCGGCCGCCACGCCCTCCGGGGCGCCGCCCTCCGGGGCGCCGTCGTCCGCCGCGCCCGCCGAGCCGGCACGGCCCGTCCGGGTCGTGATCCCCGCGATCGACGTCGACGCGGACCTCGTCGGCCTCGGCCTGAACCCGGACGCCTCGATGGAGGTGCCCGACTTCGGCGACGCCGGCTGGTACACGCCGGGGCCCCGGCCGGGGGACGCCGGCCCCGCCGTCATCGCCGCCCACGTCGACTCGGTCGCCGGTCCGGACGTGTTCTACCGGCTCGACCAGCTGCGCTCGGGGGACGAGGTCACGGTGGTGCACGCTGACGGCACGCGGTCGACGTTCGTCGTGCGGCGGCGGGAGCAGCAGCCCAAGGACGAGCTGCCCGTCGAGCGCATCTGGAACGACACGTCGGCGCCGGCGCTGCGGCTCATCACGTGCGGCGGCGAGTTCGACCGGGCGCGGCGCAGCTACCGCTCGAACGTGATCGTCTACGCCGCCGCGACCTCGACCTGACCCGGCCGGTCACGGTCGCCCGTGGGTGGCTGGTCAGCCGTGACCGTCGCGGTCGTCGGGCTCGACGTTCGACGTGCCGATGCCGCCCATGGTCCCCGGCGACCGGTTGGCGATCCCGGTCCAGATGGCGGCACCCAGGAAGATGACGATGCCGAGCCCCAGCACCCAGGGCGAGCGGAACACGAAGACCGATGCCGCGATCAGCCCGCCGATGGCCATCAGGATGATCGGGCCGTTCTGGCCCGACGTCGCGGTCGAGCCGGTGGGACCTGCACCGGGCTCGGTGCGCGGGTGGGTCTCGTGCTCGGGCAGGCGCGCGAAGTTGGACTCGTAGGCCCGGCCCTTGATCCGGTCGTCGCTCTGCTCGGTGGCCGGTGGGACCTGGTGCTCGTCCGCCAAGGCGTCGCCCCTCTCGGGTGTCGTCTGGTGTCGCGTCCAGCGGAGCCGGCCCATCGCGTGTTCCGTCGGACCAGGCTGCGCGAGGTTCCGCCATGCCACGATACCGAATCGGTCCCGTCGCCGACCAGACCCTGTCCTGCCGATATGGCAGGGGCTACTGCCGGCGCGGCGGATGTGGTCGACACTGCCAGACGTCGGCGTACTGGAACCTGCGTAGCGGGGGTGTGTGGAGTGAACCGTCTCGGACGGATGTTGGTCGCTGCATCGTTGGTGCTCATGGTGTTCGCACCCGGGGTCGCGGCCGCGGAGGAGTCGGACGACTCGCCGCTGTCGAAGGTGCCCGACCAGTATCAGCCGATCGTCGACGTCGCGGCCGAGGAGCTGGGCGTGCCGGCCGACGAGCTGCGGTCGGCGTCGCGGGACGAGCTGCAGTCGCTCGTGTGCGCCGAGCTGGAGTCCCGGTCGACCAGCGACCTGGTCGCCGACGTGGAGGCCGCCCTCGAGGCGTCGCCGCCGAAGGAGTACCGGGAGCTCAGCGACGCCCAGCGCGAGCAGCTCGTGCACCAGCTGCCGACCCTCATCGGCCAGCTCGAGGGTGAGTACTGCGAGACCAGCGCGTCCGACGACGCCGACGACCACGCCGACGACGCCGACGACCACGCCGACGACGACATCCCCGTCCCGACCCGCGTCGACACCGGCGGGGGTGGTGCGGCGACCGCGGCCGGTGCGCCCGCGCTGTTCGGCGCCGTGTTCGCCGCGCTGTTCGGCCTGTTCGGGGTCGGCGTGACCGCGCGACGACGCGACACCTGATCGACGGCCGGGCGGATCCGCCCGGTCCCGGCCCCGCACGAACGGCCCCGCCGCACCCGCGGCGGGGCCGTCGTCGTGCGGCGTCCACGGCGCGGCCCAGCGGCGCGGTGGGGTGATCTTGGGCGCCCGGTGTGGACAAGTCGACCCGGGGCGGGGGTGCGGGGCGCGGTGGGGTGATCTTGGGCGCCCGGTGTGGACAAGTCGACCCAGGGCGGGATCAGGGGCGCGGTGGGGCGGTCGCGGGTCGCGTCCCGGCTAGGTGCCGCGGATGCCGGTCTCCCACAGCGGCGGTGCGGTGGGCTTCGGGGCGGCGCGGGGGACCCGCTCGGTCGACGAGAGCCATACGTCCATCGTGGCCACCCACACGAGGCACGCCCCGAGCAGGTGGACGCCGACCAGGATCTCGGGCAGGCCGGTGAAGTACTGCACGTACCCCACCACCCCCTGGGCGAGCGCGATGCCCAGCAGCGTGGTCACCGCCCGCCGCACGCGCGGCGGACCGTCGGTCGCGCGCAGGGCGAAGCCGAGCGCGATCACCAGGCCCAGCAGGAGGAAGACCCCGTCGGCGTGGAACTGGGCGGTCAGCCGGGGATCCAGCGGCAGGCGAGGGGTGTTCGCGTCCCCGGCGTGGGGTCCGGTGGCGGTGACGAGCGTGCCCAGCGTGAGGACCGCCAGCACGACCCCGACGAGCACGCGCTGCAGGGTACGCAGCTCCGGGCGGACGGTCGGACGCCGCAGGCCCGGCTCGTGACCGGCCCGGTGGTGCAGCACGACCGCCGCGGCGATCAGCGCCATCGACAGGAGGAAGTGCGCCGCGACCGTCAGCGGGTGCAGCCCCGTCAGCACGGTGATGCCACCGAGCACCCCCTGGGCGAGGATGCCGACCAGCAGGAGGACGGCCACGCGCACCAGGTCGGGTCGGCGGGGGCGCGTGCGGAGGACGGCGATCAGCACGGCGACGGCGACGGCGATGACGACGAAGCTGAGCAGCCGGTTGCCGAACTCGATCGCCTGGTGCCAGGCGGCGATCTCGGCCGAGCGCACCGGCACGACGCTGCCGGCGTTGCACGTCGGCCACTCGGGGCAGCCGAGCCCCGAGCCCGTCAGGCGGACCGCGCCACCGGTGATGACGATCACGATGTTGGTGATCACCGCAGCCAGGGTCAGCCGACGGAGCGACGAGCTGCGCGGTGCGTCGTCGGTGCGCATGGCCCGATGGTAGCCGTGGGCGGGAGGCGCCCCGAGGCCCGATCGGGTCCGCCGGGCCACCGGTGCACCCGGACGGCCACGGCGTCGGTGACCCGGCCGCGACGCGGTGCGGGCGCCCGGATCAGGTTCGTGCGGCGGCGGCCCGGAGGGCGTGGCGGTCGACCTTGCCCAGGCCGGTCAGGGGCAGATCGGCGACCAGCACGAGCTGCCTGGGGCCTGTCGCGGGGTCGGCGTGGTGGCGGACGTGGTCGCGCAGATCGGCGAGCGAGGGCGGCCTGCGGGCGTCGGCGGGCACGACGCAGGCGACCGCCCGCTGTCCCCACTCGGCGTCGTCGACCCCGACGACCGCGACGTCCGCGATCTGCGGGTGCCCGCGCAGCAGGTCGGCCAGCGCGGCCGTGTCGTCGTCGTCCCCGCCGCTGACGATGACGTCGTCGGCGCGGCCGGTCACGACGAGCCTGCCGTCGTCGAAGCGCCCGAGGTCCTGGCTGCGGAACCAGCCCTCGGCGTCGCGCAGGTCCACCAGCGCACCGTCCCCGGTCCGGTAGCCGTCGGCGAGCACGTCGCCCCGCAGCAGGACCCGCCCGTCGGGATCGACC
>CAYVGE010000301.1:0-2512 GCA_964450395.1 uncultured Actinomycetota bacterium
CCGATGCCGGCAGTGCGCGCGAGGACCCGGACGACGGCGACCACGTACGGACCTGTGGACAGCCGGGTCGACGGTCCGCCACGTCACCTAGGGTCGACGTCGAACACACATTCGACACGGAGGGTGGGCGATGCGGGTGCTGGTGGTCATCGACGCGACGCACGGGTGCGGTCACGCGGACGGGAGCGGACCGCTCGACGGCGAGCTGGCGACGCCGCTGACGGTCCGCCGCACCGGGCACGACGGTCGTGGCGGCGCCCGCGAGACCGACCACGTGCTCGGCATCGAGAGCGGGCACCTCGCGTCGGCCGCCCGGGTGGTCGACATCGATGTGCCGCGGGAGGTCATCGTCGACAGCATCCACGAGGCGCTGCTCCGCCGTGGCCTCTGGGTCGAGGTCGAGGTCGCCGCGGTCGCCGACGCGCTGGCGGCCGGCATGCTCGACGTCGCGGCACGGTTCCCGGTCGGCACCGTGCTCGCCCGTCGCCGCGATGGGACCCGCCTGGAGCCCACCCCGCCACCGCCACCGGCACCACGAAGACGCGGGTGCACGCGCCCGCGACGCGGCGGCGGATGACCGCGCTCGGGCACGCCGCGACTCAGCGGTCGACGACCGTCCCGGCGACCGGCGGCTCGGGACGGTCGGGCTCCGGCAGGAAGGCCCGGTCGACCGCCATCCAGAGCGTGCGCGTCCATGGCGAGATCAGGATCGGCAGGACCGCGGTGACCGCGATGCCGACGACCAGCAGCGCGTTCCACGGCACATCCGGCCAGGTGAGGACCATCGTGGCGACGAAGGCGACCGCGAACACGGACTCGATGATCACGAACGCCATGATCATCGCGCCCAGCCAGTACCCCTCCTCGCGCTCGAAGACCAGGCCACAGCGCGGACAGGGATCATGGATGGTCAGCAGGCTGGGGAACAGCCCGCCGGCACCGCAGCGGGGGCAGCGCCGGCGCATCCCACGGGCCAGCAGGCGCCCGCGCTGCGTGCCGCGGGGGATCAGGTCGTGCTCGGCGATCGGCTCCATCGGCACAGATCATGACAGCGTCACCGGCAGGCGCCACCCGGTGCGGCAGATCGCGGCGCGGAACCTCGCCAGGGGCCGCCGCGCCGCCGGCTTGCCGGTTGCAGGCCCTCGACCGAGACTGCTGGGAGCTGCAGCCTGCGCCAACCACCCAGGGGAACCCGCGTGCCCGCGCACGATCCGTCGACCGCCTCGACGTCGATCGACCTGCAGATCGCGGCGCTGCCCGATCCGACGGCAGCCGCCGTGCGGACCGTCCGCCGGGCGTGGTCGGCACGGATGCGCGACTGGGCGGGCGTCGACGTGCTCGCCGTCGCCGAGGCGCTGCTGGCGACCCACCGCTGGGTCGCCTACGAGCTGATCGAGCACCACCCCGGAGCGCGGTCGCTGCTGGACGACGCGACCGTGACGCGGCTGGGCCGGGACCTGTGCAGCTGGGGTGACGTCGACGCGTTCGGGCGCCACCTGGCGGGCATCGCGTGGCAGCGGCGGCAGCTGGACGACGGGACGGTCGAGGGGTGGGCCTGCGCGCCGGACCGCTGGTGGCGACGCGCGGCGCTGGTCTCGACCGTGCCCCTGAACCTGCGCGCCGCCGGCGGCAGCGGTGACGCTCCGCGCACGCTGCGGATCTGCGGGCTCCTCGTGGCCGACCGCGACCCGATGGTGGTCAAGGCCCTGTCGTGGGCGCTGCGCGAGCTGGTGCGGTGGGACCCGGACGCCGTCGTCGGCTTCCTCGACCGGCACGGCGTCTCGGTGGCACCGCTGGTGCGTCGCGAGGTCACCACGAAGCTGCGGACGGGCCGCAAGTCCGCAGCGCGCCGCGATCCGACCTGAGCCCGCTCAGGCCTGCACGCGTGCGCCGCCGCACCGGCGTCCGCTCGAGGTCGGGGATACGTACGTACGTGCGGATGTCCGGGGCCTCAGGCACCGGCGACGGTGGCCAGCGCCGTCAACACGCGGTTGCACGTGCGGTCCAGGCCGAGGCGGTCCGCCAGCGCCACCAGCGCCGCAGGATCGGCCGGCGACGCCGGCAGGCGGTCGTCGAGCGGCGGCACCACGACGTCGGTGGCGACACGCACGACGGGCTCGGCGGTGATCAGGTACCGCCGGGACTCGAGCAGTCGGCGGCGCACGGCCGGGCGCAGGTCCGATGTGGCGTCGCCCGCGGCCGCCAGCACCCCCGCAAGCGAGCCGTGGCGCGCGATCAGGTGGGCGGCGGTCTTCTCGCCGATGCCGGTCGCGCCGGGCAGGCCGTCGCTGGGGTCACCGCGGAGGAGGGCGTAGTCCGCGTAGGCGCGCCCCGGGATGTGGTAGCGCTCCGCGATGGCCGCCTCGTCGACCACCTCGTGCCGGCCGACCCCCTTCGCGATGTAGAGGACCCGCACATCGCGTCCGTCGTCGATCGTCTGGAACAGGTCGCGGTCGCCGGTGACCACGTCGACCGGGCGCGTGGCACGGGCGGCCAGCGTGCCGATGACGTC
>CAYVGE010000301.1:2522-4372 GCA_964450395.1 uncultured Actinomycetota bacterium
CCGGGCACCCCCACCCACGCGATGCCCAGCGCGTCGAGCGCCGCGCAGATCAGCGGCACCTGCGGCGTGAGCAGGTCGGGCACGACCTCGATGTCGCCGTCGCCGTCCACGGCGACCTCGGCGACGCGGTGCGCCTTGTAGGTCGGCACGGCCGCGACCCGCCAGGCCGGCCGCCAGTCGGCGTCCATGCACGCCACCAGGTGCGTCGGCCGACGGACCGTCACGAGGTGGGCGACGAACTCCAGCAGGCCCTTGACGGCGTTGACCGGCGTCCCGTCGTCGGCCGTCAACGGCGGCACCCCGAAGTACGCACGGAAGTACATCGACGGTGCGTCGAGCAGCATCAGACGCTCGGGGCGGGCATCCACCCGCTCAGGGTGCCCCGCCGCCCGCCGTCGCGCCAACCGGGCGCTTCCACAGCGTTGGGTCACGGCGCTCGCGCTGGGCGCCCGCCGGACCTACGCTTGCTCCGATGCACGAGCTGCGCGCCGAGGACCCCGCCGACACCGTCGTCGCGTGGGAGGCTGTCGAGGAGCTGCTGCGCGCGGTGCCGGAGGGGCCGGGCAAGGTCGTGCTGCGCATGGTCGCCGCAGGCCTGTCCATCGACGAGATCGCCGACCGCCTGCTGCTGCCCGGTGACGAGGTGCGGGCCCTGGCGGCGCGGGCGCGGATCCGCGTGCTGACGGCCGCGGTCGACGGCGGCGGGACTTACCCGGTGGATGGCACCGATCCCGGCACCGCGGCCCGATGACCGAACGCGTCTACCTCGAGCTGGGCAGCCGGCGGGTGTTCGCCTGCGCCGTCGACTGGCCGGGGTGGTGCCGGGCCGGGCGCGGCACCGACGCCGCGCTGGCCGCGCTGGCCGCCTACGCCGACCGCTACGCCGTCGTGACCGCCGAGGCCGGCGTCGCGTGCCCGGCGGCGACGACCGTCGACGACCTCGAGGTCGTCGAGCGGGTCGACGGGTCCGGCGCGACCGACTTCGGGGTGCCCGATGCCATCCCCGACGTCGACGCGGAGCCGCTCGACGACGCCACCATGCAGCGCTACGTCGACCTGCTCGGCGCGGCGTGGCGTACGTTCGACCGCGTGGTGGCCGACGCACCGCCGGTGCTGCGCAAGGGGCCCCGGGGCGGCGGCCGCGACCGCGACGACATCGTGCGGCACGTGGTCGAGTCCGAGCGCGCGTACGCGCGCAGCATCGGCGTCCGGGTCACGCCGACCCGGTACGCGGGGCCCGGCGGTCAGGAGGCGGTGCGCGCCGAGGTCGTCGACGCGCTGCGCGCGAACAGTCGCGGCGCCCCGATCGTCGAGCGCGGCTGGCCGGCCCGCTACGCCGCGCGCCGCATCGCCTGGCACGTCCTCGACCACGCCTGGGAGATCGAGGACAAGCGGGACGTCGATCAGCCCGACTGACGGTCGTCGCCGACCGCCACCGCACCGAGCGGGAGCCAGCCATCCTCGCCGGCGTCGGCCATCGGCAGGGAGAGCAGGCGATCCGTCGCGGCGTTGCGCAGCCCGACGTCGACCCGGTAGTCGCCGGCGGGCACGTCATCGGGCACGGTCAGCGCCGCCTCGACGTCATGGTCGTCGCCCGGCAGCCACCCACTGACGTCGGCGAGGACCGCGGTCGTGTGCACCACCTCGCCGCCGCCATCGACGAGCCGCAGCTGCAGCCGCGGCTCGACGCCGAGCGCGGGGTACGCGCGGGTCAGCCCGGCGTTGCGCCAGCGCATGGCGACCTCGATCGGGTCGCCGGCACCGGCCGTGCGGGTCCACCGCGCATCGTCGAGCACGTAGCGGTAGCCGATGGTCGACAGGGTGCGTTCGACGCGGTCGAGGTCGTCGGT
>CAYVGE010000302.1:0-4366 GCA_964450395.1 uncultured Actinomycetota bacterium
AGGCGCACCTCGACGACGAGGAGATCGCGGGCTTCCAGCGGGAGATCGGCGAACTGGGCTTCCGCTTCCAGTTCGTGACGCTGGCGGGCTTCCACGCCCTGAACGCGTCGATGTTCGAGCTGGCCCGCGGCTACGCCACCGACCACATGACCGCGTACGTGGCGCTGCAGCAGCGCGAGTTCGCGCTGGAGCCGGAGGGCTACACGGCCACGCGCCACCAGCGCGAGGTCGGGGCCGGCTACTTCGACCGGATCGCGCAGACGGTCAGCGGCGGCGCCGCCTCGACGCTGGCGATGCACGGCTCGACCGAGGAGGAGCAGTTCACCACAGCGTAGGCCGCCCGCGGGGATCGCCCTGACGTGGTGGGCGATGCACCGGCCGGCCCGGGACACCCGGAGGACCCCGGCCGGCCGGCCACCCGCGGTGCCGCGCGTCGGGCGCGACGTGCCGGCGCGGTGCCACCGCGGTGTGCCCCCAACGACGAACACGGTCCCGCGTGGAACGCGGGACCGTGCCGGCCGGTGCTCCGACGGCGGGCGGGACCGCCGCCGGCCGACCGATCAGCGGAAGCGCTCGGTGTAGTACGGGCGTCCGTTGCTGTCGTTGCACACGCCGACGCCGTACTCGCTCCAGCGGGAGCTCATCCGGTTGTCGCGGTGCCCCGGCGAGGTCATCCACGCGTCATGGACCGCCGCCGCACCCCGCTGGCCCCAGGCGATGTTCTCGCCGGAGACGCCCGCCGAACCGAGGTCGGCGTGGCGGAAGTTGCCGCTCTGCGCCATCTGGCACGACCAGGACTTCGCGCCCTTCGAGATCTCGGCGCTCAGTGACAGCGCCGTGAGCCCGGCGCTGCGGCGGGTACCGGTGAGCCGGTCGTGGACCGCCTGCTCGACGCCCGACAGATCGGCGGAACCGCCACCACCACCCGAGCCAGCGGCGCCCCCGCCCGAGCGCTGCTTCGCCGCCGGTGCGTCCTCGGTGGTCGTCACCTGCCGCTCGCGACGCTGGCGCGTGCGACGTTGGACCTGCTCCTCGCCCTTCGCATCCGACCGCTTGTGGGTCCGGGCCTTCTTGTGGGTCTGGGCCGTCGCGCGGTCGTCGGCGGGGGCCTCGTCAGCCGCCGCCCCATGGTCCTCCGGCGCCTGCTCCTCGGGCGCGTCAGCCCCGTCCGCCTCCCGGTCGGCCTTCGCCGCGGCCGGCGCCTCCCGGGCGACCGGCTGGGCGTCGAGCAGCCGCATCACGTCCTGCGGATCGCACGCGGTGAGCACGAGGCTCAGCGCGGCGAGCACGCCGAGCGTACGGAGCGGGCGGGCGTGCATCCACTGCTTCACTGATCAGACCCCCTGGTGTCTGCGTCGCGGCGCGAACGGCACGGCCACCTCCCGTGCCACGCGGTGCGGCGACCCTACGCACAGCCGGAGGCCCTCGGGGTGTCCATCCGGTGCAACAGCCGGGGAAAGTGTCAGCGACCCGTCACCCGCATGGCCGCTGGGACATGCAGGGCCCGACCGGTCGGCCCACGGTCGGCGGACCCGTCGGCCAAGGCGTACGTCACCGGTCAGCTGCGGCGGTGCCGCTCGATCTGGTGCCGGCGGTACAGCACCAGCTCGGTCGAGGTGCGCCGGCGGGCCTCCCGCAGCGCGCCCTCGGACTCCAGGCGCACCTGCTCGACCTCTCGCTGGGAGCGCTCGAGGCGGCGCTCGAGGCGGTCGATCTCGTCCTCGAGCTCGAGGATCCGCAACACCCCGGCGAGGTTGATGCCCTCCTCCTGGGTCAGCTGCTGGATCAGCTGGACCCTGGAGACATCCCGCTCGGAGTAGCGGCGGGTGCCTCCGGCGGTGCGCTTGGGGGCGAGCAGCCCCTTGCGTTCGTAGGTACGCAGGGTCTGCGGGTGCACGCCGGCCAGCTCGGCCGCGACCGAGATGATGTAGACACCGGCGTCGAGGGTCATGCCATCAGACCGCCGGACGCCGCCCGGATCGTCGACGCGGCGCGACAGCGCGGTGGCGACCCGGCGACGTCGGGGCCGGGGCGCTGAGCGTGGCGCTCGTACGGCGCGGTCATGACGCCTGCTCGGCCGTCAGGTACCGCTCGATGTGCGCGCGGACGTCGGTGTCGTCGGTGGCGGCGAAGTCCTCGAGCATCTTGCGCTGCGTGCGCGTCAGCTTGCGCGGCACGGCGACCTCGACCGTGACCAGCAGGTCACCGTTGCCGCCCCGCCGTCGAGGCGCGCCCCGACCGCGCACGCGCAGGGTGCGACCCGACTCGGTGCCGGCCGGCACCTTCAGCGTCACGCTGCCGTCCAACGTCGGCACGGTCACCCTGGTCCCGATCGCCGCCTCGGCGAACGTGACCGGCAGCCGGAGGTGCAGGTCGTCGCCGCGGCGCTCGAACAGCTCGTGGGGCGTGACGTGCACGGTGACGAACATGTCGCCCGGTTCGCCACCGGGCGGGCCGGGCTCGCCCTTGCCCTTCAGCCGGATCCTCGCGCCGTCCTTGACGCCCGCCGGGATGCGGGCGCGGATGTCGCGGGCGCGTCGCTCGGCGCCGGACCCGTGGCACGTCGGGCAGGGGTCGGGGATGACCCGGCCCGTGCCGCCGCAGTTCTCGCACGGCTCGGAGAAGCTGAACATCCCCTGGTTGCGGGCGACCGCACCCGTGCCGCGGCAGACGTCGCAGACCTGCGGGCTGGTGCCCGGCCGGGCACCGGAGCCGCCGCATGTCGAACAGACGGCGTTGCCGTTGACGCGCAGCGTGGTGGTGACCCCGGCCATGGCGTCGGCGAACGCCAGCGTCAGCTCGGTCTCGACGTCCCGGCCGCGGGCCGCCTGACGGCCCGCCTGGCGCCCGAACGGGCCACCGGCCTGCGGACCGCCGCCCTGCGAGCCGAACAACCCACCGAGCAGGTCGGACAGGTCGAACGCCTGCGCACCGTCGTTGCCGAAGCCACGCCCGCCCGGTGGCGGGAACCCGCCGCCGGGGAAGCCCCCGGCGAAGGCCCCGCTGCCAACCAGCTGGCGCACGCGGTCGTACTCGGCCCGCTTCTCGGCGTTGCTCAGGACCGAGTAGGCCTCGCTGACCTCCTTGAAGCGGGTCTCCGCCCCGGGATCGCCCGGGTTGGCGTCGGGGTGCAGCTCGCGCGCCAGCTTGCGGTACGCGCGGGCGATGTCGGCCTGCTCCGCGTCCTCGGAGACCCCGAGGGCGCGGTAGTAGTCCTTCTCGACGTAGTCGCGCTGGCTCACCGCATCTCCTACTGCTGGGTCACGGCGACCGATGCCGGGCGCAGCACCCGCCCCTTGAAGCGGTAGCCGCTGCGCAGCACCTGCGCCACCTTGGGTTCACCGTCCTCGGTCTGGTCTCCCTCGACCTGCATGACGGCGTCGTGGATGGTCGGGTCGAACGGGGTGTCGACGCCGGGGACCTCCTCGAGGCCGGCGCGCTCGAGGACGTCGCGCAGCTCCGTGTGGACCATGCGCACGCCCTTGGCGACGCCGTCGTCGGAGTCCTTGGCCGCCTCGAGCACGTAGCCGAAGTTGTCGAGCACCCCGAGCAGCTGCGTGATCAGCGCCTCGGCGCCCCGGTCGAGGGCCTCGGTGCGCTCACGCATGCTGCGCCGGCGGTAGTTCTCGAACTCCGCGCGTTCGCGTCGCAGGTGGTCGAGGTAGGTGTCGCGCTCCTCGGTGAGCGCGGCGAGGCGTGCCGCCAGCTCGTCGCCGGGAGCACCCGGCTCGGCGGCGTCGGCCTCGGCGGCCGCGGCCGGCGGCGGCGCCGGCGCCGGCTGCGCGACGCCGACCAGCTCCAGCGTGGCACCGGCCGCACCCGCGTCGGGCGCCGGCGGCGCGTCGTCGCGTTCGTGTGGCGCGTCGGTCACGCAGCCCCCTCGTCGTCACCCTCGTCGACGACCTCGGCGTCGACGACGTCCTCGTCGGTCGCGCCCTCGCCGCCGCCGGCGAAGCCGCCGGTGGTCTGCTGCCCGGCCTGGTCCGCCGCGCCTGCGGCGTAGAGGGCCTGGCCGACCTCCTGGCTGACCCGCATGAGCTCGTCGCTGGCGTTGCGGACCGACTGGATGTCGTCGCTCTTCAGCGCCTCGCGCAGCTGGCCCTGGGTCTGCTCGAGCTTGGCCTTGTGCTCCGCCGAGATCTTCTCGTCGTTGTCCTTGACCAGCTTCTCGGTCTGGTACAGCAGGTTGTCGGCGGTGTTGCGGGCCTCGGCCTCCTCCCGACGCTTGCGGTCCTCCTCGGCGTGCTGTTCGGCCTCGCGGACCATGCGGTCGATGTCCTCGCGGGGCAGCGCCGACTGACCGGTGATGGTCATCGACTGCTCCTTGCCGGTGCCGAGGTCCTTCGCCGACACGTGGACGATGCCG